>NZ_JBITGJ010000036.1:0-83251 GCF_044456925.1 Streptomyces sp. NPDC050743
ACACCCACCACCGGCCACAAGCCGCGAGGAGCAGCACTGGGCGCAGGCTTCCACCTGCACGCTCATGCTTCCCCACCAAAGTGGGCAGAACCCACACTGGACCTCACGGTTCACATGGGATCGCTTAGCTGATTAGAGACGCTGAGACCGCCCGGGGAAGCGGTGAAGGACGGCAGGTACGACGTGAACGGGCGCAGTACGCGCGCCAGGAAGACCCCGTACGGTGTGGCCGCGTCCCCTTCCGCGGGCGGGCGCCCGGGGCCGTCCAGCTGTCCGATCAGTTCGGCCCGCCGCGCCTCCCCGTCCGGCAGGACCATCACGCACGGCGGTTCGTGCGCGACCACGTGCGCCAGCCGTCCGGGGTGGCGGGCGAGCAGGTCCAGGGCCGCGATGCCGCCGGAGCTGGTCCCGACGACGTAGGCGGACCCGCCCTCCGGAAGCACCGCCTCCAGCACCCGGTGCGCGCCCTCGCTCCAGTCCGCCACCCGCTGCTCGGGAACCGGCAGCCCGAGCCGGCCGTGGGCGAGGCCCAGCGGGTCGTACGTCACCACGGTGAACCGCGCGGCCAGCCGCTCGGTCAGCGGCCCGAGCCCCATCGGATGCCCGGCGCCGCCCGGCAGGACCAGCAGGACGGGACCGCTGCCCGTGACGTCGTAGGGAAGCGGTTCAGTCATCGTTCCTCGTCTCCCGGGGCCAGTGGGTCAGGGCCAGGTGCAGGGCGTCGATCGCCTTGTCCCAGGAGGCCCGTACGTCCCGGTCCGCGCCGAAGCCGCCGGAGGACTCCAGGGCGCAGTAGCCGTGGAAGGTGCTGCGCAGCAGGCGTACGGCGTCGGTCAGGTCGGGTTCCTCAAGGCCGTAGCCGCGCAGCATGCCGTAGGTGATCTCTGCGGTGCGGCGCATCGCCGGGGAGTCGACGATCAGGGACTGGTCGATGCGGATCTGGGTGGCCGCGTAACGGCCGGGGTGCTCCAGGGCGTAGGCGCGGTAGGCCCCGGCGAAGGCGGCCAGCGCGTCCTTGCCCGCGCGGCCCGCCACGGCCACCGCGATCCGGTCGATCAGCTCGCCGCCCGCGTGCAGCGCCAGCCGGGTGCGCAGGTCCGCGAGGCCCCGGACGTGCGAGTACAGGCTCGCGTCCTTCACACCGAAGCGGCGCGCCAGCGCGGACAACGTGACGTTCTCGAACCCCGCCTCATCGGCGAGTTCGGCGGCGGCCACGACGACACGCTCGACGGTGAGTCCCGCTCGGGCCATGGGACCTGCCCTTCCCTGTCTACCTAGGACATCTAGGTTATGAGCTAGGTATACCAGGAAACGGTACCGGGCTGAAGCGGTCCGCCGGGCTCAAGGGCGACGAGGAGTCGTCTCGCTGCTCAATCTTTGGAAATTACGTGAGAGTTGACTCTCACATCTTCCGAGAGAACACTCTCACGTCATGGAGACCGGCAACCGCTTCGGCGATGTGGAGATATCCGACCCCAAGGTCATGCGGGCCCTCGCCCACCCGGTGCGGCTCGCGATCCTCGAACGGCTGCGCCGGTACGGCCCCGCCACCGCGACCCGGCTTTCCCCGTACGTGGGCGCCACCCCGTCCGTCACCAGCTGGCATCTGCGTCATCTGGCGGGCTTCGGCCTGATCCGGGACGCCGAGGGCGGGACGGACGGGCGCGAGCGGCGCTGGGAGGCCGTCGGCCGCGGCTTCCGCTTCGTCATCGCCACCGACCCGGCCGACGAGGAAGGGCAGGCGGCGTCCCGGGCGCTCACCGGCGAGATGTTCGCACGTGCCGCCGAAGTCCCGCTGCGCTGGCTGACCGAGACCGCACCCGCCCTGGAGCCGGAGTGGATCCACGCCCTCGGCACGGCCGACACCCGCATCGTGGTGTCGGCCGACGAACTGGCGGCACTGCGCGATGCGTTGGAGGAGACCGTCGCCCGGTACATCAACCGCGGCCCGGCCGAACGGCCCGCAGGAAGCCGTGGGGTGCGACTGCTGCTGTATGCGCTTCCCGAAACGGCGGAATCAGCGGAAACGGCAGAAACAGCCGAGGCCGACGACGCAGAGCCGGAGCAGGAAACATGAGCGGGACCCTGTGGCGGGACTGCCGCTTCCGTCGCTTCTGGGCCGGCCAGACCGTCTCCCAGTTCGGCGACCGCGTCACCGAGCTGGCGTTACCCCTGCTCGCGGTCTCCACCCTGCACGCCTCCGCCGTGCAGGTGTCCTGGCTGACCGCGCTGGTGTGGACGCCCAACCTCCTGGCGCTCCTGCTGGGCGCCTTGGTCGACCGCCGAACGGAGAAACGGGCCGTCATGGTCGCCGCCGACCTCGTCCGCGCCGCGCTCCTGCTCACCGTCCCGGCCGCCGCGCTGCTCGGCACGCCCACCCTGGTCCAGCTGTACGCGGTGGCGCTGCTGACCGGCCTGGCCTCGGTGGCGTTCGGAACCGCTTACCCGTCCTACTTCGCCCACCTCGTGCCCCCGGCGTCGTACATCGACGCCAACAGCAAACTCAGCGCCAGCCGTTCGGTGTCGTTCGTCGCCGGCCCCGCGGTCGGCGGCTGGCTGGTCCAGGTACTGAGCGCACCGCTCGCCGTCGCCGCCGACGCGCTGTCCTTCCTCGCCTCCGCCCTCCTCATCGGGCCGTTGCCCGCCGCCGGACCGCCCCCGACCCGGTCCGCCCCGCCCCGGCTCCTGCGCAGCGCCCGCGAGGGCCTGGTCCACCTCCTGCGCCACCCGGTGCTGCGTGCCGCGCTCGGCTGTGCCGCCACCGTCAACTTCTTCACCGGGTTTCTCCGAGGATGCCCCGGCCTTCGGGCCGGGGAGGAATCGGACTCCTGCGGAGCAGGGCAGGGATAGCCGGATCGCCGTCAGGGCGATCCGGCGTCCACCCCGCACGGCGGTGATGCCGCCCACGATGATCGAGAACTCTCAACTGTCAGTGGCCTCGGGTAGATTCGGATGCATGACGACAGAAGCGACCACGAAGGACACCGGGCATGCCCGGTACACCTTCCGTGTGCGCCTGTCGGCTGCCGCGCGGCGCGCACTCGAAGCGGAGTGGGATCGCTGCCGCTGGATCTGGAATGAGTGCGTCGCGAAGTCCCAGCAGGTCCACGCGCAGAGCCGGGCGACGGGTGAGAAGGTGACCTGTGGTCCGGGGCAGTTGGACAAGATGCTGACCGAGGCACGCGGGATGACGCCCTGGCTGGCTGAGGGCGCGAGCGTGCCTCAGCAGCAGGTGATACGCGACTTCGCCAGGTCGAGGGCGAAAGCGCTGAAGGACATCGAGGACCGGCTTCCGATGCACCGGCGGGCCGGGATGCCCAGGTGGAAGAAGAAGCGGGAGGCGCGGCCCAGCCTGAACTACACGAAGCGGGGTTTCCGCCTCAGGGACGGACGCCTGCACCTGGCGGGCCAGATCGTGCTGACGGTGGTGTGGTCACGGGACCTTCCGGCCGACCCGTCGAGTGTGCGGGTGTTCCAGGACACGCTCGGACATTGGTACGTGTCCTTCGTCGTTGCCGCGCAGAGCGAACCGCTCGCCGCCACGGGGCGCGTGCTCGGGGTGGACTGGGGTGTGAAGGAGACCGCCACCACCACCGACGACGCCTACGATCTGCCGCATGCCGAGCACGGCAGGCGGGCCGCGCAGCGGCTGGCGAGGTACCAGCGGATGACGGCCCGGCGGCGCCGTCCGAAGGGACAGCCCGCATCCGCCGGCTACCGCAAGGCCCAGGCGCAGGCGGCGAAGCTGCACAAGAAGGTCGCGCGGCAGCGGGAGGACACCGCCCGCAAGTGGGCCAAGCGGGTGATGCGCGGCCACGACGGGGTCGCGGTGGAGGACTTCAGGCCGAGGTTCCTGGCGAAGACCACCATGGCCCGCAAGGCGGCCGATGCCGCCCTCGCCGCCACGAAGCGTGCCCTGGTCGAGATGGGCCGCAAGCACGCGCGGGACGTCCGTCTCGTGCACCCGGCGCACACCACGATGGACTGTGCCACGTGCGAAGCGAGAACCAAGCACGCACTGCCTCTGTCGATGAGAACGTATACCTGCACCGCGTGCGCAGCGGTGTCCCCCAGGGACAAGAACTCCGCCCGCGTGATGCTGGTCCGGGCAGGTTGGAACCCGGACGGTGCCGAGGGCGTAAGACCACCCGAGCCGCCGGCTCCGGCGGCGGCCTGAGCCGTAAATCCCCGCTCAGCCCTGGAGGGTGAGGCATCCCCTCCCTTCAGGGAGGGGAGCCTTCAACTTCCTGACCGGCACCGGACTGCTCGTCCTGTTCGCCCAGCGGGAACTGGCGCTGTCCCCCGGCCTGATCGGAGCCGTCTTCGGGATCGGGGCGATCGGCGGACTCCTCGGCGCGGTCGCCGCGCCCGCCGTCTCCCGGCTGATCGGCGTCGGCCGCAGCGTGGTCGTGGGCGCCGTCCTCTTCCCGGCGCCCTACGCCCTCGTCTGGCTCGCCGACGGCCCGCTGAGGACCCGTGCCGGAGCCCTGGCCGCCATCGAGTTTCTCTCCTCGCTCGGCGTCATGCTCTTCGACGTCAACCTCAACTCCCTGGCTGCGGCGGTCACTTCGGACGATCTGCGCAGCCGGATCGCCGGCGCCCACGCCACCGTCAACTACGGCGTACGGCCGCTGGGCGCGCTGGCCGGCGGCGGTCTCGCCACCCTCGTCGGTCTGCGGGGAACGATCACCGTGTCCGCCGTCGGCGGCGTGCTGTGCGTGCTGTGGCTGCTGCGGTCGCCGATCCCGGCCATCCGCACTCTGCACACGGCCGATTCCGCACCGGTCCGCCCCGGCGCGGCCGCGTAGGGTGTTCGGACGCGGGGAGGGGGAGCGGTGGGACGTGAGACACGCAAGGGGCGCAGCCGCAGGGCCGCCGCGGAGCGAGAAGAGACCCAATCCCTCTGGCGTAGACGGGACTTCGCGGTCTTCTGGGCCGCCCAGACCCTCTCCGTCCTGGGTGACTCCTTCGCCCTGATCGCGCTGCCGCTGCTCGTCCTGGAGGCCACCGGATCCGTGGCGAGGATGGGGCTGCTCACCGCCGTCGGCGGGGCAGCCGCCGTCCTCGCCGCCGTCTTCGCGGGCACCGTGGTGGACCGCGTCGACCGGCGCCGGCTCCTCATCACGTGCGACCTCGTCCGCATGGCCCTTTACGGCCTGATCCCGCTCGTGTGGGCCTTCGGCCCGCGCATCTGGCTGCTGTACGCGGTGCTGCCGGTTTGCGAGGCCGTCGGCATGTTCTTCGCCGTCGGCTATGTCACCGTCGTCCGAGGTCTCGTCGGCACCGGCCGGCTCACCGAGGCCAACGGCCGGCTGAACGCCACCGCCGCGGTGGCCGGGGTGCTGGGACCGGTGGGCGCGGGGCTGGTCGCCGCCTGGACCGGACCGGCCGCCGCCGTCGCCGTCGACGCGGCCAGCTTCGCCGTCTCCGCCGCCTGTATGCGCTGGGTACGACTGCGCCCCCGGGCCGGCGACGACACCCCGGCGCCCGGCCGCAGTACCGTAGGGCAGGACCTGCGCGCCGGAATCGCCTTCCTGTACCGTAACCCGCTGCTGCGCTCGCTCACCGCCCTGCTGTTCGGTTTCAGCTTCCTCACCCTGGGCCTGAACGACCTGGTCATCTACCACCTCAAGCACGACCTCGGCCACGACGACGGCACGGTCGGCACCGTTCTGGCCGCCGGTGCGCTCGGCACCATCGCCGGGTCTCTGCTCGTCGCCCGCGTCCGCCGTCTGCTCGGCTTCGGACGCACCTGGATCGGCGCGACCGCGCTGTGCGGGCTGGCCTGCGCGGGCCTCGGCCGGGCCGGTACCGTGCCCGCCGTCGCCGTTCTCGCCGCCGGCTTCCTGGCCGGTGTCGGCATCGCGGGCACCTGCTCGATGTCCCTGCGCCAGGAGGTCACTCCCGAGCATCTGCTCGGCCGGGTCACCTCCGCCTACTGGACCCTGCAGTACTCCGCCGCCCCCGCCGGCGCCGCCCTGCTCACCTGGGCCGCCGAACGCTGGGGCACCACACCGGCCGCCCTGACCGCGGGCACCGCCTGCGTCCTGCTCGCCCTCACCGCCCTCCTCACCCCGATCCGCACGGCCTGACCCCGCGTTCCGCGCCCCTCGCCGCACCCCCGAAGCGCGCTCGGGTAGGCCCTTCGCACGACCCGCGAGCAGCGTCGTCCCGGCCCCGTCGCCACCATCAGCAGCGGTCGTGGAGCAGCCATGCGACAAGGGTGCGCCAGTGGTCGGGCTGGTCGGTGTCGCGTGGCCCGACGAGATAGACCTCCTCGACGAAGTCATCGGAGCCCAGCCCGTTCCGGGCCGCGAAGGAGCCGACGGCGGCGTAGGTGAGGTCGAGATCGTCGTGCGGACCGGAGTGGGTGGCGACGACGGCTCTCCGCTCGGGCAGTTGAAGCTCCCTCACGGTGACAGGGGTTCCTGGCCGCAGCGGTGGCTCGGCCGGGAGGTAGACGGTGGCACGGCCGTGGCCCTCGGTGAAGAGCGTGTGCTCGTACCGGCCGCCGGGCGGGAGCACCGGACGCCGGCCGGCTGCTGCGTCCAGGTCACGCATCGCGTCGTCGTACCAGCTCAAGTCGGCCCCGGGCGAAACGTCCACGGACACGGCGAGGACTCGCTGAGGCGGAAGAACATCCAGGCTCACCGCTCGTTCGGCCTCCGGGTCGAGGAGCTCCCGCAATGCCTGCACCGCTCGCTGGGTGCGGCCGAGCCGGTCTTCGAGCCGGCGCAGGTGGTCGGCGACGATCTGTTGCGCCGTGCCGTGGTCCGCCGCGCTCCCGCCGGCGGACTCCGCCTCGAGAAAGCGCCGGAGGTCCGGCAGCGGGAGGTCGAGCTCGCGGAACCGCCTGATGGTCAGGGCCGGGCGGACCTGTGCGGGCGCGTAGTAGCGGTAGCCCGTGGCCGGGTCGACCTCCGCGGGGACGAGGAGCTCCTGCTCGTGGTAGCGGCGCAGCGCGCGGATGCTCAGGTGTGTGATGCGGGAGAACTCTCCGATGGTCAGCCGCTCAGCCACGATGTCCTCCTCGTGGTCCGCATCCGGACCGGTGCGCTCTCGCTGTCAGGGTTCGATGTCCAGCTGGGTGATCTTCCCCCGTACGTCGCGCACGAAGGCGAAACGGAGCGTGACCGGGCTGCCGGGGAAGTCGCCGGAGACCTCCGCGACCGCCGTGCACGCGGTGGCCGTACCGGTGACCTCGCGGAGGCTGTAGCGCACGGAAGGGATCTCGGCGCGCCAGCGGCGCACCGCCGTGAGTCCATGGTGGCTCCGGCCGTCGTCGTGTACGACGACGTCGTCGCCGAAGAGCGAGAAGTAGCGCTCACGGTCGGGGTCGACCGCCGCGCCGAAGTACTCCTCGGTGAACTCCTGGATGTCGTGCATGGTCTTCTCCTGTGTCGAGACGGGTCAGAGGGTGCGAATGGTGCCGCCGTCGACGACGTGTTCGGCGCCGGTGACCGCGCTCGCCCGATCCGAGGCAAGGAAGGCGATTACCTCGGCCACCTCTTCCGGCTCGGCGGGCCGCCCCAGCGGGATGCCGCCGAGGACCTGCATCAGGTCGTCGAGAGCGGCCTCCCTGGAGATGCCGTTCTCGCTCATCCGGCGTGCGAGCAGGTGCTCGGCACCGTCGGTGCGGATGAAGCCGGGCGCGACCGAGTTGACCCGGACACCGGCCGGGGCGACCTCGTTCGCGAGTCCCTTGCTGTAGGTGGCCAGGGCGCTCTTGGCCGCGGCGTACGCCAGCGTCGAGTGGTGCAGCGGCATACGGCGCTGGATGGAGGTCACATGGACGACGGCGCCCGACCCGCGGGCCACCATCCGGGGGACCAGCTCGCGGTCCAGCCGGACCGCGGGGAACAGGTTGAGCGCGAACTCCTGCGCCCACAGTTCCTCGTCCAGGGCCGCGTACCCACCGGCCGGGGAGCGGGAGCCACCCACGACATGCACCAGGATGTCCGGTACGTCGAGCAGCTCGGCCACTGCCGCAGCCGCCGATGCCACACCTTCGCGGGTGCTCAGGTCGGCCCGGACGAAGAGGGGGTCGGAGGTCTCGGGCGGCGTACGGGCGATGGTGACGACCCGGGCTCCGGCGTTGCCGAGCCGGCGTGCCGTCGCCAGCCCGGCTCCCTTGCTCGCGCCCGCCACCACGGCGAGGCGCCCGTCGAGATCAGTGCTGCTCATGACCTCGACCCTGCACCCTCCCGCGGGGAGAGACTCAAGCCGCATGCCCGGACTCGGGGCGGGCGCAACGGCGGCGCCAGGCTGCGCGACCTTCGGTCGGGGGCGCTGAGTGGCCGCCAGAGTCTGCGAGGGGGCTCGGAAACGGGGCTTCGAGCCCGGCCGGTCTCGGGGTGCCGCGCCCGTGGGGCCGTGCCCCGTGCGGGCGCGGTCATCCGCTCACCCCCGTGTGGTGCCCGAGGGCACGGCGCCACAGCAGGTGGGCGGACAGGCCGAGCGCGCAGGACGCGGTCGCCGGCCAAGGCCGACACCGGCGCGGCCGGCCGGGCGGAACCGGCCGGCCGCGGTGGGTGTCGGGGCGTGGCGGTCAGCTGGTCTCCGGGTCGGGGGCGGTGGAGAACACGAAGGAGAACTCCGCCGGTTCGGCCCGCAGGTGGTACTGGGGCAGCGGGGCCGGGCCGCAGGACTGGGAGCCGATGCCGTGCTGGCCGTGGTCGAGGTTGACCCACACCGTGTCGCCGGGGGGGAGGTCGGTGCGGTGCGCGGCGGCGTCCAGCTGCTCGGTGGTCCAGCGGCGGGCGGTGAGCCAGAACGCCGGGTCGCCCTCGATGCGCAGGCCGCCGAGCTCGGCCCAGCGGACGTCGATGCGGGCGCCGTTCTCCTGGGGACGGACGTACGGCGTCTGCATACCGTCCACGGTCGACTGCCAGCGGCCGACCGCCGACGCCGTGCTGGTGTCCGGATACGCCTCGCCGGGGCCCCCGCCGTACCACTGCACACGGTCGGCCGCTCGCAGTCCGAGGCGGATGCCGAGCCGGGGGAGGGGGACGGTCCAGTCGCCCTCGGGGGTGGTGCATACGGTCAACCGCAGCCGGTCTCCGTCCGAGGTCCAGCGGTATACGGTCGACAGCCCCAGCTCCCGTGCGGCCGGCGCCACCCGGGTGCGGACCGTCAGGGTGTGCTCGCCGGTCTCCACGGCGTCCAGCCGGTGCCGCATCCGGTGCAGGCCGAGCCCTCGCCACAGCGGCCCATAGCGCAGGTCGGGCTGCCAGGGGGCACCGTCGTCGTTGTCGGTGGTGGCTCGCCACACGTCCAGGCGCAGCCCGGAGACCGGCACGCCGCCGACGGCCGTCAGGGCGCCGGTGCGGGCGTCGAAGGTGCCGGGGCCGAGGGTGATCACCCCGTCGCCGGACACCGGGCGGGCCGTCGCCGCGACCGTGGGCACCCGGCGCTCCGACGCCGGGACCTGGCCCCAGGCCACCACATGGCCCTTCGGCGCCCAGGCGGTGTCCGCCGCGAGCGCCGCCCGGACCGTCCAGAAGGCCTCGCCGGCCGGCGCCCCGGCCGGCGGCGCGGGCAGCTTCACGTCGGCCGACTCGCCGGGCGCCAGCGCCGGCACCGACAGCGTGCCGGTCTCCACCGCCTTCCCGTCGACCTCGTACGACCACGAGAACGCCAGCGCCGACAGGTCGGCGAAGTCCTGCTTGTTGGTGACCCGGACCGTGGCGTCGCCGAAGTCGCCGGCGATGCCGACCGGTTCGATCACCTTCTTGAACTCGACCAGGCCGGGGGAGGGCCGCCGGTCCGGGAAGAGCAGGCCGTCACAGACGAAGTTGCCGTCGTGCAGCTCCTCGCCGAAGTCACCGCCGTAGGCGTAGCCCAGCTCCGGATGGGCGATGCCGTGGTCGATCCACTCCCACACGAAGGCACCCTGCAGCCGCTCGTACGACTCGAACAGCCGCTGGTAGTCGGCGAGTCCGCCGGGACCGTTGCCCATGGCGTGCGCGTACTCGCAGAGGATGAAGGGCAGCCGGCGGCGCTTGAGGCTGCCGCCGTCCAGGCTCTGGCCGATCCGCTCGACCTCGGCGTGGCCGGCGTACATCCGCGAGTACACGTCCGTGTCGCGGCAGGTGAGGTCGCCCTCGTAGTGGATCAGGCGGGAGGCGTCCCGGCCGCGGATCCACTCGGCCATCGCGGTCAGGCCGCGGCCGGTGCCGGCCTCGTTGCCCAGCGACCAGACGACGACCGACGGGTGGTTCTTGTCCCGTTCGACCATGCGGGACGCCCGGTCCAGCAGGGCCGGGGTCCAGCGGTCGTCGTCGACGGGGTTGTCCCGCCAGCCCTGCTCGGTGAAGCCGTGGGTCTCCAGATCGCACTCGTCGATCACCCACAGCCCGTACTCGTCGCACAGGTCGAGGAAGGCCGGGTGCGGCGGGTAGTGGGAGGTGCGGACGGCGTTGACGTTGTGCCGTTTCATCAGCAGCACGTCCTCGCGCATGGTGGCGAGGTCCAGCGCGCGGCCCTTCTCCGGATGCCACTCGTGGCGGTTGACGCCCTTGAACAGCACGGGCCTGCCGTTGACCTTGATCAGGCCGTCCGCCAGCCCGACGGTGCGGAAACCGATGCGCAGCGGCACCCGCTCGCCCTCGGTGGCGAGCGTGCCCTCGTACAGCCTCGGGGTCTCCGCCGACCACGGCTCGACCGGTACGGTCACACTCTCGCCGGTCGCGATGTCGATACCGAGCTCGGAAACGGTTACCCGGCCGTCCACGTCGGAGTCGACGCGCAGGGTGCCGGTGCCGGCGCGGTGGTCGTAGGAGGCGTGCACGAAGAAGTCGAGGGCGGCGCCCGCCGGGCGGTGCAGCAGGGTGACGTCACGGAAGATGCCCGGCAGCCACCACTGGTCCTGGTCCTCCAGGTAGGAGCCGGCCGACCACTGGTGGACGCGGACCGCCAGTACGTTGCCGGCAGTCTTCAGCAGATGGCCGACCGCGAACTCGTGCGGCAGGCGGGAGCCCTTGAACTCGCCGAGGTCCGTGCCGTTCAGCCACACCCGGGCGCAGGACTCCACCCCGTCGAAGCGCAGCACGGCACCGCCGTCCGACGGCCAGTCCTCAGGCAGGTCGAAGACCCGCAGATGGTCGCCGGTCGGGTTCTCGGTCGGCACCCGTGGCGGGTCGACCGGGAACGGGTAGAGGTGGTTGGTGTAGATCGGGGAGCCGTGCCCCTGGAGGACCCAGTGGCCGGGGACCGGGATCTCGGCCCAGCCTTCGGCGTCGTACCCCTCCGCGGCGAAGGAGTCGTCCTCGGCGTCGGCCGTCGGCGACAGCCGGAAACGCCAGCTGCCGTTCAGGGACAGGGACTTGGCGTCCGAGGACGCGTACCAGGCGCGGGGCGGCAGCGCCCCGGAGCCCGGCGAGACGTCCTCGAGGTAATCGGTGACGGTGTGGGTGCTCAACGACATCGGTCTCCTAGCTCAGCCCTTGATGCCGGTCTGCGGCCGGCACGGCGTCGGCACTCGCGGCCGGGGAGGTGAGAAGGGCTCCGGTGACGGCCAGTGCGGCACAGGCCGCCGGCAGCAGGAATCTCTTGCGGGGGTGAGACACGTGCATCCCTTCCGTCGTCATGAAGGCGGTGCGGTACGGCTCCTTGCGTTGCTGCGTGGTGCTGACCTCTGCCCGACGGACTGCAGTGCCCCTTCCAGCGCGAACGTGGCCGCGCCCAGCGACACCGGATCGGTGGGGATCGGGGAGAGGACGATCTCGGTGGCCGCCAGCGGCCGGCGCAGCGCGTGCCGGGCGACGGCCTGGCGGACCTCGTCGAGCAGCGGCTCGCCCAGCCGGGCGGCGACCCAGCTGCTGAGCACGACCACTTCGGGGTTGAGGAGGTTGATCAGGTCCGAGATGCCGGCGCCCAGGTAACGGGCGGTGTCCCGGACCACCTTGAGTGCCACGGGGTCGTCCGCGGCGACCGCGCGGGCCAGGGCGTCGATGGTGGCCGTCTGGTCCTCGGGGTGCAGCAGCGGGGACTGCGGGCTGAGCTCACGCAGGTTCTGCATGATGCCGGGCGCGCCCACGTACGTCTCGACACAGCCGTGATTGCCGCAGTGGCACAGCCGCCCGTCCAGCACGAGCGTGGTGTGGCCCCACTCGCCGGCGCTGTTGCTCACCCCCCGGTGCAGCCCGCCGCCGAGGGCGAGCCCGGCGCCGACCCCCGTGCCCAGATTGACCACGACCGCGTCCCCGCGGCCCCGCACGGCCCCGAACCACAGCTCGGCCACCGCGCAGGCGCGCAACGGATTGTCCAAGTACAAGGGATACGCGATGTGTTCGGCGAGCAGGTCGAGCAACGGCACCTCGTGCCAGTCCCAGTTGGGCGCGTACTCGGCGAGGCCGGTGTCCCGGTCCACCTGGCCCGGCACGCTCACCCCGACGCCGAGCACCCGGGCCGCCTCGACCCCGGCCTGCGCCACCACCGAGCCGACGGCCGCGGCCACGTGCCCGACCACCTGCTCCGGTCGGCTCTCGCCGGGCGGCATGTCCTCCTCGGCGCGGGCCAGCACGTTCAACGCCAGGTCGAACAGCTCGGCATGGACGTATGTCTCCGCGATGTCGACGCCGATCAACGCGCCCCCCGACGCGTTGACCGCCACCAGGCCACGGGGCCGGCCGCCGGCCGAGTCCTCGAACCCGACTTCGGTGATCATCCGGAGGTCGAGCAGCTCGCCGACCAGCGTGGCGACCGTGGCCAGGCTGAGTCCGGTGGCGGCGGCCAGCTCCTGCCGGGAGGTGGGAGACTCGGCGATGATCTGGCGCAGCACCTCGTAGCGGTTCGCGGTGCGGATGTCACGTGATGTGCGCTTCAACGGCTGCCCCTCCCATCCCGTCCGGCCGGACCAGGCCGGGGCGACAACGGCACCGGCGCGGGCGCCAGGCTAGGGGCTGGGAGGAGGTTTCGACAAGGGGTTAGGAAAGGGGCTGGAGGAAGTCCGGGCAAGCCCCGTTCGAGCGGCCGTCAGTCGTCCAGGAGGCCGAGGAGGTCCCGCACGAAGTCGTTGGCGAACGTGCCGGAAGGGTCCAGGTCGCGGACCAGGCCGCGGAAGTCGGCGAACCGTGCGTACCGCCCGCGCAGTACGGCCGAGGGGACCTCGAAGACCTTCCCCCAGTGCGGGCGCGGGTCGAACGCGTCCAGCACCTCCTCCAGCCGGCGCACCACCGGCAGCACCGCCGTCTCGTCCCGCACCCAGGTGAAGTGCAGCGCGACGGAATCACGTCCGTGCGCCGGGCTCAGCCACTGCGTGTCGGCGGCGACCGTGCGCACCTCGCAGGTCTGCAGCACCCCGGCGACCGTCTCCCGGACGCCGTCGATCGCGTACAGCGCGTCGAGGGCCGCCGACCGCGGCAGCAGGTACTCCGACTGGATCTCCTCCCCGCTGCTCGGCGTGAACTCCGCCCGGAAGTGCGGCAACCGCTCGTGCCACGGGCCGGGCACGCCCAGCTGCTCGGTGCAGTTCCGCGCGGGCATGCCCGGCACCGGGTGCAGGGGGCTGGCCGCGGGCGCGGCCCACGGGAAGTCCACCGCCGGCCGGTCCGTGCGCCGCTTGACCCACACCTGCCGAAAGCCCGGCTTCCGCCAGTCCGTGAACAGGCTCACGCTGTACCCCGCAGCCGCCACGGCATCGAAGTCCAGTTTCTCCAGTGGGAGTTCGGTGTAGACCCGCTGCTCCACCTCGTACGCCGGCTCCAGGTCGAGCGTGAGCGCGGTGACGACGCCGAGTGCGCCGAGGGAGGTCACGACACCGTCGAACCGCTGGTCGTCTCGGCCCATCGTCCCGGTGCTGCCGTCCGCGAGGACCATCTCCACCTCCCGGACCGCCGACGCCAGCGGGCCGTTGCCCACGCCCGAGCCGTGCGTGCCCGTCGCCACCGAACCGGCCACCGAGATGTGCGGCAGGGACGCCATGTTGGGCAGGGCGAGACCGTGGGCGTGGACCGTGCGGGCCAGTTCCGCGTAGCGGACCCCGCCCGACACCCGGACCGTGCGCGCCGCCGTGTCGACGTCGATCGTCCGCGGCAGCCCGGCGGTGGACAGCAGTACGCCGTCCGGACCCGGGTCGGCGATCCGGTTGAAGGAGTGCCCGCTGCCCAGCACCCGCACCCGCGCACTGTCCGCCACCAGCGCCGCGAGCGCGTCGAGCGTGCGCGGACGGTGGAACTCGCGCGCGGTGTAGGTGATGGTGCGCGCCCAGTTGGTGACCGTCCCGGCGGTCTCGGCCGTCCCTGCCACAGTTGCGTCCCTCCCGGAGAGTGCCTCTGCCTCGACCCTCTCATCCGCCGCGACCCAGAGGAGAGTCCTTCTGCGGATTTCGTTGCAGAAACCGCATTCATCAACGTATCCAGAATATGACTGGCCTACTGAATGCGATATCGGTAGCTTCTCGATCCATGACTCAGGAACCGCTGCCCGCCCGCCTGCCCGTCACCGACCGCACCCGTCATCGCCGGCTGCGCGAGCAGGGCAGCCTGGAGCGGGCGGAGCTGGAGGCGATCCTCGACGCCGCCTTCGTCTGTCATCTCGGGGTGCTGGTCGAGGGGCGGCCGGTCGTCGTGCCCACGGTGTACGGGCGGGACGAGCGGTGGCTGTATCTGCACGGGTCCGTGGCCGCCCGCAGCCTCGCCGGGGACACGCCGGTGTGCGTGACCGTCACCCACGTGGAGGGGCTCGTGCTCGCGCGGTCCGTCTTCGAGCACGGCGTCAACTACCGCAGCGCCATGATCCACGGCACGGCCCGCAAGGTCACCGACCCCGAGGAGAAGCTGGAGGGGCTGCGCCGGCTCACCGAGCACTCCGCGCCCGGCCAGTGGTCCTACACCCGCCGTCCCAGCCGCAAGGAACTGGCCGCCACCACCCTCCTCGCCCTCTCCCTGGAGGAGGCCTCCGTCAAGATCCGCACCGGCGCCCCGGACGACGGCGACGGACCCGACGCCGCCCTCGGCCTGTGGGCCGGGGTCCTGCCGCTGACCACGGCCTGGGGCACCCCGGAGCCCGACCCGGCGCTGCCGGCCGGGACCCCCGTACCCGACCACATCGCGCGCCGTGCGGGGACCCGGCACGGCTGAGCCGCAGGCGGGGGCATACGGTGTGAGACGTACGCCTGAACCGGGAGGAGACAGACGGATGGGCAGTCGTACCGCGCTGGTCGAGGATCTGATGGAGCGGTTCCCGCACGTGCCACGGGAAGCCGTCTTCAAGGAGGACCTGCTCCGCGGCGGCGTCGCCTTCGACCCGTCCGCCCTCAGCGACAACGAGAGCGGCGAGGTCAAACCGAAGTCGTACTTCATCTTCTCCTTCGACCACGGCACCCTGCCCGAGCTCGGTGAGGCGGCGCTGCGGCGCCCGCCAGAGGAGATCATCCTCACCGGCGGGCCGTACGACCTGCGGCGCACGGTCGTCTCCGTACGGGTGAACCCGGCCTCGCCGTACCGGGTGGCCGCCGACGACGAGGGACTGCTCGGGCTCTACCTCGACGGCAAGCGGATCGCCGACGTCGGCGTGCCGCCGATGCCGGAGTACTACCGGCACACCCTCTCCAACGGGAAGTCCGTGATGGAGGTGGCCCCGACCATCCAGTGGGGTTACCTGATCTATCTCACCGTTTTCCGGGTCTGCCAGTACTTCGGCGCCAAGGAGGAGTGCCAGTACTGCGACATCAACCACAACTGGCGCCAGCACAAGGCGGCCGGGCGGCCCTACACCGGCGTGAAGGACGTCGAGGAGGTGCTGGAGGCCCTGGAGATCATCGACCGGTACGACACCCAGAAGGCCTCCACCGCCTACACCCTGACCGGCGGCGCCATTACGAAAACGGTTGCCGGCCGTGACGAGGCCGACTTCTACGGCCACTACGCCAAGGCCATCGAGGAGCGCTTCCCAGGCCGCTGGATCGGCAAGGTCGTCGCCCAGGCGCTGCCCAAGGCGGACGTGCAGCGGTTCAAGGACTACGGCGTGCAGATCTACCACCCCAACTTCGAGGTGTGGGACCGCCGACTGTTCGAGCTGTACTGCCCCGGCAAGGAGCGCTACGTCGGCCGCGACGAGTGGCACCGGCGCATCCTGGACTCCGCCGAGGTCTTCGGCGCGCGCAACGTGATCCCCAACTTCGTGGCGGGCGTGGAGATGGCCGAGCCGTTCGGGTTCACGACGGTGGACGAGGCGATCGCGTCGACCACCGAGGGGCTGCGCTTCTTCATGTCGCACGGCATCACGCCCCGCTTCACCACCTGGTGCCCGGAGCCCACCACCCCGCTCGGCAAGGCCAACCCGCAAGGCGCGCCGCTGGAGTACCACATCCGGCTGCTCCAGGCCTATCGCCAGACGATGGAGGACTTCGGGCTGTCCTCCCCGCCCGGTTACGGCCCGCCCGGACCCGGCCGCGCGGTCTTCTCCGTCAGCTCCTTCATGGACAGCCTGCCCGCGGACGAGTCGGCGGTGGACAACGAGGAGGCGCCGGCCCAGGTGTGATCGCGCGCACCGATCCGGCGGGACGGTGAGCGCAACGGCGCCCGCGTCCGTACTGAAGGCGGGAGTTGTGGGCTCGCGGCGCCACGCATCCGCCCCGCCACCGACGGTGACCGGATCTGAACAGGCCGCTTGTCAGTTGTGTCGAGGACGTGAAAGGCTCTGTGCCCTGCCGCGAGGTTCCCAGCAACTCCCGTCTGTCTCTGGTGAGTTGCCCTCGCTCGTGGATGCAGGAGTTCCATGCCCGACCTGCCGACCCCCAAGGACGCCACCGAGTCCGCGCTGTTCTCGGAGGGCTGGGACGCGGTGCTCAGTTACGCGGACCTGTGCACCTCCGGCTCCCTGACGGCCCATCAACTGGCCACCGAGGCGTTCACGTTCGGCATGCGCGAGGTCCGCGCCGCCACCAGCACGCATGTGCGCGGCGCGGGCCGCCGCACCGCCCGGCTGCCCACGATCCCGGCGCTGCTCACCGCCGTACGCGACACCGCGGCCGCCTGGGAGACCGGCGGGCAGGGTCACAAGCTCGACCCCGACCTCCGGCTGTGGCTCAACTCCCCGAGCGCCGCTCGCTGTTCGGGCCCGCCGCTGGAGCGCCCGGTCGCGCTGCGCGGCCTCCGGGACATGCAGGAGGCCGACGCCTCGCTGCTGTGGCTGGCCGAGGTGGAGGCGCTGCCCCTGCCCACCGTCGCCCGCCGGCTCGGCCTGGACCCGGCCACCGTCGCCGACGAGCTCGACCAGGTCCGCACCCTGTTCCGTGACCGCTGCCACCGCGCCCATCTCGACACCCCGATGGACGCGCGGTGCCGCTCCTACGCCCGCCTGCTGGACGCGGTCACCCGCTCCCCGGCCGCCGAGACCCCCGACGACCTCTCCCGGCACCTCGCGACCTGCGTGCGCTGCGCCGAGGCCGCCGCCTGTCTGCGTCTGCACGGCGGCGGGCTGCCCGCCGCGCTGGCCGGCGGGGTCATCGGCTGGGGCGGCCTCGCCTACCTGGAGCGCCGCCGCCGCGCCGCCGAGGTCCGCCTCGGCGCGGGCCGCCCCGGCGGCGCCGACCCCGCCGCCGGCGACCCGGAGGAGGACACCGGCCGCAGCCGCGCCCTGCGCGGCGGCCTGCTCGCCGCCGCCGTGCTGCTGCTCTCGGCCCTGGCGCTCGGCGTGTCGATGATGCCGTTCGGCGGTTCCGGCGACGACGGCGCCGCCGCCCGGGACGACGGGCAGCCGGTCGCCGCCGACCCCAGCGTCTCCCGGACCAGCACCAGCACCAGCACCCGGCCCGCCTCGCCGACGGCGCCCGCCGCCACCCCCTCCGCGACGCCGACCACGGCCGGTTCCGGCCGCAGGCAGCCCGACCCCGAACCCCAGGGCAGCACCTCCTCGGCCGCGCACCACCCCGGCCCCAGCGCCGGTCCCGGCCGCTCCAGCGCCCCTGCGGCCGGCTGCCGGGTCGCCTACGACCTCGTCGACCAGTGGCCCGACGGCTTCCAGGCCTCCGTCACCGTCACCACGGACCGGCCCCTCGACGGCTGGACTCTGGCCTGGTCCTTCCGTGACGGCCAGCAGGTCGGCCAGATGTGGGACGCCACCGTCCACCAGAGCGGCGCCCGGGTCACCGCCACCGCCGCCGACTACAACAAGACCGTCGCCGCGCACGGCACGCTGTCCGTGGGGTTCATCGGCACCTGGCAGGGCAGAAACCGGGCGCCGTACGGTTTCACGCTCAACGGGGCGCCCTGCACGGCCGGCTGAGGACGCCGTACGGAAAACGCGCCGCGCGGAAAACGCGCCACGCGGAAAATGGTTTGACGCCGCGCACCTGCGGCGGGCTACGGTTTCCTTGCACGCCGAGGTGGTGTGCGCATGCGCGAGTGAGACGTGGAGGTGTCGACCGATGGCTGTCATTGCGATGGGCGCTGCCCGCATCCAGGAATCCGTCAAGTCCACCTCCGTGGCCACCGGCTGAACCCACCGCGCGCCGAACGCGCCCGCCCGGGGCCACCCTTGTGAAGGGTCTCCCTTGACTTCCACCTCTGCTGTATCCACCGCGCTGGCTCCCTACGGCTGGGACGAGGCCTGGGCCGACGCGTTCGCGCCGCACGCCGCCGGCGGACTGCTGCCCGGCCGCGTCGTCCGGGTCGACCGCGGCCAGTGCGACGTCGTCACCGCCGACGGGATCGTCCGCGCCGACACCGAGTTCGTCGTGCCCCGTGACCCGATGAAGGTCGTGTGCACGGGGGACTGGGTCGCCGTCGACCCCGGCGGTGATCCGCGGTACGTCCGCGCGTATCTGCCGCGCCGCACCGCCTTCGTGCGCTCCACCTCCTCCAAGCGGTCCGACGGGCAGATCCTCGCCGCCAACGTCGACCACGCCGTGGTCGCCGTGTCCCTCGCGGTCGACCTCGACCTCGGCCGGATCGAACGTTTCCTCGCCCTGGCCTGGGAGTCCGGCGCCCAGCCCGTCGTCGTCCTCACCAAAGCCGACCTGGTGCCGGACCCGGTCACCCTCGCCCACCTCGTGCAGGACGTGGAGACGAGCGCGCCCGGTGTGCCGGTGCTCACCGTCAGCGCCCTGCACGGCGAGGGGCTCGACGTCCTCGTCGCGCTCGTCGGCTCCGGCACGTCCGTGCTGCTCGGCCAGTCCGGCGCGGGCAAGTCCACGCTGGCCAACGCCCTCGTCGGCGCGGACGTCATGGACGTACGGGCGGCGCGGGACGTCGACGGCAAGGGCCGGCACACCACGACCACCCGCAACCTGCTCGCCCTGCCGTCGGGCGGGGTGCTGATCGACACCCCCGGGCTGCGGGGTGTGGGCCTGTACGACGCCGAGGGCGGGGTCGGCCAGGTGTTCTCCGAGATCGAGGAACTGGCCGAGCGGTGCCGTTTCCACGACTGCGCCCACGAGACCGAGCCGGACTGCGCGGTGCGCTCCGCCGTGGAAAGCGGGGAACTCCCGCATCGCCGGCTGGAGAGTTACCGGAAGCTGGTGCGCGAGAACCAGTGGATCGTGGCCAAGACCGATGCGCGGGTCCGCGCGGAGCTCCGCCGGGACTGGAGGAGGAAGGGCGCCGAGGGGAGGGCGGCGATGGAGATCAAGCGGGGGCGTCGGATGTAGGGCGCCCTGGGCCAGCGCTGCCTCGAAGGGGCGCGGGGAACGGCGCGACCAGCCACGTCGTACCCGCGCCCGGCAACGATCAGCGCCCCCGGCTGGACCGCACGGCCCGCCATCGCCATGTCCGATTCCCGCTAGCCCCATCCTTCGCCCCCGGTCCACACTGGACCACGTGATGGACGAGGACACCAGGTACGAGGCGGTGCGGAGCCGGGACGGGCGGTTCGACGGAGTGTTCTTCTTCGCCGTCGAGACCACCGGGATCTACTGTCGGCCCAGCTGCCCGGCGGTGACGCCGAAGCGGCACAACGTGCGGTTCTTCCCGACGGCCGCCGCCGCGCAGGGCTCCGGGTTCCGGGCCTGCCGGCGGTGCCGGCCGGACGCCGTGCCGGGGTCGGCGGAGTGGAACGTGCGGGCGGACGCCGTCGGGCGGGCCATGCGGCTGATCGCCGACGGCGTCGTGGACCGCGAGGGCGTCGCCGGGCTCGCCGCGCGGCTCGGTTACAGCGCGCGGCAGGTCCAGCGGCAGCTCACCGCGGAGCTCGGCGCCGGGCCGGTGGCGCTCGCCCGGGCCCAGCGGGCGCACACCGCGCGGGTGCTGCTGCAGACCACCGAGCTGCCGGTCACCGAGATCGCGTTCGCGTCCGGGTTCGCCAGCGTGCGGCAGTTCAACGACACCGTCCGGGAGGTGTACGCCTCGACACCGACCGAGCTGCGGGCCGCCGCCCTTCGGGGCCGGGGCGCGTCCCGGGGCCGGGCCGCTCCGGGCGCCGGGATACCGCTGCGGCTCGCCTACCGCGGCCCCTACCAGGCCATCGCCGTCTTCGACCAGCTCGCGGCGGAGGCGGTAACCGGTGTCGAGGAGATTTCCGGCGCGCCGGGCGGCCGTACCTACCGGCGCACCCTCCGGCTGCCGTACGGCACCGGGATCGTCGCCGTCGAGGAGCGCACCGGAGCGCCGAGCACCGGCACCGGCACCCATCCGGGCGGCTGGCTCGACGCCCGGCTGCACCTCACCGACCCCCGGGACCTCACCACCGCCGTGCAGCGGCTGCGCCGCCTGTTCGACCTCGACGCCGACCCGTACGCCGTCGACGAACGGCTCGGCGCCGACCCCCGGCTCGGCCCGCTGGTCGCCGCGCGGCCCGGGCTGCGCTCGCCCGGTGCCGTGGACCCGCCGGAGGCCGCCGTCCGCGCCCTGGTCGGGAAGGAAGGCGCTCGGGAGCTGGTGCTGCGGTACGGCAAGGTGCTCGACGCGCCCTGCGGCAGCCTCACCCATCTCTTCCCCGAGCCGGCCGTCCTCGCCGAGGCCGAGCCGGACGGGCCGCTGGGCGCGCTGGCCGCAGCCCTCGCCGACGGCACCGTACGGCTGGACCCGGGCGCCGACCGCGACAACGCGCAGGAGGCCCTGCTCGCCCTGCCCGGGATGGACCCGGCCACCGTCGCCGCCGTACGCGTCCGCGCCCTCGGCGATCCGGACGTCGCCCCGCCGGGGGCGGAGGTCCCGGACGGCTGGCGGCCCTGGCGCTCGTACGCCGTCCGGCATCTGTGTGCGGCAGGGGAGTGGAACGACCGATGACAACCGTTTACTGGACTCGACTGGACGCTCCCGTGGGCCGGTTGCTGCTCACCGCCGACGCGGACGGGGCGCTCACCTCGCTGTCCGTGCCCGGGCAGAAGGGCGGGCAGGCCGTGCAGGACGGCTGGCGCCGCGATGCCGGGCCGTTCCGGGCCGCCGCGGACCAGCTCGCCGCCTACTTCGCCGGTGAACTCAAGGATTTCCAGCTGGCGTTGAGCCCGCAGGGCACCGAGTTCCGGCAGCGGGTGTGGGCCGCGCTGGACGCGGTGCCGTACGGCGCCACCGTCACCTACGGGGAGATCGCCGCGCGGATCGGCGCCTCCCGCGCGGCGGTTCGCGCCGTCGGCGGCGCGATCGGCGCCAACCCCCTGCTGATCGTGCGCCCTTGTCACCGGGTCATCGGCGCCGACGGATCGATGACCGGGTACGCGGGCGGAGTCGAACGGAAGGTGTGGCTGCTGACCCTGGAGGGCGCGCTCACCGGTCAGGTTTCTCGCCGGTCCCCGGCTCCTGCTCCAGGCCCCAGCTGTGCACCCTCCGGGGACGGATGCGGATCACCTCCTCGCTGAAGTGCGGGCCCAAGTCGTGTGGGCCCACGAGGAGTTCGGCCTCGCCACGGATGTCGACGCCGCGCACCCGCCAGGGCCGTACGCTCACGATGTCGTCCACGACCAGGGCGACCTTCGGGTTCCGCTGGAGATTGCGCCACTTCTTCGTCGTCCCCATCGCGAAGCCGCCGACCAGGACCGTGCCGTCGTCCTGCACGAAGTAGCCCACGGGGTTCGCCTGCGGCTGGCCGTGCGGGTCGACGGTGGCCATGCGGCCGAGCCGCTGCGACGCCAGATACGCGCGCTCCGCCTCGCTGAATTCGGTCATGACGCCAGCCAAGCACGCCGGGCCGCCCCGCACATCGGCTCCGCGTCCTAGGTCCCTGGGTCGAACGCCCGTCGTCCGCCGCCGTCCCGCGCCCCGTTGCGCCGAGCGGGTGGACCGCTGTCTCGGGTGCGGTGGTGGGGCCCGGCGCTGTGGCACGGTCTGCTCCGACGGGCAACGGGGAAGGGCGGGTGCGGAGATGGCCGGGGCCGGACGGATCCTCGCGGTGCTGCTGCTGGCGATGGTGCCGGGCACGGCCGCGTCGGCCGTGGCGGAGCCGGCGCGGCCGTCCTGGACGGGCAGCTGGGAGACCGCGCCGTCGGGAACCGCTCCCGCACTGCCCGGCGCCGCGATCCGCAACGTCGTCCACCTCAGCGTCGGCGGCACGGCCGTGCGCATCCGGCTGGGCAACCGTTTCGGCACCGCGCCCCTGCGGCTCGGCGCGGTCACCGTCGCGCTGCGCCGCGGGGCCGGCCCGGGCGCGGTGCCCGGCACCCTGCGCACCGCCACCTTCCACGGCGCCCCGACGGTCACCGTCCCGCCCGGCCAGGACACGGTCACCGACCCCGTGCCGCTGTCCGTCCCGGCCGCGGCCGACCTCCTCGTGACCGTGTACACCCCCGACGACAGCGGACCCGCCACCTACCACCAGACCGCCCTGCAGACCAGCTACGTCGCCCGGGACGGCGCGGGCCGGGCCGCCGACCTAGGCGGCGCCGCCTACACCAGAACCGTCAGCAGCTGGTACTACGTCACCGGCGTCGACGTACGGGGCGCCGCGTCGGGCTGCATCGTCGCGTTCGGCGACTCCCTCACCGACGGAAACGGGTCCACCCCCGACGCCAACCACCGCTGGCCGGACCGGCTCGCCGCCCAGGTCCGCGCGGACCGGCTCGGCGTCCTCAACGCCGGAATCTCCGGAAACCGTCTGCTGCGCGACGGCACCGGACCGCGCGCCCTCGCCCGCCTGGACGCCGACGCCCTGGACCGGGCCGGGGCACGGGTCCTGGTCGTCCTGGAGGGCATCAACGACATCAAGGGCACACCGACGGCCGACGACGTCACGGCCTACGCCGACGCCTACCGCGCGCTCGTCGCCCGCGCCCACGCCCGGGGGCTCCGGGTCGTCGGCGTCACCCTCACCCCGTACCGGGGCTTCTCCGCCTACATGCGCGCCCGCGAGGCGGTACGGCAGCGGGTGAACGCCTTCATCCGCACCGGCGGCGCCTTCGACGCGGTCGCCGACGCCGACGCCGCCCTGCGCGACCCGGCCGACCCGACCCGCCTCCTTCCCGTCTACGACCCCGGCGACCACCTGCACTTCAACGACGCCGGCATGACCGTGGTGGCCGGGACGGTGCGGCGGGCTCTCGCCGGATCCCCCCTCGTGACCGCTCCCCGGTGACCGCTCAGCCCCCCCAGCACCGCACCCAGCCACGCCCCCGCGATCAGCAGGCAGGCGAACAGTTCCGTCAGCACGCTGGAGCCGCCCGAGCGCATCGTCGTACGGACGGCGGCCATCGCCTCGCCGTGCCCGCCCAGGCGCAGCCGCTCGTGCAGGTAGATGCCGGCCACAAAGCCCGGCAGCGCGCCCAGCACGGGCAGCAGGACGAAACCGAGGAACGCCCCGGCGCCCGCGTACACCCCCATCCGCGGTGTGGCGCCGCTCTGGCGCACCCGGCGCGGGGGCAGCGCCGTGCGGGCCGCCAGCGACAGCAGCAGCACCGCGCCGGCCCCCATCAGGACGGCCCAGGTCAATGGCCGGGGCTCCGTCAGCGCCCACCACAGCACCGCGGCCCACACCAGCCACGACCCCGGCACCCCGGGCACCAGCACTCCGCACAGGCCGAGCGCGACGACCACACCGACCAGCAGGAGTTCCCACACTCCCATCTGCCCAGAGTGCAGGAGAAGGCGGGCGACGGCAGAAGGCGGGCGGCGGCAGACGGGTGCCGGGCCCGCCGGGAGCCTACGAGCGCGTGACCCAGCCCCGCTCGTACGCGTGCCAGCCCAGCTGCAGCCGGGTCGTCACCCCGGCCAGCTCCATCAGCCGCCGCACCCGGCGCTGCACGGTCCGCAGGCCCAGGTCGAGCTGCTTGGCCACGCTCGCGTCGGTCAGCCCGGCCAGCAGCAACGACAGCACCTCCAGATCGGTGGCGTCGGGGCCGTCCGGCTGCTCCGCGACCACCCCCGACGCCCCCAGCCGCAGCGGCAGCGCCTCCCGCCACACCGACTCGAACAGCCCGGCCAGCAGCTCCAGCAGCCCGCTGGCGTGCACCACCAGCGCGGCCGGCTCCGCCGTGCGCGAGGTCAGCGGCACCATCGCGAGCGCACGGTCGGTGATCACCAGCTTCGTCGGCACCCGGTCCACCGCCCGCACCTGCTCGTCCCGGCCGAGCGCCGCCGTCAGCTCGGTCAGCCCGTGCGGCGGCTCCAGCACCGCGCGCTCCACCACCACCCGGTAGCGCACCCCGCGCCCGTCCGCCTGCGCCTCCGCCTCGTTCTCCACGCCGGACACGACCACCGGATTGCCGGTCACCAGGGCGCACACCTCCGCCGCCGCCCCCAGCTGCAGCTGCAGAAAGCGCTGGGCCACCGCCGAGGCACCGGTGACCACCTCCACCAGGTCGTGCACCGCGGGCTCGGCCGCCGCCGCCCGGTACTCCTCCGCGAGCAGCGCCGCCGCCAGTTCCGCCTTCTCCAGCTCGTGCCGCTGCTGGGTGAGCAGCGCGCCCAGCGCCACCCCGGGCGGGGCCGCCACCCAGCGGCCCGGCCGGGCCGGGGACTGGGCGGCGAGCCCGTGCCGCTCCAGCCGGCGCAGCGCCCGCTCGGCGTCCGGCTCGGACAGCGTCAGGCGCCGCGCCAGATCGGTCACGTCGGCCGCGCCCACGGACACAGCGCCCGGTACGCCGCCTCGTGCGTGTCGTCCAGCCCTATCGCCGCCAGCATCGGCCCACGTCCCTCCCCTGGAACCGGCCTGGAGTCCAGGCCCCGGCACCCACCACCAACAAGCCACCACGACGGGCCCGGCCTGGCGGGAACCGGCCACGGCGCAAACCCGCCGCGGAACATCATCGCCGCAGTGGAGGTGGGCCTGCCAAGGTGGCGGCATCGCGGGACGCGGGCCGTGCTCTGTATTCACAGCCGCGTCCCAGGAAACCAAGCCACAATCCGGCCATCCGACCGGTGTCCCGGGGGTCCGGGGCCGGGGCATCCGGACGCCGCCGGGCGGTCCTCCCGTGGGGGGTGGGGCCGCCCGGCGGCCATCTGCCGCCTCTCGTACGGCTGTTCGCCCCCTCATCCGACACGCCGTTCGACGCGGCCGGGTGCGCCGGATTTTCCTGATGCCCCGTTTTCATACAGCCCGTGCGGTGGACAATTAGGGGCATGAGCCAGCAGGGGGGAAGGCCCGCCCGTCCTGAGGACGACTGGTGGGGACAGCTGTACGACGACTCCACCGAGGACACGGGACCCACGACCGTGCCCGATTCCCTGGACGACCGCTTCGCCTCCGCGAAACACACGGTGACGGACCGGCCGGCCAGGTGGAGCGACGACGACGGCTCGGGCCAGGGTGCTGGGGACGCGGACCTGGGTGTCGGGGGCGCGGACCGAGGTGCCGGAGGGCCGATGGGAACGGAGTCCCGGGAGCCCGCGGTGCCGACGCAACGCGCGGCCTGGGAGCCTCCGCCGGCCGCACCCCCGACCCGGTCGACGTTCCCGCCGGCCACCAGGCCCCCGGAACCGGCCCCGGCACCGTCGGCACCGTCCGACCGGCAGCCACCCCCCGCCCCCTCCGCGTCGGCGGCACCGGCGTCCGACCGCCCTGAACCGTCCCCGTCGGCACCCGCCTCGCTCCCCGAGCCGCCACGGCTCCCGGACGCGCACGCCGCGCCGACGCCCACGGCAGGCGCCGCCGCCCACGACCCCGAGCCCGCCTCGGCCTCCCCCGCCCCTGCACCCCCTTCCGCCGTCGACTACGTCGGCTCCGGCCCGCCCACCTACGACCCCGAGCCCACCGCGCTGCCGGTCGCCGATCCGGACGGGCTGGAGGAGTTGGTCGCGGACACCGTGCTGGACGGTGCCCGGTACGGGGCCTGCACGCTGCGGGCCGTGTCGTTGCGCGGGGACTCGGCGCGGTACCGGGGTGAGCCGCGCCGGGACTCGCTGCTCATCGCGCGGTTCGGCACGGGCGAGCAGGCGCTGGTGCTGGTCGCGATGGCGACCGGCGTGCGGGGCACCCCGGGCGCGCATCTGGCGGCGGCCGAGGCGTGCCGGTGGATCGGGCAGGCCGTGGGGCGCAGTCGGCACCGGCTCGTGGAGGACATCCGGGCATCCCGGCGCGGCGACCTGAAGTCGGGTCTGCACCGGCTGACCGACCGCAGCCTCGGCAGGCTCCGCGCGAGCGCCGCCGAACAGGGCCTCGACCCGGAGGAGTACGCGGCGAGCCTGCGCTGTCTGCTGGTGCCCGCCGACCCCGACTGCCGTACGCGCGTGTTCTTCGGCGTGGGCGACGGCGGCCTGTTCCGGCTGCGGGACGGCGCGTGGCAGGACATCGAGCCGAAGGTGTCACCCGCCGACACCACCGGCGGCTCCGTTGTCGGCTTCGGCTCCGCGCCGGCGAAAACGTTTGCCGAGACCCCCGAGGGCGACCGGCTCACCATGGACTTCGGCATCCCCACCCCGCCGAGCCCGTACGAGCCGGCGCCCGAGCCGCCCCGCGAGCCGTTCCGGTTCCGTGCCTCGGTAGCCCGCCCGGGTGATGCCCTGGTGATGTGCACCGCGGGCCTGGCCGATCCGCTGCGCGGCGAGGCCGCTCTCTGCGCCTACCTGGCCCGCCGCTGGTCCGGCCGCACCCCGCCGGGGCTCGCCGCGTTCCTCGCCGACGCCCAGGTGCGGGTGAAGGGCTACGCCGACGACCGTACGGCGGCGGCCGTGTGGGAGGCGTAACCGTTTCCCCTGTGCATCCATGGGTGCATGGCCAAACAGAACGTAGCGGAGCAGTTCGTCGACATCCTCGTCCGCGCCGGTGTGCGCCGCCTCTACGGCGTGGTCGGGGACAGCCTCAACCCGGTGGTGGACGCCGTCCGCCGCAACGCAGCCATCGACTGGATCCACGTACGCCACGAGGAGACCGCCGCCTTCGCGGCCGGCGCCGAGGCGCAGATCACCGGGAAGCTGGCGGCCTGCGCCGGCTCCTGCGGCCCGGGCAACCTGCACCTGATCAACGGCCTGTACGACGCGCACCGGTCCATGGCCCCGGTGCTCGCGCTCGCCTCCCACATCCCGTCGAGCGAGATCGGCCTCGGCTACTTCCAGGAGACCCACCCCGACCGGCTCTTCCAGGAGTGCAGCCACTACAGCGAGCTGATCTCCAGCCCGAAGCAGATGCCCCGGCTGCTGCAGAGCGCCATCCAGCACGCGGTCGGGCAGAGCGGTGTCAGCGTGGTCGCGCTGCCCGGTGACATCGCCGCCGAACCGGCCCCGGAGAAGGCCGCGCAGAGCGCCCTCGTCACCTCCCGGCCGACCGTCCGGCCCGGCGACGCCGAGATCGACGCGCTCGTGGACATGATCGACGCGGCGGACCGGGTGACCCTTTTCTGCGGCAGCGGCACGGCGGGCGCGCACGCGGAGGTCATGGAGTTCGCCGGGAAGATCAAGTCTCCGGTGGGGCATGCGCTGCGGGGCAAGGAGTTCATCCAGTACGACAACCCGTACGACGTCGGCATGAGCGGACTGCTCGGCTACGGCGCCGCCTACGAGGCCACCCACGAGTGCGACCTGCTGATCCTGCTCGGCACCGATTTCCCGTACAACGCCTTCCTGCCCGACGACGTGCGGATCGCCCAGATCGACGTACGGCCCGAGGTGCTCGGCCGCCGCTCCCGCCTGGACCTCGCCGTGTGGGGCGACGTGCGCGAGACCCTGCGCTGTCTCACCCCGAGGGTGAAGGAGAAGACCAGCCGGCGCTTCCTCGACCGGATGCTGAAGAAGCACGCCGACGCGCTGGAGGGCGTGGTCAAGGCGTACACCCGCAAGGTCGACAGGCACGTCCCGATCCACCCCGAGTACGTGGCCGCCGTCCTGGACGAAGTCGCCGACGACGACGCCGTGTTCACGGTCGACACCGGGATGTGCAACGTGTGGGCTGCGCGGTACATCTCGCCGAACGGGCGCCGCAGGATCATCGGTTCCTTCTCGCACGGCTCGATGGCGAACGCGCTGCCCATGGCGATCGGCGCCCAGTTCACCGACCGGCGCCGGCAGGTGGTCTCCATGTCCGGCGACGGCGGGTTCTCCATGCTGATGGGCGACTTCCTGACGCTCGTGCAGTACGACCTGCCGGTCAAGGTCGTGCTGTTCGACAACTCCTCCCTCGGCATGGTCGAGCTGGAGATGCTGGTCTCCGGGCTGCCCTCCTACGGCACCGCCAACACCAACCCCGACTTCGCCGCCGTCGCCCGCGCCTGCGGTGTCTACGGCATCCGGGTGGAGAAGCCCAAACAGCTGGCCGGCGCGCTCAAGGACGCCCTCAAGCACAAGGGACCGGCCCTGGTGGACATCGTCACCGACCCCAACGCCCTGTCCATCCCGCCGAAGATCAGCGCGGAGATGGTCACCGGATTCGCCCTGTCCGCCTCCAAGATGGTGCTGGACGGCGGCGTCGGCCGTATGGTCCAGATGGCCCGCTCCAACCTGCGCAACGTGCCGCGCCCCTGAACCCGGAGGCGAAGGGGCGGGTTTCGGCCACTTTCACGGCGTGTGACGGTGTGCCGACGGCCGGTGCCGGGCGCATCTGCCTTGCCGTCCCGGGGCGTCCGTGGCGCCCAGGGCCCTGAGAGGAGCCGGCCACCCGGGTCCGACGGGGACCGGTGGCCGGCCCGTACGCCGTAAGGCCGTGGCCGAACCGCCGGTCATCGGGCATGTGTGATGACTGCCTGTGTGCGTGCTGGGCAAGCATCCTCCGTGAACGTGTTCGACCAGGAGGGGCAGGGTCCAGCGGCGTGCGGGCGGGGGTCATGAAGAGTCAGGCACGAGGGGGCGGTCCCGCGGTCGTCGGGGGCTCCTCGGCGACGACGGGGGAAGAGGCCGGCACCATCACGGAACACGCGCACCGGCTCCGGCGCAGGCTGGGGCGGGCCGATCTCAAGGCGGTGCCCGAGGCGCGCCGGGAGTTGCGCGAACTGCTACGGCACTGGGGCAAACCGGGCCGTTCGGAGATCGCCGAGCTGCTCACCAGCGAACTGGTCACCAACGCGCTCGTCCACACCGACGACGACGCGGTCCTCACGGCGGTCGTGGAGCCGGGCGGACTGCGCGTGGAGGTACGGGATTTCGTGGCCCGCAGACCGCAGCTGATTGGCCCGGACTCGGACGACGACACCCATGGGCGGGGCATGGTGCTGGTGCAGTCCCTGGCGGACGCCTGGGGCGTACGGCCGCACGGGGTGGGCAAGTCGGTGTGGTTCGAACTGGGCGCCGAGGCGGCGTGACGCTCCGCGACGGCTCTGCCGCCGTGGCGGCGCCGGCGCCCGAAACGGGACAGGGCGGGAAACGGGCCGGGGGCGTGACCCGTGTGGTCACGCCCCCGGCCCGTCATGAGCGGCGGTGGTCCTAGCCGAACTGCTGCTCCAGGTCCTTCAGCTTGCGCTCCAGGGAGTCCAGGCGCGGCAGGGCCATGGTGTCGTCCTCGGCGGTGAGGTCGACGGCCACCTGCTCAGCGGACCCGCTGCGGACCGGCTGCAGGGAGGGGCGGGCGCGTACGGGCAGCTGTTCCGCGGTCGATATGGCAGGCTCCGCGGTCGCCTGGGCGGACCCGCGCTCCACCGCCTGCACCTCCACCTCGACCTGCCGTCCGCCCCGGTTGACGAAGCCGCGGTGGCCCCGGCTGATGGCCTTCAGCTGGGCGCGCTCGATGCGCTGCTGCTCGCGCCTGCGCTGCCGCTGCTCCTCCTTCTGCCGCCTGTCGTCGCGGACCTCCTCGACCGCCTCGTCCAGGCTGCGCACGCCTTCCAGGAGCATCAGCGACCAGGCCCGGTAGGTCTCGCGGGGGGCCCGCAGCCAGCGCACGATGCGGATCTGCGGCAGCGGACGCGGCACCAGGCCCTGCTCGCGCAGCGCGGCCCGGCGGGTCTGCTTCAGCGCACGGTCGAACAGCACGGCCGCCGACAGCGACATACCGGAGAAGAACTGCGGCGCGCCGGCGTGGCTTGCGCCCCGGGGCGCGTGCACCCAGTTGAACCAGGCCGCCGCCGCGGCGAACATCCACACGAGTATCCGGGAGCCGAGGGCCGCGTCACCGTGGCTGGCCTCGCGCACCGCGAGGACGGAGCAGAACATCGCCGCGCCGTCCAGGCCGAACGGCACGAGGTACTGCCAGCCGTCGGTCAGCCCCAGGTTCTGTTCGCCGAAGCCGACGAGGCCGTGGAAGGACAGGGCGGCCGCGACCGCCGCACAGCAGAACAGGAGCACGTAGGAGGCCGTGCCGTAGATGGCCTCCTTGCGCCTGCGGCGCTCCTCGCTGCGCTCCCACGAGTCGTCCGCGCTCGCGTTCTCCCCGGAGGAGCGCTTGCCGCGCGCGAGCACCGCCACCGCCGCCAGCATTCCCAGGAGCAGTACGGCGCCCGGAAGCAGCCAGTTCAGCGATATGTCGGTCAGTCTCATCAGGGGTCCCTTGCATTGGGATAGGGCGTAACGCCCGCCATAGTGGCCCACTCCCGACGGCCCTCAGGGGGTTTCGGGGCAAGAGGCCGCCAAGGAAGTGCAAGGGGATGCCCAGGGCGGCGTTCTGCTCGAACTGCCGCTTGAGGGGCGGGAGTTGAGTTCGAAGAAGAGTACCTGTACCGGTGGTTCCTCGGAAAGTTCCCGTGGTTCGTGAGGAAGTTGTGAATCACCTGTCCGAGGGCCGTCCGCGGGCGGGTGGCACCATCTCCGATGATCTTAGTGGACCCGGGCCCGGCCGAATGGCGCGGATCCTGAACGGCTTAGGCAAGGCAAACCTTATTCAGCCCGTTCGGAATTTGAACTGTCGCCTCGGGCGCCTAAGGTGCTTGACGGACCGGAGACAACCGGTCGTTAATGACCCAAGTGCCGACAAGCTGCCAGGAGGACCCGTGAAGCAGAGCACGCAGGGCTCCGCCGGTGCGGGGACGCCGCGCGGGATGCCGCCGGGTGCCGCCCGGGTGCCCGTGCAGCCGCGCGCGGCGGACGGCCCCGACGGCTTCCGCGAGCGGGACACCGCCGTGCCCACCGCGCGGGGTGAGCACACGCACAGTGAGCGGCCGATTCCGGACCCGCGGCATGCGGTGCAGCGCTCCTCGGTGCGCGGGCAGATCCTGGACGCGCTGCGTACGGCGCTGGTGACCGGGGAGCTGAAGCCCGGCGAGGTCTACTCGGCGCCGGTGCTCGGCGAGCGGTTCGGCGTCTCGGCCACGCCTGTGCGGGAGGCCATGCAGCAGCTCGCCCTGGAGGGCGCCGTCGAGGTCGTGCCCAACCGCGGGTTCCGGGTGGTCGAGCGGGGGGCGCGGGAACTGGCCGAGCTGGCGGAGGTGCGTGCGCTCATCGAGCTGCCGGTGATGCTGCGCCTCGCCCGGAGCGTGCCGGCTGAGCGGTGGGCCGAACTGCGTCCGCTCGCGGAGGAGACGGCACGGGCGGCGGCCACCGGCTGCCCGGCGACGTACGCGGAGTCCGACCGCGCCTTCCACCGCGCCCTGCTCGCCCCGGCGGGCAACGAGCAGCTGGTCCGCATCGCCTCCGATCTCCACCGGCGCTCGCAGTGGTCACCGGTCCGGCGGGGCCGAGCGTACCTGGTCGCGGACGCGGCGGAGCACATGACGCTGCTGGACGCGTTGATCGCCGGGGACGTGGACGTGGTGCGGGGCCTGGTGTCCGGGCACTTCGCCGGCGGGGGCTGAGAGCGCCGGGCGGGCGCCACCGGGGTCCGGGGACGACTTCGGGGTGCGGGTCCGACGTGGCCGTTCGCGCGGCTGCCACCCGCGCGCACCCGGCGACGAGCTCGCACCCGCGCCCTATGCCGTGGTTACCCTCGGAGCCGGTGACGTGGCCGTTCGCGCGGTTCCCATCCGCGCGCACCCGGCGACGAGCTCGCACCCGCGCCCTATGCCGTGGTTACCCTCGGAGCCGGTGACGTGGCCGTTCGCTCGGCTGCCACCCGCGCGCACCCGGCGGCGAGCTCGCACCCGCGCCTCTACGCCGTGGCTCCCCTCGGAGTCGGCGGCGTGGCCGTTCGCTCGGCTGCCACCCGCGCGCACCCGGCGACGAGCTCGCACCCGCGCCTCTACGCCGTGGCTCCCCTCGGAGTCGGCGGCGTGGCCGTTCGCGCGGCTGCCACCCGCGCGCACCCGGCGACGAGCCCGTACCCGCGCCTCTACGCCGTGGTCACCCCCGGAGTCGGCGGCGTGGCCGTTCGCGCAGTTGCCACCCGCGCGCACCCGGCGACGAGCCCGTACCCACGCCTCTACGCCGTGGTCACCCCCGGGTCGGCGGCGTGGCCGTTCGCGCGGCTGCCACCCGCGCGCGCCCGGCGACGAGCTCGCACCCGCGTCCCTACGCCGTGGCCACCCCCGGAGCCGGTGGAGTCAACTGCCGTGCCAGCCAGGTTGGTACGCCCCCGAGCAGCCGGAACAATCGCCGGGCCTCCTCCCGTAGCCGCGAGGCCTCCGGCTCGGTCTCCGCGTCGGCCAGTGAGGCCAGCGCGGGCGCCGTGCCCACCAGGTAGCCCAACTCCTCGCGGATCCGCAGCGATTCGGCGAAGCCGTGGCGCGCCTCGGTCAACTCGCCGTCGCGTAGGGCGAGTCCGGCGAGGTGGCGCCAGGTGAAGGACAGCAGGAGCGGGTCGGCGTGCGCCGTGGCTCCCGCGTGGGCCCGGCGGTACGCGGCCCGCGCCGCCTGCGGGGAACGGGTCAGGTTCTCCGCGATCAGGCCCCGGCGGAAGTCGAGCAGGGCCCGGCCCGGCGCCCCCGGCGGGATCAGCGCCGCCGCCCGCCCCAGCGCGGCCCGGGCCTCGTCCGCGCGGTCCCGGACGCCGTGCAGCGTCGCCGTGTAGGCGAGTTGGCCGCGCTCGCAGGCGGCGGCCCCCCGCTCCTCGTCGGTGTGCGCGAGCGCCTCCGCCGTCCGCAGGGCGTCCTCTGCGTCCTCCCAGCCCCGCTCGGTGTACAGACACCGTTCGACCAGCAGCGCGGCCCGCTGCAGACCCGTGGCGGGGGTGTCCGGCGGCAGCAGGGCCGCCGCGTCCGCCCAGCAGGCCCGCGAACGCAACCGCCATACCGCGGTCTGGAGCGGATCGTCACCGGCGGTCGTTCCGTTACCAGACATGGCGGTATGCGCCACGTTGCCCTCCCCGAGCACGCCATCGAGCTGTTGAGTGGTGGCGGCATTCCAGCACCAATCGCGGGGCCGGGCCAAGAGGGTGGGTGAAAGATTTCACAAAGTCGTGGGGTGCGGGCGTGACCGGGTTTGGCCGCCGGGCGCCCCCGCGGGCCTCAGCTCATGCGCAGGGCGAGGAAGAAGTCGAGCTTGTCCTCCAGGCGCGAGAGGTCACGTCCCGTCAACTGCTCGATCCGGCCCACCCGGTAGCGCAGCGTGTTGACGTGCAGGTGGAGCCGTGTGGCGCAGCGCGTCCAGGAGCCGTCGCAGTCCAGGAACGCCTCCAGGGTCGGGATCAGCTCGGCCCGGTGGCGGCGGTCGTAGTCCGTCAGCGGGTCCAGCAGGCGGGCCGTGAAGGCGCGCCGGACGTCGTCGGGCACGAAGGGGAGCAGCAGGACGTGCGACGCCAGCTCCTGGTGCCCCGCCGCGCAGACCCGGCCCGGGCGGGCGGCCGCCACCCGGCGCGCGTGCCGGGCCTCCTCTAGGGCGCCGCGCAGCCCCTCGGCGGAGTGCACGGCCGCGCTGACGCCGAGGGTGAGCCGCCCGTCGTCGTTCAGGCCCGCCGAGAGCGTCTCCCGCACCGACTGCAGCAGGGAGTCGGCCAGCAGCCCGGTCTCCGAGCCGTCGTGCTCGGCGGAGACCGCGGGCAGCGGCACCAGGGCGATCGCCTCGTCGCCGGTGTGCGCGACGGCGATCCGGTCGGACGGCTCGGGGCCGGTCGCCTGCGGATCGACGAGCACTTCCTCCAGCAGCGACTGCGCGACCGGGCCGCCCTCGACCTCGCCGCCCTCCCACTCCACGCGGGCCACCACGACCTGCCAGTGCGGGGCCGCGCCGAGCCCGGGCAGCAGCACCGGGGCGGCCACCCGCAGGCGGGCGGCGATCTCGGCCGGCGCCGCGCCCGTCTGGACCAGCTCCAGCACCTCCTGGGCGAGCCGGCGCCGGACCGTGCGGGCCGCGTCCCGGCGGTCCCGCTCGACCGCGATCAGCTGGGTGACGCCCTGCAGCAGGTCCAGCCGCTCCTCGGGCCAGTCGCCGGCGTCCGCCTCGACGGCCAGCAGCCAGTCCGACAGCACCGACTCGCGCACATCGCGGGCGGCCTGCGGGGAACGGCCGGAGGAGCGGATCGGGAAGAGGGAGTAGGTGCTGCCGGCCAGCAGGACGCGGTGCGGGCCGCGGCGGCCGGTGCGGGTGGCCGACAGGTGCTCGGCGGCGAGCTTGGCGCAGAGGTCCGCGGGCAGCGCCGGGCCCGCCACCTTGGAGCCGGCGATCAGCCGGCCGGTCGGGGCGAGCACCCAGGCGCGCAGGTCCAGGTCGGTGCCGAGCAGGTCGAGGACCACGTCCGGGCCGCCGCCCGCCGGGCCGGAGGTCATCATCCGCCGGTGCCGGTCGACCACGGCCGCCAGGTCCCCGGCGCGCTCGCTGGAGACTTGCCGTACGACGTGCTCGGTGATCGTGGCGAAGGCCACCGACTCGTGCACCGCGAACAGCGGCAGCCGGTGCTTGGCGCAGGCCAGGACCAGGTCCTCCGGCACATCGCCCAGCTCCGCCTCACCGGCGGCGAGCGCCGCCACCCCGGCCTGCACCAGGATGCGTACGAACGGCTCGGAGTCGGCGGCGTCCCGGCGCCAGGCGAGGCCGGTCAGCACCAGCTCGCCCCCGGAGAGATAGCGGCTCGGGTCGCGCAGGTCCGTGGTCATGACGCCGCGCACCGACCGGTCCAGCTCCTCCTCGCCGCCGAGCAGCCGCAGGCCCAGCGCATCGGTGTCCAGAAGTGCGCGCAGCCGCATCTCGTCGCCGCCGTTCTTTGTCTCGAAACCTACGATGGATCTTGGAGGGTGACGGGGGAGCCACCCGGAGAGTGACGCCCGGGGACGCGTTCGGCGGTCCTCCGGCTGTTTCCTGCGTTTCTCGAGGAAAACGGAGAGGTTACCGATGACCTCCGTTCATACGAATCTACAAGATGCCCGCCGTGGCCAGCCAACTCCTTCATGGTTTCGGTGACTGACCCCGTCGGAGCACGGAGCGGTGTACTGAGTCCACTCCGCGTTAACAGCACATGAACGAGCCGCGCCCGCCGCACACGGATTGGCTCAATCTGTACGACCCACGAGACGAAGAAGAGAGCCGGTCATGGACTTCCTTCGCCCCGCCAGCTGGGAGGAGGCGCTCGCCGCGAAGGCCGAGCACCCCACCGCTGTGCCGATTGCGGGTGGCACCGATGTGATGGTCGAGATCAACTTCGACCACCGCCGGCCCGAGTACCTCCTCGACCTGAACCGCATCGGCGACCTCTACGAGTGGGAGGTCGGCGAGGAGAGCGTACGGCTGGGCGCCTCCGTCCCGTACACCAGGATCATGCAGGATCTCCGTGCCGAGCTGCCGGGCCTCGCGCTCGCCTCGCACACGGTCGCCTCCCCGCAGATCCGCAACCGCGGCGGCGTCGGCGGCAACCTCGGCACGGCCTCGCCCGCCGGTGACGCCCACCCCGCCCTGCTCGCGGCGGGCGCCGAGGTCGAGGTGGAGTCGGCGGCCCGCGGCACCCGGCTGATCCCGATCGACGCGTTCTACACGGGCGTGAAGCGCAACGCGCTCCAGCCCGACGAGCTGATCCGCGCCGTCCACGTCAAGAAGGCCGACGGACCGCAGCAGTACTCCAAGGTCGGCACCCGCAACGCCATGGTCATCGCCGTGTGCGCCTTCGGCCTCGCCCTGCACCCCGAGACCCGTACGGTCCGGACCGGCATCGGCTCGGCCGCGCCCACGCCCGTGCGGGCCAAGGCGGCCGAGGAGTTCCTGAACGCGGCCCTGGAGGAGGGCGGCTTCTGGGACAACGGAAAGATCATCACCCCGTCGGTCGCCAAGCAGTTCGCCGACCTGTGCTCGGCCGCCTGCAACCCGATCGACGACGTCCGGGGCACCGCGAGCTACCGCCGGCACGCGGTCGGCGTGATGGCCCGCCGGACACTCACCTGGACCTGGGAGTCGTACCGCGGCGCCCGCCGCGCATCAGAGGGAGCTGCGTAATGCGCGTCAACTTCACCGTCAACGGACGTCCGCAGGAGGCCGACGACGTCTGGGAGGGCGAGTCCCTGCTGTACGTCCTGCGCGAGCGCCTCGGCCTGCCGGGTTCGAAGAACGCCTGTGAGCAGGGCGAGTGCGGCTCCTGCACCGTGCGCCTCGACGGCGTGCCCGTCTGCTCCTGCCTGGTCGCGGCCGGGCAGGTCGAGGGCCGGGACGTGGTGACCGTCGAGGGCCTCGCGGACTACGCCAAGCAGCGCGCCGAGGGCGGCTGCGCGAGCGGCGCCTGCGGTACCGGTACGACCCTCCAGGACGCTCGGCAGTGGCAGGCCAAGGGCACCGACTCGCAGACCGGCGAGGGCACCGAACTCTCCCCGATCCAGCAGGCCTTCATCGACGCCGGCGCCGTCCAGTGCGGCTTCTGCACCCCGGGTCTGCTCGTCGCCTCCGACGAACTCCTGGAGCGCAACCCGAACCCGTCCGACGCGGACATCCGCGAGGCGCTGTCGGGCAACCTGTGCCGCTGCACGGGCTACGAGAAGATCATGGACGCGGTCCGCCTGGCGGCCGCCCGCCAGTCCGAGGAGGTCTGACATGCTGGCCAACGGCGCCCCTACGAAGATCACGCAGGGCTCCCAGACCAAGGGCGGCATCGGCGAGTCCACGCTCCGCCCGGACGGCACCCTCAAGGTCACCGGCGAGTTCGCGTACTCGTCCGACATGTGGCACGAGGACATGCTGTGGGGCCAGATCCTGCGCTCCACCGTCGCCCACGCCGAGATCGTCTCGATCGACACCTCCGAGGCCCTGACCACGGCGGGCGTGTACGCCGTCCTGACGTACGACGACCTGCCCACCGAGGTGAAGAGCTACGGCCTGGAGATCCAGGACACCCCGGTCCTCGCGCACGGCAAGGTACGCCACCACGGCGAGCCGGTCGCGCTCGTCGCCGCCGACCACCCGGAGACGGCCCGCCGCGCCGCCGCCAAGATCAAGGTCGAGTACCGCGAACTGCCGGTCATCACCGACGAGAAGTCGGCCCTCGCGCCGGACGCGGTCCTCGTCCACGACAACCGCGACGACCACCACTTCGCGCACGTCCCGCACCCCAACGTCGTGCACCGCCAGCCGATCGTCCGCGGCAACGTGGAGGAGGCCCGCGCGCGGGCCGACGTGATCGTCGAGGGCGAGTACACCTTCGGCATGCAGGACCAGGCCTTCCTCGGCCCCGAGTCCGGCCTCGCCGTGCCCGAGGAGGACGGCGGCGTCCACCTCTACATCGCCACCCAGTGGCTCCACTCCGACCTGCGCCAGATCGCGCCCGTCCTCGGCCTGCCCGAGGAGAAGGTGCGCATGACGCTGGCCGGCGTCGGCGGCGCGTTCGGCGGCCGCGAGGACCTGTCCATGCAGATCCACGCCTGCCTGCTCGCGCTGCGCACCGGCAAGCCGGTGAAGATCGTCTACAACCGGTTCGAGTCCTTCTTCGGGCACGTCCACCGGCACCCGGCGAAGCTGTACTACGAGCACGGCGCCACCAAGGACGGCAAGCTCACGCACATGAAGTGCCGGATCGTCCTGGACGGCGGCGCCTACGCCTCCGCCTCCCCGGCGGTCGTCGGCAACGCCTCGTCGCTGTCGGTCGGCCCGTACGTGGTGGACGACGTCGACATCGAGGCCATCGCCCTCTACACCAACAACCCGCCCTGCGGCGCCATGCGCGGCTTCGGCGCGGTCCAGGCGTGCTTCGCCTACGAGGCGCAGATGGACAAGCTGGCGAAGAAGCTCGGCATGGATCCGGTGGAGTTCCGGCAGCTGAACGCCATGGAGCAGGGGACCGTCATGCCGACCGGGCAGCCGGTCGACTCCCCGGCCCCGGTCGCCGAACTGCTGCGCCGCGTCAAGGCGATGCCGCTGCCGCCGGAGCGCCAGTGGGAGTCCAGCGAGGGCGCCGACGTACGGCAGCTGCCCGGCGGTCTGTCCAACACCACGCACGGCGAGGGCGTCGTACGCGGCATCGGTTACGCGGTGGGCATCAAGAACGTCGGCTTCTCCGAGGGCTTCGACGACTACTCCACCGCCAAGGTGCGCATGGAGGTCGTGGGCGGCGAGCCGGTCGCCACCGTGCACACCGCGATGGCGGAGGTCGGCCAGGGCGGTGTCACCGTCCACGCGCAGATCGCCCGCACCGAGCTCGGCGTCACCCAGGTGACCATCCACCCCGCCGACACCCAGGTCGGTTCCGCGGGCTCCACCTCGGCCTCCCGGCAGACGTACGTCACCGGCGGCGCCGTGAAGAACGCCTGCGAGCTGGTCCGCGAGAAGGTCCTGGAGATCGGCCGACGCAAGTTCGGCTCCTACCACCCGGCCTGGGCGACCGCGGAACTCCTGCTGGAGGGCGGCAAGGTCGTCACCGACAGCGGCGAGGTCCTCGGCGACCTGGTCGACGTCCTGGGGGACGAGGTCGTGGAGATCGAGGAGGAGTGGCGGCACCGGCCGACCGAGCCCTTCGACCTGCGCACCGGCCAGGGCAACGGCCACGTCCAGTACTCCTTCGCCGCGCACCGCGCGGTCGTCGAGGTCGACACCGAGCTCGGCCTGGTCAAGGTCATCGAGCTGGCCTGCGCCCAGGACGTCGGCAAGGCGCTCAACCCGCTCTCCGTCATCGGCCAGATCCAGGGCGGTACGACCCAGGGCCTGGGCGTGGCGGTGATGGAGGAGATCATCGTCGACCCGAAGACCGCGAAGGTCAGGAACCCCTCCTTCACGGACTACCTGATCCCCACGATTCTCGACACGCCGACCATCCCGGTCGACGTGCTCGAACTCGCCGACGAGCACGCCCCGTACGGGCTGCGCGGCATCGGCGAGGCCCCGACCCTGTCGTCCACCCCGGCCGTCCTCGCGGCGATCCGCAACGCGACCGGGCTGGAGCTCAACCGCACGCCGGTGCGGCCCGAGCACCTGACGGGGACCGCGTAACACCCCAGCTCTCCGGGCGGCGTGAGGGAACGTCACACACTCCGCCGCGCCGCCCGGAGGAACCCTTTGAGTTCCGCACCGCTCGCGGTCCTTGAAGTACCAGGAAATTCGTTCGTCTCGGGCCGTCCCCCGGGTCGTCCATTCCCAAATCCCGTGGCCGCTCAGGGCGGTAGCACGGGTGCCCCTGTGAACCTTGGGAGATGGCACCATGACCCAGCAGTCAGTGGAGCCCACGACCACCGCCGAAGACGCGGGCGCGGGTTCGCGTCCGCCGGCCGGCAGGTCGTGGCTCGACCGGTACTTCCACATATCCGAAAGAGGATCCACCGTCGCGACCGAGGTGCGCGGTGGCGTCACCACCTTCATGGCGATGGCGTACATCCTTCTGCTCAACCCCGTGATCCTCAGCGGCGCGGACAAGTCCGGCGACTCCCTGAGTCAGAAGGCCCTCATCACGGCCACCGCGCTCGGCGCGGCGTTCACCACGCTCCTCATGGGCTGGATCGGCAAGGTGCCGCTCGCCATGGCCGCCGGACTCTCCGTCTCCGGTGTGCTGGCCGGTCTGGTCATGGGCACCAAGGACCTGACCTGGGCCCAGGGCCTGGCGATGTGCGTCGCCTACGGCGTCGTGATCATGCTGTTGGTGGTCACGGGTCTGCGCGAGATGATCATGAACGCGATCCCGTTGCCGCTCAAGCACGGCATCACGATGGGCATCGGTCTGTTCATCGCGTTCATCGGCCTGGTCAAGGCCGGGTTCGTGCACGCCGGCACGGCGACCCCGGTCACGCTGGGCAACGGGGGTGAGCTCGTCGGCTGGCCCGTCCTGCTCTTCGCCGTCACGCTCCTGCTGATCTTCGCGCTCCAGTCCCGGAACGTTCCGGGCGCCATCCTCATCGGCATCGTCACCGGCACCGTTCTCGCGCTGATCGTCAACGCGGCCGGCCTCGTCGACGACAAGGGCTGGGCCAACGGCGAGAGCCCCGCGCTGCACGGCAGCGCCGTGTCGATGCCGGACTTCTCGCTCATAGGCAAGGTGTCCTTCGGCGGCCTGGGCGACGTCGGCTACATGACGGTCACCTTCATCGTCTTCACGCTGGTGCTCGCCGGCTTCTTCGACGCGATGGCGACCATCATCGGCATCGGCACCGAGGCCAACCTCGCCGACTCCCAGGGGCGGATGCCGGGCCTGTCCAAGGCGCTGTTCATCGACGGCGCCGGCGGCGCCATCGGCGGTGCGGTGGGCGGCTCCGGTCAGACCGTGTTCGTCGAGTCCGCGACCGGCGTCGGCGAGGGCGCCCGTACCGGACTGGCCTCGGTCGTCACCGGCGGGTTCTTCGCCCTCTGCCTCTTCTTCACACCGATCACGGCGATCGTGCCGCGCGAGGTGGCCTCGGCCGCCCTCGTCACCATCGGCGCGATGATGATGATGAACGCCCGTCATGTCGACTGGGGGGACCGCTCCGTCGCGATCCCGGTCTTCCTGACCGTCGTGATCATGCCGTTCACGTACTCGATCACCCCCGGTGTCGCCGCCGGTGTGATCTCCTACGTCGTCATCAAGCTCGCCCAGGGCAAGTGGCGGGAGATCGGCCCCTTCATGTGGGGGCTGACGGTGCTCTTCCTCGTCTACTTCTCCCTGCATCCGATCCGGGCCCTGCTGGGCGTGCACTAGCCGGTCGAACGTCCCATCCACGCGAACCCGTTAGGAGACCGACAGATGCTGGACATCGCCGAAGAGCTGAACCGGTGGGTCGAGCAGGGCCGTGACTTCGCCGTCGCCACCGTGGTGGCCGTCGGCGGCAGCGCCCCGCGCCAGCCCGGCGCCGCCCTCGCGGTGGACGCCGACGGCACGGCCATCGGCTCGGTTTCCGGCGGGTGCGTGGAGGGCGCCGTGTACGAGCTGTGCCGACAGGCGCTGGAGCACGGGGAAACCGTTCTCGAACGCTTCGGCTACAGCGACGAGGACGCCTTCGCCGTAGGCCTGACCTGTGGCGGCGTCATCGACATCCTCGTCACGCCGGTCCGGGCGGACGGTCCCGCCCGGCCGGTGGCCGCCGCCGCGCTGGCCGCCGCCGCCCGCGGGGAGGCGGCGGCCCTCGCGCGGATCGTGGAGGGACCGGACGAGCTGCGGGGCCGGGCCCTCCTGGTCCGCCCCGACGGCTCCTTGGAGGGTGGCTTCGGCGGCCATCTCGAGCTGGACCGCACGGTCGCCGCCGAGGCCGGCGCCTTCCTGGACGCCGGCCGCACCGGCTCCCTGGAGATCGGCGAACAGGGCTCACGCTGCGGTGCCCCGCTCACCGTCCTGGTCGAGTCCTCCGTCCCCGCCCCCCGGATGATCGTCTTCGGCGCGATCGACTTCGCCTCCGCCCTGGTCCGCGTCGGCAAGTTCCTCGGCTACCACGTCACGGTGTGCGACGCCCGCCCGGTGTTCGCCACGAAGGCCCGCTTCCCGGAGGCGGACGACATCGTGGTCGAGTGGCCCCACAGGTACCTGGAGCGCACCGAGGTCGACGGCCGTACCGTCCTGTGTGTCCTCACCCACGACGCCAAGTTCGACGTACCGCTGCTCAAGCTGGCCCTGCGGCTGCCGGTCGCCTACGTCGGCGCGATGGGCTCCCGCCGCACCCACCTCGACCGCAACGAGCGCCTGCGCGAGGTCGGCGTCACCGAACTCGAACTGGCCCGCCTGCGTTCGCCGATCGGCCTCGACCTCGGCGCCCGTACGCCGGAGGAGACGGCCCTGTCCATCGGCGCGGAGATCGTCGCGGGCCGGCGCGGCGGCAGCGGGGTCTCCCTCACCGGCGCGCACACTCCCATCCACCACGACACGGCCTCGCGGCCGGCCGGGAGGATCGGGTCGGTGGCCTGAGGGCGACGGCTCACGCCCGCCTGAGCAGCCGGTTGACCGCGCGGCCGAACACCACGCGTGCCGTGCGCTCCAGTACGCCGTCGAAGGCGCGCGGCAGGAAGCGCACCCGCAGTTCCTCCAGCCACAGCACCCGGCTGCGGCCCCCGGGACCCGGCAGGACCTCGATCTCCGCCCAGCCCCGCACCACCCGGCCGCGCTTCTCCAGCCGGCACAGCCCGCCCTCGCCGTCGGCGGGCGGGCGCCAGACCGTGACCTCCATGACGTCGTCGACGGCCAGCGGGCCGATGCCGGAACGGGCCACCAGACGCGTACCCACGCCCGTGGGCCCGTCGGTGAGCACCCTGATCCGGGTCAGCGGGACCGCGTCGGCGTGGCGGGGCCACTCGGTGAGCCGGCGCCACGCCTCGTCGAGGGGGAGCGGGGCCGTACGGGCGAAGGAGAAGATCGGCACGCCACGATCGTAGGCAATGCGGGCCGGCCGGCGGCCCGTTCGGCCCCCGCTCGTCAGGGCCGGTAGACCTTGCCCGGTTCCGCCCTGCCGGGCGCCAGCAGCTGAGGCACCGTCACGAAAACGTATCCGCGCGCTTTCAGCGCGTCGATGATGCCCGGTACGGCGGGCACGGTGCCCGGGTAGATGTCGTGCAGCAGGATGATCCCGTCCCGGGACGCCTGGTCCAGGACGCGCTTGGTGATGAGCTCGGAGTCGTTGGTCGTGTAGTCCTTGGCGGTCACGCTCCACAGCACCTCCGCCAGGCCCTCCTCCTTGGCGATCTCGTGCACATTGCTGTCCGTGCGGCCCTGCGGCGGGCGCATCAGCGTGGGCCTGCGCCCGGTGAGCCGCTCGATCGCGTCGTCCGGCCGCTTCAGCTCCTCGCGTATCCGGTCGTCCGATATCCGCGTGAGGATCTTGTGGTCCCAGGTGTGGCTCGCGACCTCGTGCCCCTCGGCCGCCATCCGCTTGACCAGCTGCGGGTACTTCTCGATGTGGTTCTTGCCGAGCAGGAAGAAGGTGGCCGGGACCTTCTTCTGCTTCAGGATGTCGAGCAGCCGCGCCGAGTTCTCGCTGGGTCCCGCGTCGAAGGTGAGCGCGATGCACTTGGCCTCGCGGCAGTCGACGGTCCCGAGGCTCGCCGCCGCGCCGTGCGCCGCCGCGGCGGCCCGTGCGCTGCTCGGTGCGGTCGTGTCGACCTGGGCGCAGCCGGACAGGACGAGCGCCAGGCCGAGTGCGGCCGAGGCGGGCGCGGCCGGACGCAACCTCCGGGCGGTTTCCCGCATCTTCCTGGTCGCGTGCTTCGGCGTCGGGATCTTGTCGGTCGAAAGAGGCATGCGCGACTATACACTCAGTGTATAGAGTATCAGTTCGAATATCTCCACAAGGCTCGACCAGGAGCACCATGGAAGGAGAGGCACCGTGCGGAGGAGGACGGCCATGCGCTTCCGGGACCGTGCCGAAGCCGGACGGGAACTCGCCGGACTGCTGAGCGACCTGCGGGAACAGGGCGCTCTCGTCGATCCGCTCGTCCTCGCCCTGCCGCGCGGCGGCATCGCCGTCGCCGAGCCCGTCGCCCGGGCCCTCGGCGCCCAGCTCGACGTGCTCATCGTGCGCAAGATCGGCGCGCCGCACCACCAGGAGTTCGCCGTCGGCGCGCTCGTCGGGGACGACCCGCCGCTCTTCAACGCCGGGACGCTGGACCGGCTCGGCCTGACCGAGGAGTCCATGGCCCCGGTGGTGGAACGCGAGCGGCGCGAGCTGCGCCGCCGTGAGGAGCGCTACCGCGGCGGCCGGCCGGCGCCGGACCCCGCGGGGCGTACGGTGATCGTCGTCGACGACGGTCTGGCCACCGGCGCCACGGCCCGCGCGGCCCTGCGGCACGTACGGCGGCGCGGGCCCGCGCACCTGGTGCTGGCCGTGCCCGTCGGCGCGCCGGACTCCGTGCAGCAACTCGCCTCCGAGGCCGACACGATCGTGTGCCCCCATCAGCCGGCCGCCTTCACCGCGGTCGGGCAGTGGTACGAGGACTTCGAGCAGTTGACGGACGCGGAGGTGCTTGCGGCGCTCGGCAGCGGCGGGTAAGCGCCGCCGGGGTGCCGGCCGTTGCTACAGCCAGTCCCGCTTCTTGAAGACCACGTACAGCGTCAGACACACCACGCCCATCAGCCCGATCGCGAACGGGTAGCCGAACAGCCAGTGCAGCTCCGGCATGTGGTCGAAGTTCATGCCGTAGATCGTGCCGACGAGGGTGGGGGCGAAGAGGATGGCCGCCCACGACGAGATCTTCTTGACCTCCTCGTTCTGCTCGAAGCCCGCCTCCGCCAGCGCGCGCATCTCCGCGTTCTGCTGCTGGGAGACCAGGGTGGCGTTGACCGTGAGGATCTCGGAGAGGGCCTGGCGGAAGCCGTCGACGCGCTCGCTGATGTGGGTGACGTGGTCGGCGACGTCCCGCAGATAGCGCTGGAGCTCCTCGTCGGTCTCGTACTTGGCGAAACCGGCCATCAGCCCGTGCAGCATGCCGACCAGCGGCCGGGTGGCGCGCTGGAACTCCACCATTTCGCGGGAGAGTTCGTAGATGCGGCGGGAGACCTCGGGGTCGCCGCGGAACACTTCGGTCTCGATCTCGTCGATGTCGTTCTGGACACCGGAGACCACCGGGGCGTAGCCGTCGACGACGGCGTCGAGGATCGCGTACAGGACCGCTTCCGGGCCGAGCTTGAGCAGGTCCGGGGTGTCCTCCATGCGGCGGCGGACCGCCGACAGGTCCGGGGCCGCGCCGTGCCGGACCGTGATGACGAAGTCCGGTCCGACGAACACGTGCAGCTCGCCGAAGTCGACCTCCTCCGGCGCGTCCAGATAGCGGGCGGCGCGCAGCACCACGAACAGCGTCTCGCCGTACCGCTCCAGCTTGGGCCGTTGGTGCGCCTCCATCGCGTCCTCGACCGCGAGCGGGTGCAGGCCGAACTCGGCGGCCAGCGAGTGCAGATCGGCCCCGGTGGGCCGGGCCAGGCCGATCCAGGCCATGCCCGAGGGCCGTTCGCGCAGCTCGCGGTAGGTCTCGGCGAGCGTGGCGGGGGTGGAGACGCGGACCCCGTCGTGGTACAGCGCCGCCTGGACGATGCTCACCGGTTCGGCGCGGTCCGCCGCGGCGGGGGTGGGCGCGGGTGCCTCGGCGGCGGGGGACTGGGGCTGGTTGAGGGCGCGGCGCCAGCCGGACCTGCGCCCGTTCCCGCCGTTCCCGCCGTTCCTGCCGTTCTCTCGCTCGGACATCGGCCGCCTCCTAGGAACCCAGGGGGACAGGAGGAGCAGGATATCGGCGGGCCCGCCGCGAGCGGCGCGCGCCGCGGTGCAGGGTCTGGTGAGAGTTGAGGACAGAAGGTGTCCGCGGTCCCGGTTAGCGTGCGGTCATGACGAAGAGCCGTGCGACGAAGGCCCCCCTCCTGGACGTCCGTGCCCTCAACCGCGCCACGCTGGAACGCCAGCTGCTGCTGCGCCGCTCGGCGCTGTCCCCGCAGGCCGCCGTGGGGCATCTGCTCGGTCTCCAGGCGCAGAACGTCAAACCGCCGTACTACGCCCTCGCCGCCCGCCTCGACGGCTTCGCGCCGGAGCGGCTGTCCGCGCTCATGGCCGACCGCGAGGTCGCCCGGATCGTCACCGTGCGCTCCACCCTGCACACCCACACCGCCGAGGACTGCCTCACCCTGCGGCCCCTCGTCCAGCCGGCCCGGGACCGCGAGCTGGGCCAGTTCCGCGGCGGCCTGGCCGGCGTCGACCTGGGGCTCCTGGCCGGCCTCGCCCGTGAGCTGGTCGAGGCCGAGCCGCGGACCATGGCCCAGCTGCGGCAGGCGCTGAGCGCCCGCTGGCCGGACGCCGACCCGCGGGCCCTCGCCGTCGCCGCCCGCTGCACGCTGCCGCTGGTCCAGGTCACCCCGCGCGGACTGTGGGGCCGCAGCGGCCAGGTCGCGCTCACCACCGCCGAACACTGGCTCGGCCGCCCGGCCGGGCCGGCCCCCGAGCCGGACGCCGTGGTCCTGCGCTATCTCGCCGCCTTCGGCCCGGCGTCCGTCAAGGACATGCAGACCTGGGCCGGGCTCACCCGCCTGAAGGACGCCTTCGAGCGGCTGCGCCCGCGGCTGCTGACCTTCCGGGACCCGAACGGAGTCGAGCTGTTCGACCTGCCCGACGCCCCGCGCCCCGACCCGGACACCACGGCCCCGCCCCGCTTCCTGCCCGAGTTCGACAACCTCCTGCTCTCCCACGCCGACCGCGGCCGCGTCGTACCCGCCGAGCACCGGGGCCGGCACTGGCAGGGCAACCAGGCCTACCGCACCCTCCTGGTCGACGGCTTCCTGGCGGGCCTGTGGAAGCTGGACCCGGACGCCCTGGTCGTCGAGCCGTTCGCCGAGCTGACCAGGGCCCAGCGGGACGAGGTCACCGCGGAGGGGGAACGGATGCTCGCGGTCCTGCACCCGCAGACCCCGTACGACATCCGCTTCGGGACGGTCGTACCGCGGGACACCTGACCCCTCAACGGGGGGCGGCCGCACATGTGGAGAGGGGGGCGCTGCGGGCCGCTCGTGGTGGCTCGCAACGCCCCCCTGGCATCTACCTGAGGGGTGCTCAGGTGTCCCTCTTCCGGGCTACGAGTGGACCTGCGCGGTCATGAAGCGACCTGCGCGGTCACGAGGTCCGAGAAGGTGGTCAGCCGGGTGTACACACCCGGGTGACCTGCCTCCGCGCACCCCTCGCCCCAGGAAGTGATCCCTGCCAGGACGCCCCCGATGAGCAGGGGACCGCCGCTGTCGCCCTGGCAGGTGTCTACGCCGCCGGAGGAGTATCCGGCGCACACCATGTCGGACTGGACGAAGTCCGAACCGTAGGAGGTACGGCAGCTGGAGTCGGACACGACCGGGACGGTCGCGGTCCGCAGCTGGTTGGAGGAGCCGCCGTTCTCCGAGGTGGTGCCCCAGCCGAGGATCCGGGCCGTGGTGCCGGCCGCGTACACGCCCGTCTGGGAGGAGGAGACGTACGACACCGGCTTGTACGGCATCGACGTCGCCAGGGTCAGCACGGCCACGTCATGGCCGCTGGTGGCCTCCGTGTACTCCGGGTTGACCCAGATCTTGCTGACCTTGCCGACCGTGCCGTCGGTGCCGTTGAGATAGGTCCGGCCGCCGACCACACGGACGTTGCCCGCCGACTCGCCGGCCATGCAGTGCGCGGCCGTCACCACCTTCGTGGCGGACACCAAGGTGCCACCGCAGAACTGGCCGCCGGACGCGTCGGTGATCTGCATGATGAACGGGTACGCCGCCGTCGTCGTGGTCGTACCGCCGACGATGGGCTGGGGTGCGGCGCTCGCCGTGGGGGAGGCGAGCAGCGCGGTCGCCGCGGCGGCGGCACCGGCCACCAGGGTCGCGGCGGCCTGTCTTGCACGTCTGGGCCCGAACATGAGTCTCCTGTGGGGGGTTGCACCGGTGGGGGATCGCACGGGTGTGGGGGGTCGTGCACGAGGTGGGAGCGCCCCCGCTCGAACGAAGCCGAGAGCTGGGGGAGGGACCGACCCCGTGTGCCCGGGCGAGCGGCACGCCCATTACGCTAGGACCCGGCACCCTTGGCGCCCAATGAGGGAACCCCCTAAGGGGGTGGGTGAGGGAAAACCCTCGGTCCGGCTCAGTTAACCGGCCGTATTCTCACTTCGCGCGGCGAGCCGCCGCCAATCGGACGATGTCGACCCGCGACCGGATCCCCAGCTTGCGGTAGACCCGGGTCAAGGTCGCCTCCACCGTCTTGACGCTGATGAACAGCCGTGCGGCGATCTCCCGGTTGGTGGCGCCCTCCATGACCAACGCGGCGACCTGACGCTCCATCGCGGCCAGGATGTCCAGCGCGTCCAAGGCGTCCGGCACGGCGCGCGCGGGTTCCGGCTCGGGGGTGGTGAGGGATTCGTCCACCTGACGCAGCCAGGGCAGTGCCCGGCAGCGGCGGAACATCCGGGTGGCCTCGTCGTACACCGACGAAGCCGTGCCGGTCCGGGCCTTGCCGCGCAGCCGGGCGAGCGCGAGCGCGGCCCGGGCCTCCTCCAGCCCGTAGCCGAGCTTGCCGAGCCGGGCCTGAGCGGACGTCAGCTGGGCGACCGCGGCCTCCAGGTCCCCCTGGGCGGCGCGCACCAGGGCCTCGGAGCGGTCCAGGACCGCGAGGACGCTCTCCCGGCCGAGCCGCAGGGCGTGTTCACGGCTCACGTCGATGACGTCCTGCGCCTCGGCCGGTTCACCGATCCGGACCAGCGCCTCGGCGAGGTCGCCCTGCCAGCGGCCGCGCGCCGGGTCGGTGATGCCGAGCCCCAGTTCCAGGGTCCGCACCCGGCGCAGCGAGCGGACCGTGCCCGCCGGGTCCCCGGCCACCAGCTGGGCGTATCCGAGCGCGCCCAGGGCCCTGGAGAGGTACATCTGGTCGCCGTCCTCCTCGGCGTGCTCCACCGCCTCCCGGGCGAGGGCGAGGGCCCGGTCCACGTCCCCGCCGGAGGCCTCGGCGAGCGAGGTGAGCATCGCCGAGGCGGTCTCGCCGATCCCGGAGTCCCGGGCCAGGCGCAGGCTCTCGCGGGCCAGTTCCAGGGCGCGTCCGCAGTGCCCGGCGCGCAGCTCGGTCTCGGCGATGCCGCGCAGGAAGTGCACCTCGCTCTCCACCGAGCCGCGCCGGCGCACCTCGCGCAGCAGCGCGGTGACCGTCGCCCGGGCCTCGGTCAGCTGGTCGCTCATCACCAGCCAGCGGAACCGGGCGCTGGCCGCCCCGTTGTGGTGCCAGGCCACCCTGGGGTCCTGCGGCTCCTTCAGGGCGCGTTCGATGGTCCGCGGCGCCTGCGGGTGGCCCATCAGGGTCTCGGTCTGGGCCTGGAAGGCGAGGGAGAGCAGTTCGGTGCGCCGGTCCTTGCCGCGCGCGGCCAGCTCGGCGGCGTGCGCGGCGGCCTCGCGGGCCTCGGTGAAGTCGCCCTCCACGATCAGCGCCCGCCAGGCCAGCTGGTAGTGCACCAGCGCCAGCAGCCGGGGGTCGTCGCCGGCGTCGGCGAGGGCCTGCGGGAAGACGGCGTCGACCTCGGCCATGGTGTGGCCGGCGGTGTCGATGACGATGATCCAGGCCCGCACCCGTTCGGCGGGCACGCTCGCCCGCGACAGCACCTCGCGGGCGATGTCCCGGGCCAGGTCGATCTCGCCCGCGGTGATCGCGTCCTCGGCGGCCTGCAGCCGGCGCTCCTCCGGGCCAGGCGTCCCGTCGGCGGGGGTGTGCCGGGCGGCGAGCAGGCCCAGGTGGGCCGCGACCGAGGGTGCGCCGCGGTCCCGGGCGAGGGCGGCGGCCTCGGCGAGCCGGGCGGCGACGTCCGGATCGGTGCCGGTGGTGGCCAGGGCCAGGTGCCGGGCCCGTTCGATCGGCTCGGAGGCGGCCGTGGACAGGGCCGCGTGCGCGGCGCGCCGCTCGTGCGCGGGCGCCTCCGCGTACAGCGCGGCCGATATCAGGGGGTGCGCGAACCGTACGGCGGGGGCGTCGGGCTCGGTGGCCAGCAGCCCGAGTTCGGCCGCCTGGGCGCACTCGGCCTCGGCGTTCTCCCGGCCGGCCGCGTGCAGCAGCGCCGGGCTGGGGCGGGCGCCGGCGCTGGCCACCAGCAGGGTGCGGCGGGCCTCGACCGACAGCATGTCCAGGCGGCTGAGCACCAGGGCGCGCAGGCTGGTCGGCACCGGCAGCGGCTCGCCCGGGCGGGGCGGGGTGGGGCTGTCGGCGAGGGCGCGGCCGAGTTCGAGGGCGAACAGCGGATTGCCGGCGGATGTGCGGTGGATCTCGCGGACGGTGGAGCGGGGCAGTTGGCCGTGGCCGCGGTGGTCGAGCAACTGGGCGACCTGGGTGCGGGTGAGCGGGCCGAGCCGGACCGCGAGGGTGCCCGGCGGGCAGGAGCGCAAGTGCCGGTCGTACTCCTGGCTCTCCTGGCCCTCGGTGCGTACCGCGCACAGCAGCTGCACCGGGGTGCCCTCGAGGCGGCGGGCGGCGAAGCCGAGCAGTTCGGCGCTGGCCGGGTCCAGCCACTGCAGGTCGTCGGCGACGACGAGGACACTGCCGTGCGCGGCCAACGCGCGCAGCGCGGAGAGCACCGCGAGGCGCAGGGCGAGTCCGTCGCGCTGGAGGCTGGACTCGCCGCGGCCTGTGAGCGCCGACTCCAGGGCGGTGCGCTGGGCGAGGGGCAGCCGGGGCGAGACGTCGTCGAGGACCAGGCCGAAGAGGTCGGCGAGGGCCAGGAAGGGAAGATGGGATTCCGACTCGGTGGCGGAGCAGCGCAGGACGGTGCGGGCGGTGGCGCCGTATTCCTCGGCCAATGCCCGCAGGACGGTGGATTTCCCTATTCCGGCGGGACCGTGGAGCAGCACACTGCCGCCCGAGGCGAGTTGGTCGCGGGCGCCGGCGAACAGGTCCTCGCGGCCGATGACCAGGTCGGGGCGGCACCTGGCAGGCTCCTGGAAGTCCCGTCGCACGGTCACCGCTCCCCTCGTGTGTCGTGTCCGGGGCAAATTCTAGGCAACGATCGCTGAAATTCGGCCGGATGCTGTGGTGAGGGAAATAACAAATGATCAAGCATAGGGAAATTCAAGGCGCCTACGCTTGAATGGAAAGGTTTCCCAACGGTTCGCCGTCACGGCAGCAGCCCCGCCCTGCGGGCCGCGGTCACCGCCTCCCCTCGGGTGTGCGCGCCCAGCTTCCGCATCGCCGAGCGCAGATAGCCCTTCACCGTCTCCGCACGCAGGCCCAGCCGTTCGGCCACGGCCGCGTTGGTCGCTCCCGCCGCCACCCAGGACAGCACGTCCAGTTCGCGTGGCGCCAGGGTCACGCCGCCGGACCGTGGCGGCGCGGTCAGCAGTCCGCAGGCCGCGAGCAGTTCGGCCCGCAGATCCGGATCGGCGATCCGCGGGGCCAGCGCCCGGAGCGCCGCATGCGCCTCGCGCACCTGTTCCCAGGCGGCACCCTGGTCGCCGCCGGCCGGCTCCGGCCGGGCCGCCGCCAGCAGCCCCCGCGCCTCGTCCCGCACCACCAGCGCCTGCTCCACGTCCCGGGCGACGGCCATGGCCGCGCCCAGCGTGCGGTCGCCGAGGGGCTGGGCCGAGCGCAGCGCGCCGTAGAGCACGCCGCGCACCCGGCGCCGTACCACCACCGGCACCGCGACGACCGAGCGGATGCCCTCCGCGGCCACCGGCACGTCGTACTCGTGGCTGATCTGCCGGGAACTGGAGTAGTCCGTCACCGCGCACGGCCGGGCCAGCGCCACCGCCTTGCCGCCGAGCCCGTTGCCGGAGGTCACCGCGAGCGAGCGCAGGGCGGCCGTGGTCGTGCCGCTCAGCTCGCTGATCCGGATCTGCGGCCGGCCGGACTCGACCAGGCCGCCGAAGGCGACCGGCAGCCCCGTGACGTGCCGCAGCCGGGCGAGCGCGCCACCGATCTCCACCGTCCCCGCCGCGTCTGCCGTCACCTGTCCGCCCCTTCTGCCGACCCCACCCCCGTTCGGGGGTAGTGAGACCCGCATCACGGATTAGACGATGCCAGAGAGCCGCCCGGCAATGGTCCGGAAACAGCGGGAGTGAGCCGTGGGGCCGAGCACGCCGCGGGCACCGGCTGCGAGCGCCCCGAGGTGAACGACCACAGCGCGAGGAGTGTGTGATGACGACGGCGACCGAGGTGTTCCGCGACGCCCGGGACTTCCTGCTGGAGCACCGCGAGGACTATGCCACCGCCTACCGGGGCTTCGCCTGGCCGCGGCCCGCGCAGTTCAACTGGGCGCTGGACTGGTTCGACGCGATCGCCGCCGGCAACGACCGGACCGCGCTGCACATCGTCGAGGAGCACGGCGGCGAGACGCGGCTGTCCTTCGCCGAGATGTCCGAGCGCTCGAACCGGGTCGCGAACCATCTGCGGGCGCGGGGTGTCGCCGCCGAGGACCGGATCCTGGTCATGCTCGGCAACCAGGCCGAGCTGTGGGAGACCGCGCTGGCCGCGATGAAGCTGCGCGCGGTGGTCATCCCGGCCACCCCGCTGCTCGGGCCGGCCGATCTGCGCGACCGGGTGGACCGGGGCCGGGTGCGGCATGTGATCGCGCGGGCCGAGGACGCCGCGAAGTTCGCGGAGGTGCCCGGCGGTTACACGCGGATCTCGGTCGGCGGACCGCCGCCGGGGGGCTGGGAGCCGTACGAGGACGCCTACTCGGCCCCCGCCGACTTCGTGCCCGACGGCCCCACGCTGGCCGACGACCCGCTGATGCTCTACTTCACCTCCGGTACGACCGCCCGCCCCAAGCTGGTCGAGCACACCCACACCTCGTACCCGATCGGGCACCTGGCCACCATGTACTGGATCGGCCTGAAACCCGGTGACGTGCACCTGAACATCTCCTCGCCGGGCTGGGCCAAGCACGCCTGGTCCAATCTGTTCGCGCCGTGGAACGCCGAGGCGACCGTCTTCCTCTTCAACTACACCCGCTTCGACGCGGCCCGGCTGATGGCCGAGATGGACCGGGCGGGAGTCACCACCTTCTGCGCCCCGCCGACCGTGTGGCGCATGCTGATCCAGGCCGACCTGAGCCTCCTCGCCACCCCGCCCCGCGAGGTGGTGGCCGCCGGCGAGCCGCTCAACCCCGAGGTCATCGAACAGGTCCGGCGGGCCTGGGACGTGACCATCCGGGACGGCTTCGGGCAGACCGAGACCGCCGTGCAGGTCTCCAACAGCCCCGGCCAGCGGCTGAAGACCGGCTCCATGGGCCGCCCGAGCCCCGGCTACCGCGTCGAGCTCCTCGACCCGGTCTCCGGCGCGCCCGGCGCCACCGAGGGCGAGATCGCCCTGGACCTCTCCGAGCGCCCGGTCGGGCTGATGACCGGTTACCACGGCGACCCGGACCGCACTGCGGAGGCCATGGCGGGCGGCTACTACCGCACCGGGGACATCGCCTCCCGCGACGAGGACGGCTATCTGACCTACGTCGGCCGCGCGGACGACGTCTTCAAGGCCTCCGACTACAAGATCAGCCCGTTCGAGCTGGAGAGCGCGCTGCTGGAGCACGAGGCGGTGGCCGAGGCCGCCGTCGTGCCCGCACCGGACGAGCTGCGGCTCGCGGTGCCGAAGGCGTACGTTGTGCTCGCCGAGGGCTTCGAGCCCGGACCGGACACCGCGAAGGTCATCTTCGAGCACTCCCACCGGGTGCTCGCCCCCTACAAGCGCATCCGTCGGCTGGAGTTCGGCGCGCTGCCCAAGACCGTCTCCGGCAAGATCCGCCGGATCGAGCTGCGCGAGGCCACGGCCCAGGGCTCGCAGCACGAGTACCGCGAGGAGGACTTCCGGTGACCGCATCGCTGTCGTACACCCACGGAACCGGTTCCACCGCCCTGCTCGGCGACACCATCGGCGCCAACCTGGACCGGGCCGTGGCCGCCTGGCCGGACCGCGAGGCCCTGGTCGACGTGCCCTCCGGCCGGCGCTGGACCTACGCCGAATTCGCCGCCGACATCGAGGAGTTGGCGCAGGCGCTGGTCGCCAGCGGAGTCGTCAAGGGCGACCGGGTGGGCATCTGGGCGGTCAACTGCCCGGAATGGGTCCTGGTCCAGTACGCCACCGCCCGCATCGGCGCGATCATGGTGAACATCAATCCGGCCTACCGCACCCACGAGGTCGAGTACGTCCTCAACCAGGCCGGGATCTCCCTGCTGTTCGCCTCCCTGAGCCACAAGAGCAGCGACTACCGCGCGATGATCGAGCAGGTGCGCGGCAGGTGCCCGGCGCTGCGCGAGGTCGTCTACATAGGCGACCCCAGCTGGGAGGCACTGCTCGGGCGAGGCACCGGTGACGCGTCGTACGAGGAACTGTCCTGCGACGACCCGATCAACATCCAGTACACCTCCGGGACCACCGGCTTCCCCAAGGGCGCCACCCTGTCCCACCACAACATCCTCAACAACGGCTACTTCGTGGGGGAGTTGATCGCCTACACCGAGCAGGACAGGATCTGCATCCCGGTGCCCTTCTACCACTGCTTCGGCATGGTGATGGGCAACCTGGCGGCCACCTCGCACGGCGCCTGCATGGTCATCCCGGCCCCGTCCTTCGAGCCGAAGGCCACCCTGGAGGCGGTGCAGCAGGAGCGCTGCACGTCCCTGTACGGCGTGCCGACCATGTTCATCGCCGAGCTCAACCTCCCCGACTTCGCCGCGTACGACCTCTCGACCCTGCGCACCGGCATCATGGCGGGCTCGCCGTGCCCGGTGGAGGTGATGAAGCGGGTCGTCGCCGAGATGCACATGGCGGAGGTCTCCATCTGCTACGGCATGACCGAGACCTCCCCGGTGTCCCTGCAGACCCGCCGGGACGACGACCTGGAGCACCGCACGGGCACCGTCGGCCGCGTGCTGCCGCACCTGGAGGTCAAGGTCGTCGACCCGGCCACCGGCGTCACCCAACCGCGCGGAATCGCGGGGGAGTTGTGCACCCGCGGCTACAGCGTGATGCTCGGCTACTGGAACGAGCCCGAGAAGACCGCCGAGGCCGTGGACGCCGGCCGCTGGATGCACACCGGGGACCTGGCGGTGATGCGCGAGGACGGGTACGTCGAGATCGTCGGCCGGATCAAGGACATGATCATCCGGGGCGGCGAGAACATCTACCCGCGCGAGATCGAGGAGTTCCTCTACGCCCACCCGAAGATCCGGGACGTCCAGGTCGTCGGGGTGCCGCACGAGACGTACGGCGAGGAGGTCCTGGCCTGTATGATCCCGCACGACGCGGCCGCCCCGCTCACCCTGGAGGAACTGCGCGCCTTCTGCCAGGGCCGGCTCGCCCATTACAAGATCCCCAGCAGGCTGCAGATCCTCGACTCCTTCCCGATGACGGTGTCCGGAAAGGTGCGCAAGGTCGAGCTGCGCGAGACGTACGGGGCGTGAGCCCGTCGCGGTACGGCCGGTGAGCCCGTCTCCCCCGCACGGCGGAGACGGGTCCGCCGTGCGGTCGCTGCCCGGCGCCGTCACCGTCCGCTGCTACAGGCGTCGCGTCCACGGCCGGCCGCCCGGCGCGCCCGTCTCCTTCAGGGTGTCGGCCGCGTCGTTCACCGGCTGCGGGACGCCCGCGAGGTCCAGGACGAAGAGGGGGACGCCCAGGGTGTTCGCGCGGGCCCGGGCGTCGTCGGTGTAACCCGCGAGGCAGAAGTACACACAGTCCGCGGACTCCGTCATCGCCGTCAGCCACAGGCACTCCACGTCCCGTGGCTCCGCCGGGCGCACGGTCGGGTCCACCTGGGCGAGGAGGCCGGGCGTGGCGAGCCCGATGCCGTTCGGGGGCCGCTGGTCGGCGCGGCGGATGTCCCGGTAGCCGAGCCAGCGCAGATAGAGCACGGCGACGGTGACGGCGTCGCGGGCGGTGCGGATGGCGCGCGGCCGGAAGGCGGTGCGGTGGGCCGGGGTCTCCGGTCCGGCCACCGCGGACCGCATACCACTGTCCGAGGGGGACGTGCCGACCACGGCTGACGGCATGCCGGTGTCCGCCGGAGGTGCCGCCGCCACCGGGATGCGCAGGACCGTGCCGCAGGAACAGCCCAGCTCCGGGTGCGGCCACTGGTTGCCGCGCCCGCAGCAGGCGCACCGCACGGAGACCCACTCGTCGTCCCAGGCCCGGTGGTCCGCCACGGCCGGTTCGGTGGCGGTATCCAGCCGCGGGGCGGTGGGCACGCCGCACGCGCACGGATACGACGGCGCGGTGTAGACGTGCTCGCGCCGGCAGGCCGGGCAGCGCACCGGCACGCTCTCGGGCATGGCCCACTCCCAGGCGTCGCGTGGGGACAGCGGCTCCCATGCTCCTCCTCTTCCGCCCCGCTTGTCCGGCGCTTGCCCGGTCTCCGCCTCTCTTGACGACAGTTGGCGCGCACTTCTACATTGATTCCAGATAGTAGAAGTTAAGTTCCGCGATACGGAAAAAGCTCGCGGAAGGTCGACAATCTGGAGACTGTGCTCACCGCGGGGCGCGACGGGAGTACGCATCCGAGAAGCCGAAGCAGGAGTACTCGATGGCTCGTATGACCGCTGCCCGCGCGGCAGTTGAGATCCTCAAGCGCGAGGGCGTCACCGACGCCTTCGGTGTGCCGGGAGCGGCGATCAACCCCTTCTACAAAGCCCTCAAGGAGGGCGGCGGCATCAACCACACCCTCGCCCGCCATGTGGAAGGCGCCTCGCACATGGCCGAGGGCTACACCCGCACCAAGCCGGGCAACATCGGCGTCTGCATCGGCACCTCCGGCCCGGCCGGCACCGACATGATCACCGGCCTGTACTCGGCCATCGGCGACTCCGTCCCGATCCTGTGCATCACGGGCCAGGCGCCCACCCACGTGATCCACAAGGAGGACTTCCAGGCCGTCGACATCGCCTCGATCGCCAAGCCGGTCACCAAAATGGCGGTCACCGTCCTGGAGGCCGCGCAGGTCCCCGGCGTCTTCCAGCAGGCCTTCCATCTGATGCGCTCCGGCCGTCCCGGTCCGGTCCTGATCGACCTGCCGATCGACGTCCAGCTCACCGAGATCGAGTTCGACCCGGAGACGTACGAGCCGCTGCCGGTCTACAAGCCGGCCGCGACCCGCGCCCAGATCGAGAAGGCGATCTCCTTCCTGCTCGCCTCCGAGCGCCCGGTCATCGTCGCCGGCGGCGGCGTCATCGGCGCCGACGCCACCGACCTGCTGGTGGAGTTCGCCGAGCTGACCCAGACCCCGGTCATCCCCACCCTGATGGGGTGGGGCACCCTGCCCGACGACCACGAGCTGAACGCCGGCATGGTCGGCGTGCAGACCTCGCACCGGTACGGCAACGCCAACTTCCTGGAGTCGGACTTCGTGCTCGGCATCGGCAACCGCTGGGCCAACCGCCACACCGGCTACAAGCTCGACGTCTACCGCCGGGGCCGCACGTTCGTCCACGTCGACATCGAGCCCACCCAGATCGGCAAGATCTTCCCGCCGGACTACGGTGTCGTCTCCGACGCCAAGGCCGCACTGGAGCTGTTCGTCGAGGTGGCGAAGGAGCTGAAGGCGGCGGGCAGGCTCCCCGACCGCTCCGCGTGGGTGGCCTCCACCCAGGAGCGCAAGGCGACTCTGCTGCGCCGTACGCACTTCGACGACGTGCCCATGAAGCCGCAGCGCGTGTACGAGGAGATGAACAAGGCCTTCGGCCCGGACACCCGCTACGTCACCACCATCGGCCTCTCCCAGATCGCCGGCGCGCAGATGCTGCACGTCTACAAGCCGCGCCACTGGATCAACTGCGGCCAGGCCGGCCCGCTCGGCTGGACCATCCCGGCCGCGATCGGCGTCGCCAAGGCCGACCCGGACAGCCCGGTCGTCGCGCTGTCCGGCGACTACGACTTCCAGTTCCTGATCGAGGAGCTGGCGGTCGCCGCCCAGCACCGGATCCCGTACGTCCACGTGCTGGTGAACAACGCCTACCTGGGCCTGATCCGGCAGGCGCAGATCGGCCTTGACATCAACTTCCAGGTCAACCTGGAGTTCGAGAACATCAACACGCCGGAGATCGGCGTCTACGGCGTCGACCACGTGAAGGTCGCCGAGGGTCTGGGCTGCAAGGCGATCCGGGTCACCGAGCCGGACCAGCTGGGCGCGGCGTTCGAGCAGGCGAAGAAGCTGGCCGCCGAGTACCGGGTGCCGGTGGTCGTCGAGGCGATCCTGGAGCGGATCACCAACATCTCGATGAGCCGCACCATGGACATCAGCGACATCTCCGAGTTCGAGGAGCTGGCCACCGAGCCGGGCCACGCGCCGACGTCGATCAAGCCGCTGAAGGTCTGATCCCCCGCCACGCACACCAAGGGCGGCCCGTCCTCAGGACGGGCCGCCCTTTCGCGTCCCCCGTGACTCCCCCGTCTCGGGGCCCGCCGCCCCCGTGCCGGCGGGCCCCTGTGCCCGTAATCTGCCCCGCCGCGGGGGCAGTTGAAGCCTGAGCCGCGGTATTCAGAGCTCGATTTGAGGATGGCGTAGCCCGCCTACGACCGCTGCCGTACACCAGCCGCTACAGCTCGTGCTCCGACAGTCCCGGCCAGTCGTCGGGTCCGCCGCCCTGCCATTCGATGAGATCGCTTTCCTCCACCTCGATCCGGTCCAGATCGGCCAGCCGCAGGATCTCCACGACATCGTCCAGATGCGAGGCGATCCCCAGGGTCACCTCCCCCTCGGTGACCCGCCGGGAGCCGTCGAGCGCCGGGGAGTGGACCACGATGTGCGGGTAGTGCGTCGGATTGCCCATGGGTTCAGCGTGCTGCGCCGGCCGGCTTCTCGCACGTCGGTCGCCGCCCGGCGGTTCCGGGCGCGGGGGCGGGTGCTTCGACGGCCCAGAGCCATCGCCGCGCCAAGGCGCCAAGGCGCGCGCCGCGCTGCTCGCCCTGCGGTCCTTTGGCCTGATCAAGCTGCCCGGAGGGATCGTCGAGAGCATCCGGCACCTCTACGGCGGCGCGTTCGTGCCGTGGGCCGGCGGTGGGCTGGTCACCGACGGCGATGTGATCCTCGGTGCCGCGGGTGCGTCCGGGGCCCATGCCGTCGAGGACGAGGAGGCCGTACAAACGGCGGTGCGGCGGTGGCAGGAGAGCCGCTCCGGCTGACGCCGGGGCGTGCGGAGAAGGCGCCCCGCAACGCCGAACGCTCCCTTTGCGCGGGCGGCGAGCCGGCGTGGGGAGCGTTCTCGGTGATGGCCGTCCGACGGCGCGAGGCTGGGCGCGACAGGTCGTTCGCGCCGCCGGACGGAGTGGGGGAGCCCCCGCGAGGGGGCTGGGTGGGACCGTGGTGGGTGCGACGGAGCCGGGACCCTTCCCTCTGGTCGAGAAGGGGACTCGGTCCTTCACCACCGCACTGGCTCGCATCCGCCACGGTCCTCGCCCTGCCCGCGCGCGCCACCGTACGGCCACCCCTCATCCGGGCCGTCCGGCGTGCTGCGCGGGCCGCGTGCGGAGATCATGACCTCCCGTCAGATCCCGTACGCTGCCTGCGGGTTACCGGTCTCAGTCCTCGCGCAGGGCGCGGACCGCCTCTTCCACGCGCTTGCCGTACTCCGGGTCGGCGGCGTGGAAGTGGGCCAGGTTCTTCTCGATTACGTCGTCGCGGGAGACCTGCGACAGGCCGCCGGCGATGTTCGCGATCAGGCGCGACTTCTCCTCCTCGGACATCAGCCGGTACAGCTCGCCCGCCTGGAAGAAGTCGTCGTCCTTGGTGTGGAGCGTGGCGACGTGGTTGCCCGTGTGGCCCGACACCGCCAGGGGCGCCGACAGCGGACGGCCGGTCTCCACCGGGCCGTCGTAGGAGTTCGGCTCGTAGTTCTTGGCGCCGCGGCCCTGGCCGTTGACCGCCATGAAGCCGTCGCGGCCGTAGTTCCGGGCGCCGCCCGCAACCGCCTTCGGGGCGTTGACGGCCAGCAGGGTGTGGTTGACGCCCAGGCGGTAGCGGTGCGCGTCCGCGTAGGCGAACAGGCGGCCCTGGAGCATCTTGTCGGGGGAGGGGCCGATGCCCGGCACGAAGTTGTTCGGGGAGAACGCGGCCTGCTCGACCTCGGCGAAGACGTTGTCCGGGTTGCGGTCCAGCACCAGGCGGCCCACCCGCCGCAGCGGGTAGTCCTTGTGCGGCCACACCTTGGTCAGGTCGAACGGGTTGAAGCGGTAGTCCGCCGCCTCGGCCGCCGGCATGATCTGGACGTACAGGGTCCAGGACGGGTGCACCCCGCGCTCGATGGCCTGCAGCAGGTCCGTCTGGTGGGAGTTCGGGTCCTTGCCCGCGAGCTCCGCGGCCTGCTCGCTGCTCAGGGAGCGGATGCCCTGGTTGGTCTTGAAGTGGTACTTGACGAAGAAGGCCTCGCCCGAAGCGTTCGTCCACTGGTAGGTGTGCGAGCCGTAGCCGTTCATGTGCCGGTACGACGCCGGGATGCCGCGGTCGCCCATCAGCCAGGTCACCTGGTGCGTGGCCTCGGGGGCGTGTGCCCAGAAGTCCCAGACGTTGTCCGGCTCCTGGCGGCCCGTGAAGGGGTCGCGCTTCTGCGAGTGGATGAAGTCGGGGAACTTGATCGGGTCCTTGATGAAGAACACCGGGGTGTTGTTGCCGACGAGATCGTAGTTGCCCTCCTCGGTGTAGAACTTCACCGCGAAGCCGCGCGGGTCACGGACGGCGTCCGCGCCGCCGAGGGAGTCGGCCACCGTCGAGAAGCGCACGAACACCTCGGTGCGCCTGCCGATCGCGCTCAGGAAGTCGGCGTGGGTGAAGCCGGTGACGTCGTCCGTCACCTCGAAGTGGCCGTACGCGCCGGAGCCACGGGCGTGCACCACGCGCTCCGGGATGCGCTCGCGGTTGAAGCGCGCGAGCTTCTCCAGGAGGTGCTGGTCCTGGATCAGGAGCGGGCCGCCGACGCCGGCGGAGGCTGAGTTCTGGTTGTCGGCGACCGGTGCGCCGGACTCTGTCGTGAGCACGCGCTTCGACATCGTGGACCTTCCGTGCGGGTGTCAGCGGAAAACTGTTTCCGCTTCGTGGAGCCTAAAAGTTGGTGATCCGACCGTCAACAGTTTGTTGAAGCCGATTCCGGGCCGCGGCGCCGCCTGGGCGCGACAGGACAGGTGTCAGCGGCGCCGCGGCCCGGAAGTCTCTACAGCTCAGCGCCGGAGAGGCGCTCGACCGCCCGCAGCAGGGCCGAGTGGTCCAGGCCGCCGTCGCCCTGGGCGCGCAGCGAGGCGACCAGCTGGGCGACCACGGCACCGACCGGCAGGGCGGCGCCGACGTTGCGGGCGGCGTCGGTGACGATGCCCATGTCCTTGTGGTGCAGGTCGATGCGGAAGCCCGGCTTGAAGTCGCGGTTCAGGAAGTTGTCCTTCTTGCGCGTCAGCACGGTCGAGCCGGCCAGGCCGCCGTTGAGGACGTCGAGGGCGGCCTTCAGGTCCACGCCCGACTTCTCCAGGAAGACCACGGCCTCGGCGCACGCCTGGATGTTCACGGCGACGATCAGCTGGTTGGCCGCCTTCACGGTCTGGCCGGAACCGTGCGGGCCGCACAGCACGATGGTCTTGCCCAGCGCCTCGAAGATCGGCTTGGCCTGGTCGAAGTCGGCCTGCTCACCGCCGACCATGATCGACAGCACGGCCTCGACGGCGCCGGCCTCACCGCCGGACACCGGGGCGTCCAGCACCCGGATGCCCTTGTCCTCGGCGGCCTTCGCGAGGTCCACGGAGGTCTGCGGGGTGATCGAGGACATGTCGATCAGCAGGGCGCCCCGCCGGGCGTTCTCCAGGATGCCGTCCGGGCCGTAGGCGATGGCCTCGACCTGCGGGGACGCGGGCACCATCGTGATGACCACGTCGGCGTCGCGCACGGCCTCGGCGATCGAGGCGGCGGCGGTGCCGCCGGCCGCGGTGAGGCGGTCCAGCTTCTCCTGCTCCAGGGTGAAGCCGGTGACGTCGTAACCCGCCTTGATCAGGTTCTCGGACATGGGGGAGCCCATGATGCCGAGGCCGATCCACGCAATCGCCGGGCGGGTCGGGCGGGAAGAATCCGTAAGAGTGCTCATGTCAGGGGGTGCCTCTCTCAACTGCCTTGCGAGTCAGGGTGGTCAGCGGGCCGCGCGCGCCTCGCGCGGGAGCCAGTCGAAGGCCTTGGCGCTCGGGCGGTCGCCCGGCTTGTACTCCAGGCCGACCCAGCCGTCGTAACCGGCCTTCCTCAGCCGGTCGAGCAGCTCCTCCAGCGGGAGCGAACCCGTCCCGGGGGCGCCGCGGCCGGGGTTGTCGGCGATCTGGACGTGGCCGGTCCTCGCCGCGTACCGCTCGATCGCCGACGGCAGGTCCTCGCCGTTCATCGACAGGTGGTACAGGTCCATCAGGAACCTGGCGTTCCCGAGGCCCGTCGCCTCGTTGACCTTGTCCACGACCTCGACGGCGGCGGGCGCGCTCACCAGCGGGTACAGCGGCGACTCCGGCTGGTTCAGCGTCTCGATCAGCAGGATCGCGCCGATCCGGTCGGCCGCCCGGGCCGCGAGGGCGAGGTTCTCCAGGGCGAGCGCGTCCTGCTCCGCCGGGTCCACGCCCTCGACGCGGTTGCCGTACAGGGCGTTGAGCGCCTTGCAGCCGAGGGAGGCGGCGAAGCCGGCGGCCACGTCGATGTTGGCGCGGAACCTCTCCGACTCCGCACCGGGGACCGACAGGGCGCCGCGGTCCGGGCCCGGCAGCTGTCCGGCGTAGAAGTTCAGTCCCGTGAGCCGGACGCCCGCGTCCTCGATCGCCTTCTTCAGGGCGTCGAGCTCGGACTGCTCGGGGGTGGGGGAGTCGACCCAGGGCCACCACAGCTCGACCGCCGTGAAGCCCGCCGCGGCGGCGGCCGCGGGACGCTCCAGGAGCGGGAGTTCCGTGAAGAGGATCGACAGGTTGACGTTGAAGCGCTGGTCTGCGAATCCCACGGGAACGGCGCTCCCTTCCCTGTATATTCCGTATTGCGGAAGTTCATTTCTGTTCTGTGGAAAGACTGCCTGTGAGTCGGGAGGACTGTCAAGAGAGCCCACGAAAAAGTGCCCCCGCGCGACCGCGCGGGGCACTGTGCGAAGGCCTGGTCAGAGGGCGTCGACGCCGCTCACCTTCCAGCCGTCGGAGGTGCGGGTGAGCGTCATCCGCACCCGGTTCAGGTCCAGCCGGGGTGCCGGGACCTGGGTGCTCTCGGTGACCTGGTTGACGAAGAGCAGGACGACGGCGCTGTCCGGTGTCGCCGACACGACGGAGGCCGCGGGGGCGCCGCCGTCGGCGGGGGCGGCCACGGTCGCCTTCACCACGCCGTGGTACTTCGTCGCGGTCGGCGCGACCACCGTCTTCGTGGTCCTGCCGTACTGGTCGCGGAAGTGCCCGGTCAACAGGGCCCGCGCCCGGGCGAAGTCCCGGTCCAGGTGCCGGTAGTCGTACGACAGCACGGCCGGCGCCGCCTTCCGCGCGGCTGCGAGGGCCTCACCGCGGGCCTGCTCCGCCTGTCGCCCCTCCCGGTACCGCCAGCCGAGTACGGCGGCCACGACCAGGGCCACCACGAGGACGACGCCCAGTACCGCGACGAGCACGCGCCGCGCGACCCTGCGCGCAGGCGCGCCCTCCTCCGGCCCGCTCTCTTCCGGCTCGTTCTCGGACGAGTCAGGTGAGCCGGACGCCTCGGGCTCCGGCGGGTCCTCCCAGCCGTCCGCCGGGGGATCGACGAGCAGCGTGCGCCCGGGGGAAACCTCCTCCCGGCGGACAACAGGCTCCGGCCGCCCGGCGCGCTTGGCCGCCGCGCGGGCGGCCGCGCTCAGGGTGCGGCGGGCCGGGGAGCCGCCGCGGGTTCGGGTCGGGTTCGCCATGGTGTCTCTCCTCACTGATGGCCTCACGGCGGGTCAGCCCACGAACGTGACGTCGGAGGTCAGCCAGCGGCCGCCGGCCCGCACGAGGTCGAGCTGGAGCCGGTAGGTGCGCGCCTGGCCCTCGGGCGCGGCGGTGTTGGTCACCTTGCTGTCGGCCACGACCAGTACCCGGGCCGAGCGCGCGTCGGACCGCACGATGCCCGCTTCCAGCACCTGCCCCTCGGACACCGACTTGTTCTGCGCGACGAGCTTCGTCAACTGGGCGGTCTGCGCGGCGAACTGCTTCTTGAAGTCGCCGGTGGCGCCCTTCAGCACGTTGCGGCTGTCCCGGTCGTAGTGCCGGTAGTCGAGCGAGGTGAAGTTCAGCGCCGACTGGCGGGCCGCCGCCAGGACGTCCTGGCGGCGCTGTTCCGCCCCCCGCTGGTCGGCCAGCTTCAGGCCCAGCCAGACCGCCAGTACGGTCGTCAGCACGGTCGCCGCGACCAGGCCTGCCGACAGCAGCCTCACGCGTGCCCCGGTCATGCCATCGGTCCCACGAGCAGCCATTGCCACGACTCCTTTCCGAAAACGGTCTGTTCGCCGCCCGTCGAGCCGATCTCGACGGGCGCTCCGTCCGGGCCGGTCAGGGTGCCGGTCTCCGGGTCGTACGGGGCGACGAACGCCGCCTGGTCCGCGCCGGCCGCGCCGGTCGTCGCGCCGGGGGCGTTCTGCGCACCGCGCACCGAGGTCTTGCTCCCGCGCGGGGCCGTGCAGCGCGCGCCGGTGTTCGCCGGGCGGGTGCTGGTGTCGGCCGGGTCGCGGCGCTGGGTGCCGTAGCCCTGGGTGCAGGCGGGCGGGTCGTCGGCGTTCACGGTCAGCCCGAAGTGGGTGGTGCCGTCGCCGGGGATCACCGTGTAGCTGCCCGCCACGGTGAGCGGGAGCGTGACCAGGGCCTGCTCGACTCCGGGCAGCCGGGCCACGGTGATCTGGCCGCCGCTGACGAGGTTGGCCAGCAGGACCGGCACGTGCGGCCGGGTGGACTTCAGCAGGGAGTCGAGTTCCCGCGTGGCGGGCACCGTGTTGCCGATCAGCCGGCGCAGATCGCCGTCGCTCGACTTCAGCTGCTCGGTGAGCCTGGCCAGGTCGCGGGAGAACGACTTGATGGCCGAGCCCTGGTCCGCCTGGGTCTTGAGCACCTTCCGCGAGTCCTCGATCAGCGAGACCGTCTGCGGGAGCGACGCGGACGCGGACTCCACCAGCGAGTTGCCGGAGTCGACCAGCCGGCTCAGGTTCGGCCCGGTACCGGCGAACGCCTTGCCCAACTCGTCGACGGTGACCCGCAGATCGTCCTTGCCGACCGAGTCGACCAGCCGGTCGAGGCTGAGGACCAGGTCGGTGACCGCCAGGGGGGTCCGGGTGCGGCTGCGCGGGATCGGGCTGCCCTCCATGAGGTACGGCCCGCCCGACCCGCGCGGCTGGAGGTCGACGTACTGCTCGCCCACCGCCGAACGGTCGGCGACCACCGCGAGCGTGTCGGCCGGGATTTTCGGGGCACCGTCCTCGATCTTCAGCGCCACCGAGACCCCGGACTCGGTGAGCCGCAGATCGCCCACGCGGCCCACCGGCACCCCGCGGTAGGTGACCTCCGCGCCGGGGAACACGCCCCCGGACTCGGCGAAGTCGGCGCGCACGGTGTATCCGCGGTGCAGCACGTCGTCCACCAGGCCCGTGTACCGGGCGCCGACGTACGACACCCCGAGGGCGGTGACGGTCGCGAAGGCGAGCAGCTGGGCCCTGACCGTACGTGTGATCACGGCAGTATCCCCTTCAGCATCAGCTCGGCCAGGCCGAGGTCGATCCCGGGCGGGAGGCGACGCGAGCCGTCCCCGGTGCCGTAGGCCGCGGTGCACACCGGCGGGCACAGCAGGGTGCCGCCGTCGGAGGGCTTCGAGGGCACGGCGGGCGCGGAGGGCACGGACGGGAGCGACGGAGTGGCAGGCAGGGACGGCAGAGACGGGAGAGGGGTGGGGCTGGGGACGCCGGGAAGGCGCGGGGTCCCGGGGGCCGGCGATCTCCTGCCCTTGCCCGGCTTGTCCGTGACGTTGCCGTAGATGCCCGCCAGATCGAGGTCGGCGGTGATCTTCAGGTTGACGTAGTCGCCCTTGACCGCGTCGGTGGCGTTGCGCGGGAACGGATACGTGGTCAGCAGTTCGAGGGAGTCGGGCAGGTCGTCGCCCGCCTTGTTCAGCTGCTGCAGGATGGGCTGGAGACTCTTCAGGTCGGCGACGGTGTCGTCGTGGGAGGCGTTCACCACCCTGGTGCCGGTGGTGCCGAGCTTGGACAGGGCGGTGAGCATCTTCGTCAGGTCGCGGCGCTGGTCGGCGAGGGCCTTCAGGGCCGGTGGCATGGTGTCGACGGCCACGGCGATCGTCTTCTTCTCCTTCTTCAGCCGTTTGGCCAGCCGGTCGACGCCCTTGAGCGCGCGCACGATCTCGGCCCGCTGGTCGTCGAGGCCGCCGAGGAAGGTGTCGAGTTGCTTCAGCAGCGACCTGACCCGGTCCTCGCGGCCGTTCAGGGCCTTGTTCAGCTCGACGGTGATCGTCTTCAGCTGGGCCACCCCGCCGCCGTTCAGCAGCGCGGACAGGGCGGACAGCACCTCCTCGACCTCCGCGTTGCGGCCGCTGCGGGAGAGCGGGATGCGGTCGCCGTCGCGGAGCCGTCCGACAGGTGGCGTGCCGGCCGGCGCGGACAGGGCGACGTACTTCTCGCCGAGCATGCTGGTCTGCCTCAGGTCGGCGACCGCGTTGCCGGGCAGCTTCACCGAGTCGGCGATCCTGAGCCGCACGCGCGCGTGCCAGCCGTCCAGTTCCACCTTCTCGACCGTGCCCACGGTGACGTTGTTCACCTTCACCGCCGACTGCGGCACCAGGTCCAGCACGTCCCGGAACTCGACGGTGACGTGGTAGGCGTGGCCGTCCGAGGCGGCGCCGCCGGGGAGCGGGACGTCGTACCAGCCGTTGAACTCGCAGCCGGTCAGCAGCAGTGAGCCGACCGCCGTCCAGGCTGCCACCCGCCCCAAGCGCCGCGCGCTCATGCCCGTGCCCCCAGGATTCCGCCGAGGGTCCTGTCGACCGTGCCCGTCCCCGCCGGGGCCGACGGCACCTCGGGCAGGGAGTCGAAGAGTTTCCTCAGATCCGTGCAGCTGGGGTTTTTGCCGCCTTCGTCCCCGGTCGTCTTGAGGATCGAGCAGAGCACGGACGCCGGGTCCTGGGAGGTCTGTGCGTTGTTGCGGGTGTCGAGGGTGCCGGCTGCGGAGTTGTAGGCGTTCTGCAGGTTCGACAGGCCGGTGGGCGCGACGCTCAACAGCTCCTCCAGTGCGGCCCGTTGGGTGACCAGCACCTTGGTGACCTTGGCCAGGCCCCGCACGTCGGAGGTCAGCGCCTTCTTGTTGCCCTTCACGAAACCGGAGACGTCACCGAGGGCGGCGGCCAGGTACTTCAGCGCGGCCGCGAGATCCTTGCGCTCCCCGGCCAGCTGCCCGGCCACGTCGGCGAGGTCGGTGTCGAACGACCGCACGCTCTGGTCGTCCGCCGCCAGCGCGGCCGTGAACACCTGCAGGTTCCGCACGGTCCCGAACAGGTCGCCGCGCCCGTCGGACAGCGTGGTGACCGCCTGGGAGAGGTCCTCGACCGTCTGGTTCAGGTTCTTCCCCTGGCCCTCGAGGTTGTCGGCGCTCACCCCCAGCAGCCGGGACAGCGAGCCCTTCTTGTTTGCGCCGTCCGGGCCGAGCGCCTCGGCGGTGGTGTGCAGGCTGTCGAAGATCCGGTCCAGCTCGACGGGAACGGCCGTACGGGACTCGGGGATGACGGCGCCGTCCCGCAGTACCGCTCCCTTCCGGTACACCGGCAGCAGCTGCACGTAACGGTCGCTGACCACCGAGGAGTTGACGATGGCGGCCTGCGCGTTCGCGGGCACCTTGCGGCCCCGGTCGTACTCCAGCTCCACCCGGACCCGGCCGCCCTCGGGCGTGATCTTCCTGACCTCGCCGATGCGGACACCGAGGACGCGGACGTCGGAGCCCGGGTAGATGCCGACGGTGCGCGGGAAGTACGCCGTGACCCGGACGGGGTCGGGGCCGGGCCACAGGAGGACGGCGAGGCCCGTGACGACCGTGAGCGCGGTGAACAGGGCCAGGAGTCTGCGGGTCATCGGGTGCCTCCCGTCCGTGGGGTGACCGGGGCGGCGACCAGGTTCTGCACATAGGAGTCGAACCAGCGGCCGTTGCCGAGGGTGTTGGTGAAGAGCCGTACGTAGGGGGCGAGCAGCCGGACGCTGCGGTCGAGGCTCGCCTGGTTGCGTTCGAGCATCGTCACGAAGGTGTCGAGGTTCTTCAGGGCGGGCCCGATGTCCTTGCGGTTGTCGTCGACCAGGCCGGACAGCTCGATGCCCAGCAGGGCGGAGCTCTTGAGCAGGTCGTGGATCGCCGTGCGGCGCCGGCCGATCTCCTTGAGCAGCGCGTCGCCGTCCTTCACCAGCGCCGAGAAGTCCTTCGTGTGGCCGGCCAGCACCTTGGTGACCCCGTTCGCGTGGTCGAGGAGCCCGCGCAACGCCTTGTCACGGGAGGCGACGGTCCGCGAGATCCGCGACAGTCCCTTGATCGACGCCCGCACCTCCGCGGGCGAGTCCTGGAAGGTGACGGAGATCGTGTCCAGCGCCTTCGCGAGCCGGTCCGTGTCGACCTCCTCGGTGGTGGTCGTGAGGTCGCTGAAGGCCTGGACGACGTCGTACGCCGACACCGTCCGCCCGATCGGGATCTCGCTGCCCGGCTTCAGCTGCCCGGGTCCCCTGGGGGAGAGGGCCAGGTACTTGGCTCCGAGGATCGTCTTGACCCGGATCGCCGCACCCGTGTCGGTGCCGAACCCCGGGTGGCCCTTCACCTTGAAGGTGACCTTGACGTGGTCGCCGTCCAGGCCGACGTCCTCGACCTTGCCGACCTTGACCCCGGCGATCCGCACCTCGTCGCCCGGCTTGAGCCCGCCGGCCTCCGAGAAGGCCGCGCTGTAGGTGTCGCCGCCGCCGATCAGCGGCAGGCTGTCGGCGTTGAACGCGGCGACCGTGAGCAACGCGAGGACGGTGAGACCGACGGCGCCCACCACGACGGGGTTCCGCTCGCGGAAGGGCTTCAGCTGAGGGCGCCTCAGCCGGATCCTGGGCAGTTTCGGCGGCAGGACGCGCACCTTCACCAGGGGCTCGGGGCGCGCCTTGCGCTTGGGCGGCCGGGGCAGGAGCCTCGGCAGTTTCGGTGGCAGGACCCGTACCTTCACCAGGGGTTCGGGGCGGCGGACCGTGCGCCGCGGGACGCGCATGCTCATCCGCCGCACCTCGCCCGTGCCACGTGCAGCTCCGGGGTGATCACCTGCTTGGTCTTCGGCAGCACGATCCGGCCGTCGAAGTCGCACAGGTAGAAGTTGAACCAGGAGCCGTAGGACGCCGTCCCGGTCAGCTTGTCGAGCTTGTTCGGCAGCCGTTTCAGAACGCCCTCCACGGTGTTCTCGTTCTTGTCCAGCGTTCCGGTGAGATCGCCGAGGCCGGCGATGTCGTCCTTCAGCGGCGGACGCGCGTCCTTCAGCAGTCCCGCCGTGGCGTCCGTGAGATCGCCGATGCTCACCAGGGACTCCCCGATGGGCTTGCGGTCGGCGGACAGTCCCGAGATCACCCGGCGCAGCTGCGTGAGCAGGTCGGAGAAGCGGGAGCCGCGCTTGTCGAGCGTCTTCAGGACGGTGTTGAGGTTGTCGACCACCGAGCCGATCAGCTGGTCGCGGTCGGCGAGGGTCGTGGTGAGCGAGGCCGTGTGCGCGAGCAGGCCGTTCACCGTGCCGCCCTCGCCCTGGAGGGTCCGGATGATCTCGGTGGCGAGCTGGTTGACGTCGTTCGGGCTGAGCGCGGCGAACAGCGGCTTGAAGCCGTTCAGCAGGGCGTTGAGGTCCAGCGCCGGCTGGGTCCTGGACAGCGGGATGGTGCCGCCGGGCCGCAGCCGCCTGCTGCCGTCGCCGGTGCCCTCGGTGAGCGCGATGTACCGCTGCCCGACCAGGTTGCGGTAGCGGACGACCGCGTGGGTGCCGGCGAGCAACGGCCGGTCGGCGGTGACGGTGAACGTGACCTCGGCCAGGGTCCGGTCCTTGATCCGGATGCCCTCGACCTGGCCGACCCGCACTCCGGCCACCCGGATGTCGTCGCCGGTCTCCAGCCCGGTGACGTCGGAGAACACCGCGTGGTAGGTGTCCTTCGGGGTGAAGGAGACGTTGACGATGGTGGCGGCGAGCAGCGCCGTCGCCGCGATGGTGACCAGCGCGAAGAGGCTGAACTTGATCAACGGGCCGGCGGTCTGCCGGGCTCCTGCCCTGCTCATGCGACACTCACCGCCGTTCCGCGCGCGAGCGGCCCGAACAGCAGGGTCGCGACGGGCGGCACCTGGTCCGCGGGGACGCCCAGGACGGGGGCCACGAGCGAGCCGACGGCCCGCTGCTCGGCCGCGGTGGCGGACACGTCGGCACCTCCGGGGAGTGAGCCCTCCGAACTCCGGGGGGACGTACCGTCGTTCAGATGGGGCTTCGGCCCGGGCACCCGCGGGTGCGGCAGGCCACGGCAGTTCGGGCCCGACCGCTCGCCGTACACCGGTTCCTCGCCGGGCCGGTACGCCCCCTGCGGCCGGACGACCTCCAGGGTGATCCGCATCTCCCCGCCCCGGAACGCGTCCTCCGACGCCTTCTCCTGCCGGACCAGGCCCTGCAGCAGGCACGGGTACTCGGGGGAGTAGCGGGCGAAGAGTTCCAGCGTGGGCCGGGAGACCCGGCCCAGGGTGATCAGCCGGTCGCCGTTCTCGGACAGGAAGTCGTCCGCGGTGCCCGCCACGGCAGCGGTCGAGCGCAGGGCCGCGGCCAACTGGTCCTGCTTCTCGACGATCGTCCGGCTGGTGGTGACCGTGTTGCGCAGGATCCTCATCAGGTCGGGTGCGGCGTCGCCGTAGACCTCGGCGACGTCGGCGAAGCGCGAGATGTCCTCCTTGATCGACGGCAGGTGCGGGTTGAGGCGGCGCAGGTAGCCCTCGACCCGGGTCAGGTTGTCGCCGATCCGGTCGCCGCGGCCCTCCAGCGCGGTGGCGAACGCCGAGAGGGTGGCGTTCAGTTCACCGGGCCGGACGGTCCGCAGCAGCGGCAGCAGGTCGTTCATCAGCTGCTGCACCTCGATGCCGACCTTCGTACGGTCCTGGGTGATGACGTCCCCGGCGCGGATGGGCCGAGCCGAGGATCGGGCGGGCGCCACGAGGTCGACGTACTTCTCGCCGAACAGCGTCTTGGGCAGCAGCCGCGCGTACACGTCCGCGGGGATGTACGGGACGTACTGCGGCTTGAGCGCGATGTCGAGGGTCGCCTTCGTGCCGTCGGCGTGCACCGCGCGCACCTCGCCGACCAGCATCCCGCGCAGCTTGACGTCGGCGCGCGGATCGAGCTGGTTGCCGAGGCTGCCGGCCTCCAGGGTGATCGGTACGACGGACGTGAACGCCTGCTGGTAGACGGCCACCGCGAGCGACAGCAGCAACGCGAGGACGGCGAGGAACGCGATGCCGTACAGCCTGAGTCTCAGATGCCTCACCGGTTCACCCCGCGATCCGTACGGTCGTGTTGGCGCCCCAGATCGCGAGGCTCAGGAAGAAGTCCAGGACGTTGACGGCGACGATGGACGTCCGCACCGCCCGGCCCACCGCGACGCCGACGCCCGCCGGGCCGCCGCTCGCGTGGTAGCCGTAGTAGCAGTGCACCAGGATGATCAGCACGGCGAAGACGATCACCTTGCCGAAGGACCACAGGACGTCCACCGGCGGCAGGTACTGGTGGAAGTAGTGGTCGTAGGTGCCGGTCGACTGCCCGTAGTAGCCGGTGGTGATGGTGCGGGCGGCGAGATATGAGGACAGCAGTCCGATCACGTACAGCGGGATCACCGCGACGAAGCCGGCGATCATCCGGGTCGTCACCAGGAACGGCACCGAGGGGACGCCCATCACCTCCAGCGCGTCGGTCTCCTCGCTGATCCGCATCGCGCCGAGCTGCGCGGTGAACCCGGCGCCGACCGTCGCGGACAGGGCGAGCCCGGCCACCAGCGGGGCGATCTCCCGGGTGTTGAAGTACGCCGACAAAAACGCCACGAAGTTGGAGGTGCCGAGCTGGTTCAGGGCCGCGTAGCCCTGCAGGCCGACCTCGGTGCCGGTGAAGAAGGACAGGAAGGCGATCACGCCGACCGTGCCGCCGACGACGGCGAGCGCACCGCGCCCGAAGCTGACCTCGGCGAGCAGCCGCAGGATCTCCTTCTTGTAGCGGCGCAGGGTGCGGCCCGTCCACGCGAGCGAGCGCCCGTAGAAGGAGAGTTGGGTGCCCAGCTCTTCGAGCGAGCGCAAGGGGCGGTCGAGAAGTCTCATCGGCTAACCCCTCTGCGGGACGACCTGGAAGTACACGGCGGTCATCACGAAGTTGGTCACGAACAGCAACATGAAGGTGATCACCACGGACTGGTTGACGGCATCGCCGACGCCCTTCGGGCCGCCCTTCGCGGTCAGTCCCTTGTACGAGGCGACGATCGCGGCGATGGCCCCGAACACCAGCGCCTTGATCTCGGCCGCCCACAGGTCGGACAGCTGGGCGAGGGTCGTGAAGGACGCCAGGTAGGCGCCGGGAGTGCCGTGCTGGAGGATGACGTTGAAGAAATAGCCGCCCGCGACGCCGACCACCGAGACGAGGCCGTTGAGGAGGACGGCCACGACCATGGACGCCAGCACCCGCGGTACGACGAGCCGGTGGATCGGGTCGATCCCGAGCACCTGCATCGCGTCGATCTCGTCCCGGATCTTCCGCGCCCCGAGATCCGCGCAGATCGCCGTGCCCCCCGCGCCCGCGATCAGCAGCGCGGTGACGATCGGCGAGGCCTCGCGCAGCACGGCGAGCACGGACGCGGCACCGGAGAACGACTGGGCGCCCAGCTGCCGGGTCAGGCTGCCGATCTGCAGCGCGATGACCGCGCCGAAGGGGATCGAGACCAGAGCCGTGGGCAGGATGGTCACGCTCGCCACGAACCACGCCTGCTGGATGAACTCCCGTGCCTGGAAGGGCCGTCGGGGCAGGGTGCGGACGACGTCCAGCGCCATCGCGAACAGGTTGCCGGAGTGCCTGAGCGCACCGGTCGGGGAGAGGCTCATCCGCCCGTCACCCCCGTCCCGTGCAGCTCGGCCTCCCGGCGCGCGATCGCCTCCCAGCGGGGCGGGCGGGCGATGCCGGGGCTCGGCAGCAGCCGGGGAGTCAGGCCCTCGACCGATCCCTGCTCGTCCATCTGGGCCAGCTCCTGTTCGACCTGGGCCGCGTCCTTCTCCTCCGCCATGCCGATCGGCCCCTGCATTCGGCCGTTCAGGAACTGCCGGACCACGGGCTCGTCACTGGTCAGCAGCTGCTCGCGGGGCCCGAACAGCACCAGCTCGCGCCGGAACAGCAGCCCGATGTTGTCGGGGACCTGCCGGGCGGAGGCGATGTCGTGGGTGACGATCAGGAAGGTCGCGTCGGTCTGTGCGTTGAGGTCGACGATGAGTTGGTTGAGATAGGCCACGCGCACCGGGTCCAGACCCGAGTCCGGCTCGTCGAACAGGATGATCTCCGGGTCGAGGACCAGGGCCCGGGCGAGGCCGGCCCGCTTGCGCATGCCGCCGGAGATCTCGCCGGGCAGCTTCTGCTCGGCGCCGATCAGCCCGACCATCTCCATCTTCCCGAGCACGATCCGCCTGATCTCGCTCTCGGACTTGCGGGTGTGCTCGCGCAGCGGGAAGGCGATGTTGTCGTAGAGGTTCATCGAGCCGAACAACGCGCCGTCCTGGAACAGCACACCGAACAACTTCCGCACCTCGTACAGGTCGTGCTCGCGCAGGCGGGTGACGTCCCGGCCCGCGACCCTCACCGAGCCGCGCTCCGGCTTCAGCAGCCCGACGAGCGTCTTGAGGAACACCGACTTGCCGGTCCCGGACGGCCCGAGCATCACCGAGACCTCCCCGGCGGGGAGCGTCAGCGAGACGTCCTCCCAGATGACCTGGTGGCCGAAGGACTTGGTCAGCCCTTCCACACAGATCTCGACACCCATCCGGTCCCACCCTTCGCCCGTGGAGCAGCTGCGACATCTGCTCTACGGGGAGGGGCGGGGCGTCCGTCGCGGCGACCGCGAAGTTTTTTCCGGACCCGGATACGGGGGCGCTACGGCAGCTTGGGTGACGGCGTGGCCGTGGGCGCCGGGGCGGGGACGGAGAGCGCGGTGGACGGCAGGGCCGGTGTGGGGGGAGGTGACGGGGCCACCGCGGGGGCGGACTTCGCCGGCAGGTCCGGCACGGTGGGCAGGCCCGGCGCCTGCGGCACGTCGGGCACCCGCGGGATCCCCGGTGCCGGCAGGCCCGGGAGCGGGGAGGAGGACACGTCCGGCAGGGACGGGACGGACACCGGCAGCGGCAGGGCCGTTCCCGCGGTGGGCGAGGGCGTCCGGCCGGGGGCACCGGCCGCCGTGGTCGACGCGGTGCGCGTCTTTGGGGAGGGCCCCTGGCCCGTGGCCCCGGTCCGCAGGGGCCGCGCGTCGGCGGACACGGCCGGGCGCGGCACCGGATCGCTTCCGTTCCCGCCTGAGTCGAGCGCGTACGGCAGCACGAATCCGGCCACCACCAGGGTCGCCGCCGTCGAGGTGACCGCGACCGCCTGGGCCTTGCCGCCCCCGCGCAGCCGCCCGCGCCCGAACAGGAACAGCACGAGCCCGAGCGTGCCGGCCAGCGAGGCGCGCAGGGTCCGCCGGGCCCGGGCGAGCAGCGACTCGACGGTCCGGTAGCTGAGTCCCATCCGCACCGCGACCTGGCTCACGTCCAGGTCCTCGGACTTCAGCCGCAGCGCCTCCGCCTGCCGCGCGGGCAGCTCCCCGCTGCGCACGGCGAGCCACTTCGCCTCGGCCCGGTCGCACACCACCTCCTCGACCGGTACGGGGCCCGGCGCGAGGAGGGTAGGGCGGCTGCCCACCTCGGCCTCGCGGTGGACCTGCCGGTACCGGTCGACGCACAGCCGCATGGTCACCGTCGTCAGCCAGGCGCCGAGCCGCTCGTCGTCGAGGTCCGGGCGCTCCGCGGCCCGCAGCATCGCCTCGTGCACGGCGTCCTCGGCGTCCTCCAGGCTCATCGAGCGGCGCCGGGCCACCTTGAGCAACTGCTCGCGGTGGCTCCACATGCGCTGCCAGCGCTCGTCGGCGGCCGCTATGTCCGCAGGCATGTCCGTCGCCATGAGGGCCCCTTCGCACTCACCCGCCGGTCCGGTACTCCCGGCAGGTGGCGACATTACCGCCGAGTAGCGGCGGTTGGGGAGGGGGAGGCGCCCATCGTGTTCCAGCTGTTGCCGGTGGTCAGCGGACCTGCGCCGGGCAGCACGCCGCCGGGCAGGCTGAGCGTCGGCCCGGGGACGGGGACCGGCGGCGGCTCGGTCCCCTCGGGGGCCTCGGCCGTACGGGACGGGGCGGGGGAGGGGGAGGGGGAGGCGTGGGGTGCCGACGGCGTGCGCGAGGGGGCCGGGCGGCCCGGTTTCCGGTCGTCCGACGGCTTCGGCGAGGGCTTCGCAGCCTTCGGTCGGGACGGCTCAGACCGGTCCCCCGGCTCGGCGGGCGCGTCCGGCACCACCCGGTGTCCCGTCAGGAAGTACGCGTACCAGGCCTTGACCGTGCGCAAGTAGGCGTCCGAGTGGTTGTAGCCGAGGACCGCCCGGTCCAGGTCGGCGGGGTTCGACAGGTCCCGGCCGCCCGCGCACAGGTAGCGGCCGGCGGCGAGCGCCGCGTCGTACACGTTGTCCGGGTCGGCGCGCCCGTCGCCGTTGCCGTCCGCGCCCCAGCGGGCCCAGGTCGAGGGGATGAACTGCATCGGGCCGACCGCGCGGTCGTACACCGCGTCCCCGTCGTACGCGCCGCCGTCGGTGTCCGGTACGACGGCGAAGGCACCGCCCGTCAGCCGCGGACCGAGGACGGGCGTCACGGTCGTACCGTCCGGGGTCACCCGGCCGCCCCGCGCCTGCCCGGACTCCACCTGGCCGATCGCGGCCAGCAGCTGCCAGCGCAGCCGGCAGCCGGGCGCGGTGCGCGCCAGCTCCTCCTCGGCACGCCGGTACGCGGCGAACACGGTCGCGGGCAGGGCGCCGCCCGTCACGGCCTGTGCCGAGGTCCGCTCCCGTCCGCGCAGCGGGGGCAGATCGGTGCGGTAGGGCGTGTCACCGGACATGCTGGGTCCCTGCTCGGCGGAGGGTGCCGTCTGCCGCGCGGGCTCCGTGGCCCGCGCCGGCACCGCTCCCGGCGCCTGCGACGCGGTCAGCGCGGCCAGCGCCGCCGCCGCGACCGCCGTACCCCTGGCGCCCCTGGCGCCCCTCGCACCCTTCAACGCTCCTTTGAGCTCGCGCGCTGTCACTGCTCAGTCGCCTCCCCGGCTGGATCCGTCGTCTGCTCTACGCGGCCGGACGGCCCGTCCGTCGCACGGAGCGGAAGGAGTGGGGAGGAGTGGGGAGGAGTGGGGAGGAGTGGGAGGAGCGGGAGGAACGGGGGACAGCGGAGGACCCGGAAGGACTGCCGGAGGATCGACGCCGCGCGCTAGGTTGAGCCCGTGCGATTGAGAGTGGAGTTCACGACCGAGCCCTTCGACCTGGACGAGGCGCCCGCGCACGCGCTGGCGGCCCGCGAGGTGATCGAGGCGGCGGAGCTGGACGCGGTGGACGTCGGTCCCTTCGGCAACACCGCGGAGGGCGGCGCCGACGCCGTGCTGTCCGCCGTGGAGGCGCTGCTGCGCAAGTCCCTGGATGCCGGTGCCACCCGGATCTCGCTGCAGGTCAACGTGATCGGAGCGGGCGAATGACCCGCACCGGTGACGAGCCCTTCATCGCGGCCGTGAAACCGCTGGTCGACGCCATGGGCGGGGAGATGATCCCGCCCGACGAGGCCGGCCCCGAGGACGTCGTCCTCGCCTGGGAGGGCGCCGACGTCGTCGCCGTGCGCCTGCCCCAGCTCGCCGACTCCCTCGACCACATCCTGGCCGCCATGGAGCGCAGACAGGGCCGGCCGCTGGCGGACCTGGACCGCAAGGCGAAACAGGAGGTCGTACGGGTACTGGAGGCACGCGGCGCCTTCGCCGTGCGGCACGGCGTGGAAACCGTGGCGAGCGCGCTCGGGGTCAGCCGCTTCACCGTCTACAACTACCTCAACCGGGAGAAGGGTGTCTGAGCCGGCGCCACGGGATCCGTAGCGGCGCGGCCGAATTTTCAACAAAGTGTTGACGCGGTGTTTCGGAGGGCGTTAGCTGTTCGCAGCCCGTTCAGCACGAAGGCCGGATCCGGCCACGGAGGCTCCCGTGACTTCGACTTCCACGCCCCCGGGCCTGGCCCGGTTCAACGACCTGGAGGAGCGCGCGGCCCTCGCCGCCCTCCACGAGGCGTGTGCCTCCACCGAGTGGGCCCGGCGACTGCTCGCCGCCCGCCCCTACGCCACCCCCGACGCGCTCTACGCCGCCAGCGACGCCGCCATGGCCGAGCTCGGCACCGCGGACCTGGAGGAGGCGATGGCCGGGCACCCGCCGATCGGGCGCCCCAGGCCCGGGGACCCGACCTCCGCCCGCGAACAGCGCGGCATGGCCGGCGCGTCCGAGGACCTCAAGGCCGAGATGCTCGAACTCAACCTGGCCTACCAGGAGAAGTTCGGCCATGTGTTCCTGATCTGCGCCACCGGCCGCACCGGTGAGCAGATGCGCGACGCGGTCAAGCAGCGGATCGGCAACGCGCCGGAGCAGGAGCGGGAGATCGTCCGCACCGAGCTGGGCAAGATCAACCGCATCCGACTGGCCCGACTCGTCGAAGAGGACGCCTGACACCATGAGCACCAGCACCACCGCCTCCGTGTCCACCCACATCCTGGACACCTCGATCGGCCGCCCCGCCGACGGCGTCGCCGTCCAGCTCGCCGCCCGCGCCGGGCGGGACGCGCACTGGCAGGCGCTCGGCGGCTCCGCGACCGACGCCGACGGCCGGTGCAAGGACCTGCCGGCCCTGCCGGAGGGGACCACACACGTACGGCTCGACTTCGCGGTGGAGCCGTATTTCGAGAAGAAGCAAGCCGATGCGCAGCAGGACGCCCCCGCGAATCGGGACAGCGGACCGGCCGTGTTCTTCCCGGAGGTGGCGATCACGTTCGCCGTCGTACCGGGCGAGCACTACCACGTACCGCTGCTGCTCAACCCGTTCGGCTACTCCGTTTACCGAGGGAGCTAGCAGAAATGCCCACGATCCTGGGACAGAACCAGTACGGCAAGGCCGAGAACCGAGTCGTAAAGATCACGCGGGACGGCGCCACCCACCACATCAAGGACCTCAACGTCTCCGTCGCCCTGAGCGGCGACATGGACGAGGTCCACTACTCCGGCTCCAACGCCAACGTCCTGCCGACCGACACCACCAAGAACACGGTGTTCGCGTTCGCCAAGGAGTACGGAATCGAGTCCGCCGAGCAGTTCGGCATCCACCTCGCCCGCCACTTCGTCACCTCGCAGGAGCCGATCCACCGCGCCCGGATCCGCATCGAGGAGTACGCCTGGGAGCGGATCGAGACCTCCGACGCCAACTCCAGGTTCATCGGCGCGGACGAGGTCAAGCACTCGTTCGTGAAGAAGGGCCAGGAGACCCGGCTCACCCAGGTCACCTACGACGGTGAGAAGTGGGAGGTCGTCTCCGGTCTGAAGGACCTGACGGTGATGAACTCCACCAACTCGGAGTTCTGGGGCTACGTCAAGGACAAGTACACCACCCTCAAGGAGGCGTACGACCGGATCCTGGCGACCTCCGTCTCCGGCCGCTGGCGGTTCAACTGGACCGACGACGAGCAGAAGATGCCCAACTGGGAGAAGTCCTACGAGCAGGTGAAGAAGCACATGCTCCAGGCCTTCGCGGAGACCTACTCCCTCTCCCTGCAGCAGACGCTGTACCAGATGGGTGCGCGCATCATCAACAACCGCAGCGAGATCGACGAGGTCCGCTTCTCGCTGCCGAACAAGCACCACTTCCTGGTCGACCTGGAGCCCTTCGGGCTCAAGAACGACAACGAGGTCTACTTCGCCGCCGACCGGCCCTACGGCCTGATCGAGGCGACCATCCTCCGGGACGGCTGCGAGCCGAGGATCCCGGTCGACATGACCAACCTCTGACACGGGACGCGTGTCCCCGGACCCGCCCACCGTGCCGGGGACACGCCACACCGGAGGGAACACCATGGCACAGCCCGCGAAGGGGCCGGCCCACGCCACGCTGTCCGAGGCGGGCCTGGAGGACGGCTTCCCGGCCTGGGCGCGGACCGTGCTCGGCTCGGGCATCGGCGCGGGCTGGCTCGCCGCCGTCCTGCCCAACCTGTTCTTCCACCATCTCGGCACCCGGAGCGGGCAACCCGCCCCGGCACTCAAATCCTCCCAGGGTCCTGCCGTGCCCTCCTTCGTGGACGAGTCCCCGTCCACGGACCGCCACTGAAAGACAAGGAAGCGCCATGGCACCATCGGCAGCCCAGCGCATCGTCATCGAGAACTGTGCGATCGCGACCGTGGACGCGGGCGACACCGAGTACGTCTCCGGACACCTGGTCCTCGCCGGCAACCGCATCGAGTCGGTCGGCGCGGGCCAGGCACCCCAGGGCCTCGACAACGTGGTGCGCCGGATCGACGCACGCGGCCACCTGGCCACGCCCGGCCTGGTCAACACCCACCACCACTTCTACCAGTGGATCACCCGCGGCCTCGCCACCGACCACAACCTCTTCAACTGGCTCGTCGCGCTCTACCCGACCTGGGCGCGCATCGACGAGCAGATGACGTACGCGGCCGCGCAGGGTTCCCTCGCCATGATGGCCCGCGGCGGTGTCACCACCGCCATGGACCACCACTACGTCTTCCCGCACGGCTCCGGTGACCTGTCCGGGTCGATCATCCGGGCCGCCGCCGAGATGGGCGTCCGGTTCACGCTGGCCCGCGGCTCGATGGACCGCAGCGTGAAGGACGGCGGCCTGCCGCCGGACTTCGCCGTGGAGACGCTGGAAGGCGCGCTCGCGGCGACCGAGGAGACCGTCAGGCAGCACCACGACGCCTCCTTCGACGCCATGACCCAGGTGGCCGTGGCCCCCTGCTCCCCGTTCTCGGTGTCGACCGAACTCCTCAAGCAGGGAGCGGAGTTGGCGCGCCGGCTGGGCGTACGGCTGCACACGCACGGCTCGGAGACCGTGGAGGAGGAGAAGTTCTGCCACGAGCTGTTCGGCATGGGGCCGACCGACTACTTCGAGTCCACGGGCTGGCTCGGTGAGGACGTGTGGATGGCGCACTGCGTCCACATGAACGACTCCGACATCGCCGCGTTCGCCCGGACCAGGACCGGTGTCGCCCACTGCCCGTCCTCCAACGCCCGCCTCGCGGCCGGCATCGCCCGCGTCCCCGACATGCTGGCCGCCGGCGTCCCGGTCGGCCTCGGCGTCGACGGCACCGCCTCCAACGAGTCCGGGGAACTCCACACCGAGCTGCGCAACGCCCTGCTGATCAACCGGCTCGGCGCACACCGCGAGGCCGCGCTGAACGCCCGCCAGGCGCTCAGGCTCGGCACCTACGGCGGCGCGCAGGTCCTCGGCCGGGCCGACCAGATCGGTTCGCTGGAGCCCGGCAAGCTGGCCGACGTCGTGCTGTGGAAGATGGACACCCTCGCCCACGCCTCCATCGCCGACCCGGTGACCGCGCTGGTCTTCGGCGCGGCGGCGCCGGTCACCGCGTCCTTCGTCAACGGCAGGCAGATCGTGGAGAACGGCCGCCTGCTGACGGTGGACGAGGACGCCATCGCCCGCTCCACCCGCGAGGAGGCCCAGCGCCTCGCCCGGATCAGCGCCCAGTCCTGATCCCCACGCACACCCCGATGGGCCGGCCCCGCCAACCCCCGGCCCACCGTCACCTTCGGCGACCCCGCCCGCAGCGGGGTACACCGAACCCCTCGGCGACCGCCCCAGCGCCCCGCCGACAAACCTGGCGGTCGCCTTGTACGGGCGATCCGCCCAAGGCCTCGGCAAGCGGCCTCGCGGCCGGTTCGTCGGCAGCCCCGGCGGTGGCCCCACGAGGGCCTGTCGCCGGAGCACCGGGCGGTCGGCCTCTGCGGCCGGCCTGCCGGGCAACACGGCGGTCGCCTCTCGCGGGTGGCCCGCCAGAAGACTTGGCGGTCGCCCCGTCTGGGCGGTCCGCCTATGGCCTCGGCAAGCGGCCTCGCGGTCGGTTTGCCGGCAGCCCGTGCGGTGGCCCCACGAGGGCCCGTCGCCGACAGCACCGGGCGGGTCGGACTATGCGGCCGGCCTGCCGGGCAACACGGCGGTCGCCCCTCACGGGTGGCCCGCCAGCAGACTTGGCGGTCCGCCTCACGCGGGCAGCCCGTCAGAAGGCTTGGCGGTCGCCCCGTCCGGGCGGTCCGCCTATGGCCTCGGCAAGCGGCCTCGCGGCCGGTTTGCCGGCAGCCCGTGCGGTGGCCCCACGAGGGCCCGTCGCCGACAGCACCGGGCGGGTCGGATCCTGCGGCCGGCCTGCCGGACAACACGGTGGTCGCCTCTCGCGGGTGGCCCGCCAGAAAACTTGGCGGTCGCCTCTCCTGGGTGGCCCGCCAGAAGTACCTGGCGCTCGCCCCGTACGGGCGCTCGCCACAGGTTTCGGCAGGTCGGGCCGTGTGGCCGGGCTGCCGGAGGACTTGGCAGGTTGCCCTGTACGGGCAGCGTGCCGGAAGACGCGGTGGTCGGCTCCTGTGGCCGGCTCGCCGGAACGCTCCGGTCGGGAGGGACGGCTCCCGACCGGGGTCCGTGGACCCGAGCGGGGTCCACGGCAGCCGTCTCCGGGGCGCGTGTGGACACACGCGCCCCGGAACGGTCACCGCTCGAACCGCTCAAGCGCCACCCCGTCCCGGTCCCGCACGACCACACGCACCACCTCCAAGAAACCCACGTCGACCCCGCGTCGACGGCGACGTGTTACCCGACCGGAGGAGCCGCCGTGGCCGCCCACCCTGTTGACGAGAAACTCCCCGCCCTCAAAATGGCGACCAGCGGCCTGCAGCATGTGGCCGCCATGTACGCGGGAGTCGTCGCCCCACCCCTGATCGTCGGCGCGGCCGTAGGCCTGTCCGGCAAAGACCTCACCTTCCTCACCGGAGCCTGTCTGTTCACCGCCGGGCTCGCCACCTTCCTGCAGACCCTCGGCTTCTGGAAGGTCGGCGCCCGCCTGCCTTTCGTCAACGGCGTGACCTTCGCCGGCGTCGCCCCCATGACGGCGATCGTGGCGTCCGCGAAGGACAAGTCCGACGCCCTGCCGATGATCTTCGGCGCGGTCATCGTCGCCGGTCTGCTCGGTTTCGTCGCCGCGCCCTTCTTCAGCAAGGCCGTCCGCTTCTTCCCGCCCGTCGTCACCGGCTCGGTCATCACCCTGATCGGCGTCTCCCTGCTGCCGGTCGCGTTCAACTGGGCCCAGGGACCGAACCCCGCAGCGCACGACTACGGCTCGACGACCAACCTCACCCTGGCCGGCATCACCCTGCTCATCGTGCTGCTGCTGCGCCGCTTCACCCGCGGCTTCGTCAAGCAGATCGCGGTCCTGCTCGGCCTGATCATCGGCACGCTCATCGCGATACCCTTCGGCGTCACCGACTTCAGCCCCGTCGCACACTCCGCCGTCGTGGGCTTCCCGACCCCGTTCCACTTCGGCACCCCGACCTTCCACATCGCGGCGATCCTGTCGATGTGCGTGGTGATGGTCGTCTCCATGACGGAGTCCACCGCCGACATGCTGGCGCTCGGCGAGATCGTCGAACGCCCCGCGGACGAGCGGACCATCGCGGCCGGCCTGCGCGCCGACACCCTCGGCTCCGCCCTCAGCCCGCTGTTCAACGGCTTCATGTGCAGCGCCTTCGCCCAGAACATCGGCCTCGTCGCGATGACCAGGATCCGCAGCCGGTTCGTCGTGGCCGTCGGCGGCGGCTTCCTCGTCCTGATGGGCCTGTGCCCGATGGCCGCCTCCCTCATCGCGGTCGTGCCCCGCCCGGTCCTCGGCGGCGCCGGCATCGTCCTGTTCGGCTCGGTCGCCGCGAGCGGCATCCAGACCCTGGTGCGGGCCGGCCTGGAGAAGGACAACAACGTGCTGATCGTCGCCGTCGCCCTCGCGGTCGGCATCGTCCCGATCACCGCGCCGGACTTCTACCACGCCTTCCCCGAGACCGCGCGGATCGTCCTGGACTCCGGCATCTCCACCGGCTGTGTCACGGCCGTCGTCCTCAACCTCCTCTTCAACCACATCGGCAAGGGCCAGGAGGCCGAGGACGTCACGCACCCGATGGAGGCGGGAGAGGAACTCACACCCGCCCACTGAGCCTTTCCCGGTAAGCGATCATGCCTGTGTGTGATCGTTTAGACGGTGCGGTCGTATTCGAGCTGGAGCAGGACGAGGGCTGCGGCGGCG
>NZ_JBITGJ010000037.1:0-82699 GCF_044456925.1 Streptomyces sp. NPDC050743
AAGCGGGCCTTGAAGGCTGGCGCTTCCGCTCGGCCTTCCCAGCAGGTCACCCAGGCGCGGAAGTACGTCTTGAGGACGGCCTGGGCGGCCTGCGCTGGGAGCTTGCCGAGGAAGTCGAGGTCCTTGCGGGCCTGGCGTATCGCGGCGTCCGCGTTCGCCAGCGTCCGCTTGTCCTTCGGCATCATCAGCCACCAGGCATGCAGGCAGTTCCACATGGTGCGGGCCGCGTGCCCCTGATCATCGGCCGTACGAATCCCGGCAGGGGACAGTGCCAGTCGGGCACGTGCCCGAACTGCCGCTTCACCAGGCCGAGTTCGCTCACAACGATCACCATACTACAGTTGGTCTATGTCACCGCGATGGAACCCTGATCCCGATGTCAGGACCGGACGCCACGTCGTCCACAACCTTCACGTCCACTTGGTGTTCGTCACCAAGTACCGGCGGAAGGCGTTCACGGACCAGATGCTGACGCGCTGCGAAGAGATCATGCGGGAGGTCTGCACGGACTTCGAGGCCGACCTCAAGCAGTTCAACGGCGAACAGGACCACGTCCACCTGCTCGTGCACTACCCGCCGAAGGTCCGGCTCTCCAAGCTGGTCAACTCCCTCAAGGGCGTCTCCGCCCGCCTGCTGCGCAAGGAGTACGACGCACACGTACGCCGGTACCGGTGGGGCGGACACTTCTGGTCCGGCTCCCACTTCGCCGCAAGCTGCGGCGGGGCGCCACTCACCGTCGTACAGCAGTACATCGAGCGGCAGCAGCGCCCCGTGAGCTGAGGTCACCAGTGCGGACCCGTGCCCCTGGTGCGGGACACCCCTATTTTGAGATGGCCTTCACCATCCGGCCTGAAGGCCGGAGCACCGGCCAAGATCAAAGGTAGATGCTGCCGTAGACGGCGTGGAACGCCTCGCCGCCGTCGAAGAACTGGGCGTACGGCATGGGCTGGTTGTAGAGGGTGGACCAGTGGTTCTTGTGCCGCCAGTAGATGGTGTGCCAGCCCTGGCGGGTGACGTGCCCCGTGCGCCCGCTCCGCATGGGCACCGGCCCGAACACCACCTGGGAGCCCTTCTGCACCCAGGTGAGCTGACGGTCCAGATCGACGCAGGCGACCTTGTACGACCGGACGGGACACTTCTTGGCGGCGTTCGGGTCCTTTCCCGCCGAGACGAGCATCATGGTCGACCAGGTGACGGTCCCGGCGAACCCGATGGCGGGCTTGATCTTGTACGCGACCTGGAACGCCCGGATGGCCTTGCAGTCGGCGGCGGACTGCTTCCCGTCGGCCTTCAGCCTCAGCCACCGCTCGACCTGCCGCTGATAAGGCCCGGCCTGCTTGCTGCACGTCACCTTGGCGACGGCGTCGGACAGCGGCACGTACTCGATGAGGTCGTACGCCCCCGGCGCCGCCGCCCTGGGCTCCACGGCGTCCTCTCGGGCACTGGGCGTGTACACCCGCGGCGGCAACGCCTGGTCGGGCGTGTCGATCTGCCACGGCTGCCCGGGCCGGGGCGCGACACCCGGGACGAGTTCGGGGGCGGGGCCGGGGCGGGGGGCACGGGGGTGGTGGCCGCGGGGCCGGCCGTTGGGGCGCCGGCCATGGGCGCGCGGGCCGCTGGGGAGGCCACGGCGGTGCCGGCCGCCGGGAGGGCCGTCGCGGTGGCGAGCAGCACCGCGACACCTCTGGACGCGATTCGTCTGCTGATCATGCGATCAGCCAAGCGTGGGGCTCCGCCGGATCGGGGGTGCCGCGCGGGAGGGTCACCCGGGGGACGGACCTGGATTACGTCGGGCGTCGGCCGGGTGCGGGTGAGGGTGCGTGAAGGCGGGGTTCCGTGAGGTGACGGCCGGACCCCGTCGGCTACAGCGCGTGCACGTCCCTCCACGCCTGGGGGATCCGGTCGGCCACGTCATGCGCCCCCACCGGTGCCCCGTCCGAGGCGAACCGCCCGGCCAGGCCGTGCAGATACGCCGCCGCGCTGCCCGCGTCCAGGGCCGGGAGACCCGAGGCCAGCAGCGACCCGGCGAGGCCCGAGAGCACGTCCCCGCTCCCGGCCGTGGCCAGCCAGGACGTCCCCGTGGCGTTCATCCGCACGGCCCCGCCCCCGGCCTCGGCGACCAGGGTCGTGGACCCCTTCAGCAGCACCGTCGCCCGGTACGCCGCCGCCAGCTCCCGCACCGCGGCCAGCCGGGCCCCCTCGACCTCCTCCCGGCGCACGCCGAGCAGCGCGGCCGCCTCCCCGGCGTGGGGGGTCATGAGCGTCGGCGCCGTACGCCCGCGCACCGCGTCCCGCTCGGCGAGCCGCAGCCCGTCCGCGTCGATCAGCACCGGCACGTCTGCCCCGAGCACCTCGGCCACGGTCACCGCGTCCTCCCCGGCCCCCGGCCCGACCACCCAGGCCTGGACGCGCCCCGCCTTCGCCGGCCCCCGGTCGGACACCAGCGTCTCCGGGAAGCGGGCGATGACCGCCTCCCCGGCCGGCCCGACGTACCGTACGGCCCCCGCCCCGCCCCGCAGAGCGCCGGAGACGGCGAGCACGGCGGCGCCGGGGTAGCGCGCGGACCCGGCGGCGATGCCGACCACACCCCGCCGGTACTTGTCGCTCTCCGCGGCCGGCACCGGCAACAGCCGTGCCACTTCCGCGTGTTGCAGGGCCTCCAGCTCTGCCTCGGCGGGCAGTTCGAGACCGATGTCGACCAGCCGCACCACCCCGGCGTACTCCCGCCCCGGATCGATCAGCAGCCCGGGCTTGTACGTCCCGAAGGTCACCGTCAGATCGGCCCGGATCGCGGCGCCCCGCACCTCCCCGGTGTCCGCCTCGATCCCGCTCGGCAGGTCCACGGCCACCACGGCGGCCCGGGACCGCTCGGCGACCCGGGCCAGGGCCTCGGCCTCGGGCCGCAGCCCGCCCTTGCCGCCGATCCCGACGATCCCGTCCACGACGAGGTCGGCCCGCTCGATCAGCCCGTCGGCGGCACCGGCCGGGGCGACTGTGCCCCCTGCCCGCCGCAGCGCGGCCAGCCCACCCGCGTGCGCCCTTTCGGGCGTCAGGAGTACGGCGGTGACCCCGGCCCCGCGCCGGGCCAGCCGCGCCCCCGCGTACAGCGCGTCCCCGCCGTTGTCGCCGCTGCCGACGAGCAGCACCACCCGACTGCCGTACACCCGTCCGAGCAACTCGGCGCAGGCGGCGGCCAGTCCCGCGGCGGCCCGCTGCATCAGCGCACCCTCCGGCAGCCGCGCCATCAGCGCCCGTTCGGCCGCCCTTACCGTCTCCACGCTGTACGCATTCCGCATGGCACCGAGTCTGCCCCGGAACGGCCGTCACCCACACCCGGGCACTCAGCCCTCGGCGACCACCACGGCCGAGGCGACGCCCGCGTCATGGCTGAGCGACACGTGCCAGGACCGCACGCCCAGCTCCGCGGCCCGCGCGGCCACGGTGCCCGCCACCCGCAGCCGGGGCTGCCCGCTGTCCTCGACGTACACCTCGACGTCGGTCCAGTGCAGTCCGGGCGGCGCCCCCAGCGCCTTCGCCAGGGCCTCCTTGGCGGCGAACCGGGCCGCGAGCGAGGCGATCCCGCGCCGCTCCCCGCTGGGCAGCAGCAGCTCCCGCTCCACGAACAGCCGATCGGCCAGCCCGGGCGTCCGCTCCAAGGACGCGCGGAACCGGTCGATCTCGGCGACGTCGATCCCCACTCCGATGATGCTCATGCCGGGCAGCCTACGATCGCGCGCCCACCGGACCGCCCACCTGCCGAAATCCGGCTGCCGCGCCGGGCGCGTGCCCTCTACGCTCCGTCCATGACGTCGTCGCAGGCCTATCTCTCCGAACTCTTCTCGCTGCACGGCCGTGTCGCCGTGGTGACCGGAGGCAGTTCCGGCATCGGCCGGGCCATCACCGGGGCGCTCGCGCGGGCGGGCGCGAGCGTGGTGGTGGCCGCCCGCAGAAAGGAGCAACTGGAGGAGACTGTCGACGAGTTGACGGCCGTCGGGTGCCGAGCCGCCTGGATCACGGCGGACCTGAGCACCCGTCACGGCGTGCGCGCGGCGGCCGAGGAGGCGGCCGGTGTCTTCGGTGAGCCGGACATCCTCGTCAACTCCGCCGGGGTCAACCTGCGGCCGCCGATGGGCGAGCTGGGCGAGGACGTGTGGGACACCACCATGGCCGTGAACCTGGAGGCGCCGTTCCTGCTGGGGCAGCGCTTCGGGCCCGGCATGGCGGAGCGCGGCTTCGGCCGGATCATCCACATCACCTCCCAGCAGGCGCACCGCGCCTTCGTGCAGAGCGGCGCGTACGGCGTGTCGAAGGGCGCGCTGGAGTCGCTGGCCCGTTCGCAGGCCGAGGCCTGGTCGCCGTACGGCGTCACGGTCAACACGCTGGTGCCGGGGTTCGTGATGACGCCGCTCAACCAGCGGCTGTCGTCCGATCCGGAGAAGGTGGCCGCCCTGGCCGCCCGCACGATGACCGGCCGCAACGGCCTCGCCGAGGACTTCGAGGGCGCGGCCGTCTTCCTCGCGAGCCGCGCCTCCGCCTACGTCACAGGTCAGTCGATCTTCGTCGACGGCGGCCTGTCGGTCCATTGAGCCGCCGCCAGGTGCCGGCGGACCGCCCCGAGGCACTGCTCATCGGCGGCCGTGCGGGGGTCGGCAAGACGACCGTCGCCTGGGAGGTCTCCGCGGTGCTGCGCCGCTCGGCCGTCGCGCATGCCGTGGTGGACGGGGACTTCATGGGCCAAGTGCACCCCGCCCCGGAGGGCGACCCGCTCCGCAGCGGGATCACCGAGGCCAATCTGACCGCGGTGTGGGCGAACTTCGCCGCCCGTGGCTACCGGCGCCTGATCTACACGAACACCGTCAGCGTGCTGCCCGCGGCGACCGGGATGTTCGAGCGGGCGATGGGCGGAGGTGTGCGGATCGTACGGGTACTGCTCACGGCCTCCGACGCCACCGCCCGGGAGCGCCTCGTCCGGCGGGAGATCGGCTCGGAACTGGAGGAGGAGCTGGCCGGCAGTGCGCGCAAGGCCCGGCTGCTGGACCGGGACGCGCCGGCGCACGTCGTGCGGGTGCCGACGGACGGCAGGACCGTCGCGGACATCGCCGAAGAGGTGCTGGCCGCCACCGGTTGGGGCGGCCGGCGCCTCTCCTGACCCGCGGCCGGCGCCTCTCCTGACGTGCGGGCGGTGCTACTCCACGGTGACCGACTTCGCCAGGTTGCGCGGCTGGTCGACCTCGTTGCCGCGGGCGGTGGCCAGCTCGCAGGCGAAGACCTGGAGGGGCACGGTGGCCACCAGCGGCTGAAGCAGGGTGGGGGTGGCCGGAATGCGGATCAGGTGGTCGGCGTACGGGACCACCGCCTCGTCGCCCTCCTCCGCGATCACGATCGTGCGCGCCCCGCGGGCCCGGATCTCCTGGATGTTGGAGACGATCTTGTCGTGCAGGACCGAGCGGCCACGCGGCGAGGGGACGACGACCACGACCGGCACATCCTCCTCGATCAGCGCGATCGGACCGTGCTTCAGCTCGCCCGCCGCGAAGCCCTCGGCGTGCATGTAGGCGAGCTCCTTGAGCTTCAGCGCGCCTTCCAGCGCGACCGGGTAGCCCACGTGCCGGCCGAGGAAGAGGACCGTGTTCTTCGACGCCAGGCTCCGGGCCAGCTCGCGCACCGGCTCCATCGTCTCCAGGACCCGCTCGACCTCCACCGAGATCCGCGACAGGTCCTTGATCACCACCTGGATCTCGTCGCCCCACTTGGTGCCCCGCACCTGACCCAGATACAGCGCCACCAGGTAACAGGCCACCAGCTGGGTCAGGAACGCCTTCGTGGAGGCCACGGCGACCTCCGGCCCGGCGTGCGTGTACAGCACCGCGTCCGACTCGCGCGGGATCGTGGAGCCGTTGGTGTTGCAGATCGCCAGCACCTTGGAGCCCTGCTCGCGGGCGTGCCGCAGCGCCATCAGGGTGTCCATGGTCTCGCCGGACTGGGAGATGGCGATGACCAGGGAGCGGCCGTCCAGGATCGGGTCCCGGTACCGGAACTCGCTGGCCAGCTCCACCTCGCACGGGATACGCGTCCAGTGCTCGATGGCGTACTTGGCGATCAGGCCGGCGTGGAAGGCCGTGCCGCACGCGACGATGACGACCTTGTCGATCTCCCGCAGCTCGGAGGGCGAGATACGGACCTCGTCCAGCGTCAGCGAACCCGACGGGTCGATACGGCCCAGCAGCGTGTCGGCGACCGCCTTGGGCTGCTCGGCGATCTCCTTGAGCATGAAGTAGTCATAGCCCCCCTTTTCCGCGGCGGAGGCGTCCCAGTCCACGTGATAGCTGCGGACCTCGGCCGGGCGGCCGTCGAAGCCCGTCACCGTCACGCCGTCGCGGCGCAGCTCCACCACCTGGTCCTGGCCCAGCTCGATCGCGGAGCGCGTGTGGGCGATGAACGCGGCGACGTCCGAGGCCAGGAACGCCTCACCCTCTCCGACGCCCACCACCAGCGGCGAGTTCCGCCGCGCGCCGACGACCACGTCCGGCTCGTCGGCGTGCACCGCGACCAGCGTGAACGCGCCCTCCAGCCGCCGGCACACCAGCCGCATGGCCTCGGCGAGGTCCCCGCAGGAGGAGAACTCCTCGGCGAGCAGATGGGCGACGACCTCGGTGTCCGTCTCGGAGGTCAGTTCGTGGCCGCGCTCGGCGAGTTCGGCCCGCAGCACCGCGAAGTTCTCGATGATGCCGTTGTGGACGACGGCGACGCGCCCCGCGTTGTCCAGATGCGGATGGGCATTGGCGTCGGTCGGACCGCCGTGCGTGGCCCAGCGGGTGTGGCCGATGCCCGTCACGCCCGTCGGCAGCGGCCGTTCGACCAGTTCCTTCTCCAGGTTGACCAGTTTCCCGGCCCTCTTCGCCGCGGCCAGCCCGCCGTCGGCCAGCACGGCGACACCCGCCGAGTCGTAACCCCGGTACTCCAGCCGCTTCAGCCCGGCCATCACGACTTCGAGCGCCGACTGTGACCCTACGTATCCAACGATTCCGCACATGAGCCGCAGCCTACGACCCGGGAACGTTCCGAACTGGCCTCCACCTGCCCGAAATCGGAAATTCCCACCGTCGTACGAAGGTCACTCCGGGCGGGGCGGACGGTCGCGCGGGCGTGACGGACCCCACCCGCCGCCTCGTTCAAACTCCGTTAACAATGGACTGTGATCTCACCGGTCTCCTCGATGCCCCGGAGCGCCCACCGGCACAGGCCGGAGGCGACTCCCTACGTCGACCTCACCCGCGCCGAGTGGAGCGCGCTGCGCGACAAGACGCCGCTGCCGCTCACCGCCGAGGAGGTGGAGAAGCTGCGCGGTCTGGGCGATGTGATCGACCTGGACGAGGTGCGGGACATCTACCTCCCGCTCTCCCGGCTCCTCAACCTCTACGTCGGCGCCACGGACGGCCTCAGAGGCGCGCTGAACACCTTCCTCGGCGAGCAGGGCTCCCAGTCCGGCACCCCGTTCGTCATAGGCGTCGCCGGCTCGGTCGCCGTGGGAAAGTCGACCGTCGCCCGGCTCCTCCAGGCCCTGCTCTCCCGCTGGGCGGAACACCCGCGCGTGGAGCTGGTGACGACGGACGGCTTCCTGCTGCCCACCCGGGAGCTTCAGGCGTGCGGCCTGATGTCGCGGAAAGGCTTCCCCGAGTCCTACGACCGCCGGGCCCTGACCCGTTTCGTCGCCGACATCAAGGCGGGCAAGGACGAGGTCACGGCCCCCGTCTACTCCCACCTCATCTACGACATCGTCCCGGACCGGAAGCTCACGGTCCGCCGCCCGGACATCCTGATCGTCGAGGGCCTGAACGTCCTGCAGCCCGCCCTGCCCGGCAAGGACGGCCGCACCCGGGTCGGTCTCGCCGACTACTTCGACTTCAGCGTGTACGTCGACGCGAGCGCCGAGGACATCGAACGCTGGTACCTCAACCGCTTCAAGAAGCTGCGTCAGACCGCCTTCCAGAACCCCGACTCGTACTTCCGCAAGTACACCCAGGTCTCGGAGGAGGAGGCCCTCGACTACGCCCGCACCCTCTGGCGGACCATCAACAAGCCCAACCTGGTCGAGAACATCGCCCCCACCCGCGGGCGGGCCACCCTCGTGGTCCGCAAGGGCCCGGACCACAAGGTGCAGCGCCTGAGGCTGCGCAAGCTGTAGGCACGCTCACACTGCCGGCCCAGGAGTGGCCGTGGGCCAGGCAGTGTGAGAGTACGGCCGAGCGGGGCGGCTAGAAGACGCCGCTCCTCACCTCGCAGTCCAGGGCGACCTTGTCACCGCGGTCGGCGGACACCACGTCGAAACCGCCGCCGTCGCAGGTCACCGTGTCGCCGCCCGCACCGTCCTGCACGTTGATCGTGTCGTTGCGACTCCCGCCGGTGATGGTGTCGTCGCCCGAACCGGCGTTGATGATGGAGGGGATCCCGGCGTTGTTCGTGACGCTGTCCTTCATGTCACCCACCGATATGGTCAGCTGACCGACAGAGGTGGCGAGTCCGCACCGGGCGGTGGTGGCGGTGAGCTGCGTGCAGCCCGGTCCGGCTGCGATGCCAGACAGGTCCTCCATGATCAGCAGATCGCCGGATCTACTGGCCGTGACCGTGTTCGCCGCCCCGGGATTCGCGCTGAGCGCGACGCTCCCCCCGAAACGGGTCACCGTGGAGCCGGGCGCCGCGGCGGCGGAGGCCGGGGTGGTGAACGCGGTGGCGGCGGGCCCCGCGGCCAGGGCCGGACCGGCCACCCGCCGCACAGTGCTGCTCAAGGTCTTCATGACTGTTTCCTCTCCCGTCGAGACGAGAGCCGCGCGCTGCGGTCTCTCGACGGCAAGTCAAACAATCAGTGACCTGGCCTGCACTCCTTGTTACTCCGTGCGGCCCGGGTCAGCCCAGCGCCGACTTCACGGCATCGGCCAGCCGCCCGGCGACGGACCGCGCCTGGTCGATGTCCGCGGCCTCGACCATCACCCGCACCAGCGGCTCGGTCCCGGAAGGCCGCAGCAACACCCGCCCGGTCTCACCGAGTTCACGCTCGGCCTCGGTCACGGCGGCGGCGAGCTCCGCCGACGTCCGCACCCGGGACTTGTCCACGTCCGGCACGTTGATCAGCACCTGCGGCAGCCGCTCCATCACGGACGCCAACTCCCGCAGCGTACGGCCGGTCTCGGCGACCCGCGCCGCCAGCAGCAGCCCGGTCAGCGTGCCGTCACCGGTGGTCGCGTGGTCGAGGATGATGACATGCCCGGACTGCTCGCCGCCGAGGGCGTACCCGTGCTCCTTCATCTCCTCCAGGACGTACCGGTCGCCGACGGCCGTCTGGATCAGCCGGATCCCGGCCTTCTCCATCGCCAGCTTGAAGCCCAGGTTGGACATCACGGTGGCGACGACCGTGTCGGCCCGCAGCGCGGAGCGTTCCCGCATGGACAGTGCCAGCACGGAGAGGATCTGGTCGCCGTCGACCTCCTCGCCGGTGTGGTCCACGGCCAGGCACCGGTCGGCGTCGCCGTCGTGCGCGATGCCGAGGTCGGCGCCGTGCTCGACCACCGCGGCCTTGAGCTGGTCCAGGTGGGTCGAGCCGCAGCCGTCGTTGATGTTCAGACCGTCCGGCTCGGCGCCGATCGTGACGACCTGGGCGCCGGCCCGGGCGAACGCCTCCGGCGAGACCCCCGAGGCCGCGCCGTGCGCTTCGTCCAGGACGATCTTCAGTCCGTCGAGCCGGTTCGGCAGGACGGAGAGCAGGTGGACGACGTAACTCTCGAAGCCCTCGTCGTACGAGCGCACACGGCCTACGCCCGCGCCCGTCGGCCGCTCCCACGGCTCGCCGTGCCGGTGGGAGTCGTACACCGCCTCGATCCTGTCCTCCAGCTCGTCGGCGAGTTTGTGGCCGCCGCGGGCGAAGAACTTGATGCCGTTGTCCGGCATGGCGTTGTGGCTGGCGGAGAGCATCACGCCCAGGTCGGCGCCGAGCGCGCCGGTCAGATGCGCGACCGCGGGCGTCGGCAGCACGCCGACGCGCAGCACGTCCACGCCGGCGCTGGCCAGGCCCGCGACCACGGCCGCCTCCAGGAACTCCCCGGACGCCCGCGGGTCCCGACCGACCACCGCCGTCGGCTTGTGGCCCTCGAAGGTGCCCGCCTCGGCCAGCACGTGGGCCGCCGCAACGGACAGGCCGAGCGCCATCTCGGCCGTCAGGTCCGCGTTGGCGACACCGCGCACGCCGTCCGTGCCGAAGAGTCGTCCCACTTGTCCTCCTGAGGAAACTGCGATCACACAAGCCGTTGAGCGGCTGAGCGTCTCGTGTCGTTATACGCCCTTGCCTGGGATAAACGAACGCCCCGACGGCACATGAGGCGTGCCGCCGGGGCGTTCGGAGTACGAGCAGGCGACGCTTAGCGCTTGCTGTACTGCGGAGCCTTGCGGGCCTTCTTCAGACCGGCCTTCTTGCGCTCGACCGCACGGTCGTCGCGCTTGAGGAAGCCGGCCTTCTTCAGCGGGCCACGGTTGTTGTCGACGTCGGCCTCGTTCAGGGCACGGGCGACGCCGAGGCGCAGGGCACCGGCCTGACCGGAGACACCGCCACCCGCGATGCGGGCGATGACGTCGTAACGGCCGTCGAGCTCGAGCACCTTGAAGGGCTCGTTGACTTCCTGCTGGTGCACCTTGTTCGGGAAGTAGTCCTCGAGGGTGCGACCGTTGATCTTCCACTTGCCGGTGCCCGGAACGATCCGGACGCGGGCGATGGCGTTCTTGCGGCGGCCCAGGCCGGCGGCCGGCTGGGGCTCGCCGAAGCGGGAGGCCAGGGACTCCGAGGTGTACTCGCCCTCGACGGGGACCTCGGACTCGGTGGTGTAGCTCTCGATGTCGATCTCTTCGATCGGCTGCTCGGCAGTGGTCTCGGCCACGATTCTCCTCAGATTCTCTTCGGTCTTAGGGGGTGGCCGGACTTACTGCGCGACCTGGGTGATCTCGAACGGCACCGGCTGCTGGGCAGCGTGCGGGTGCTGGTCGCCCGAGTAGACCTTCAGCTTCGTGAGCATCTGACGGCCCAGGGTGTTCTTGGGGAGCATGCCCTTGACGGCCTTCTCGATGGCCTTCTCGGGGTTCTTGGCGAGCAGCTCGTCGTAACGGACGGAGCGCAGACCACCCGGGTAGCCGGAGTGGCGGTACGCCATCTTCTGGGTCCGCTTGTTGCCGGAGAGGTGCACCTTGTCGGCGTTGATGATGATGACGAAGTCACCAGCGTCGACGTGCGGGGCGTAGATCGGCTTGTGCTTGCCCCGGAGAAGGGTCGCTGCAGTGGTGGCGAGACGGCCCAGGACAACGTCCTGAGCGTCGATGACGTGCCACTGGCGCGTCACATCGCCGGGCTTGGGGCTGTACGTACGCACGGTTCGTAGCCTTCGCTTCGAGTGAATGGTCCTGAACAGGTCACCGAAACGATCACGACAGCCTAGACCGCACGGCGGCGACGCATACCGCGTACGTGGGGTCGCTGGTCATCGGCCCGGTGGACCGGTGTAAGGGCCCGTCCCGTGAGAATGAGCAAGCCAATACACAACGAACAAGCAGAATACCGGGGTCGTCGGTGAGGGTCAAAACGACCGATCGGCGTGCTCACCCCCGCCCCCCGTCTAAGATGCGCCCCATGAGTTACGGGCAGGGGGGACCCCAGTCTCAGTGGGATCCCTGGAAACCGCATTCCCAGCAGACCTGGAACAGTGGCGGTGACGACGGGACCCCGGACTGGGCGGCGCTCGCCGAGGCCTCGGAGACCCGCAACAAGCGTCGCAAGCTGCTGTTCGTGGGCGCCGGCGCCGTCGCCACGATAGCCGTCGGCACGGCCGTGGCCATGGCCGTCGTCTCGGCGAACAACGACACGAGCGCGTCGGGCAGCCCCACCAACCTGCCCGCCAGCGCCTCGGTGCCCAGCGACTCGGCCACGCCGTCCTTCGCCTCCACCAGCGCCCCGCCGCCGCTGGACCCGAGGGACTTCATAGCCAGCGCCAAGAAGGACACCGCCCCGCTCAGCGCCGACACCCTCTTCCCGGGCACCCAGCTCACCATGGGCGACACCGTGTACAAGAAGGGCGCCACGGCCGACACCACGAACTGCGCCTCCGCCGCCGGCGGCAACCTGCCGAAGATCCTCACCACGGGCGGCTGCACCCGCCTGATCCGCGCGACCTACACCAACGGCGGCATCGCGATCACCGTCGGCGTCGCCGTCTTCGACGACCAGGCGCACGCCACGAAGGTCAGGAAGCAGGCCGCCAAGAAGGCCGTGGTCCGCTCCCTGCCCGGCAAGGGCGTCAAGAACTTCTGCAACGCCGCGGTCTGCCTGACGACCACGAACGCGGTCGGCCGCTACGCCTACTTCACCACCGGCGGCTTCCTCGACGGCAAGAACGTCACCAACAAGGACACGAAGGTCTTCCGCGCCGGCACCGACCTGCAGCAGTTCACCTTCAACCAGATCTACCGCCGCGGCCAGGCCCAGGCGTCGGCAGCGGCCAACGGATGACCCAGGCGGGTCAGCCTCTCCCCCGGAACACCGGTCGTCCCACCTCGGCCACCACCATGAACACCCGGGGGAACCGTCCCATGCCCCTGCACCGCACCGTGAGCCACCACGCGCGGACGACCACCGACGGGAGCGAGCGCACGGACACCGCCCGAGGCATCGGCGCACCCAGGCCGGAGGCCAAGGCCCCGGTCGCCTGCGGCACCCTCCACGACGACCGGGCCGGCACCTGCCGGGCCCTCGGCGTCGGAGGCGCCGTCGCCGCCCCGCTCCACCGGAAAGGCGCGTGACGCCGTGCGCATGCGAAGGCGCGTCGGGCTGCTGGGGGCCGCGGCGGGAGTCGCGTTGGGTGGGCCGGCGGCGGTGTGGGCCTGGTCCGAGTGGGCCGGGGGCGACGGACGGGCGCCGGTGCTCGTGCCCGGTGATCTGCGGCATCGCGATCCGCACGCCACCCCCGCCGCACGCCTGGTGTACGCGTTGCTGGCCGGGCTGGAGAACGACGCGCGCCGGGGCCGGGCGAGCCGGACGGTGATCGGGCAGCACGTGGAGCTGCACAACGAGCGGTACAACGCGGAGTACGGCGACTACCGGGGCACCAAGCAGCCGGGCTACTACTACCGCAAGGCCCAGGACATCACCGGCCGCCTACCCGGCTTCGTGGAACTCGACCTGGGGCCGGGGTACGGGCAGCCGGGCTGGGCGGTGGGCGAGGCACGGTCGTACTCGCGCGCCTGGCCGAGCTGCCGCCGCATGTGGGGCTACGCGGACGACGCCGTCGACCTCGCCGTGGGCGTGTGGGCGGGGCTGCCCCGCCCGGCGGACGGCTCCTACCGCCCCTCCGGCACGCACACGGAATGCGCCTCCGGCAGGGAGGTCACCCTGCCCGGCAACGGCGGAGCCCCGGCGGGCATCGTCGGGTTCTCCTTCCACCAGCCCTTTCCGGGCAGTCCGGTCAAGGGCTTCCCGCAGACTCTGTGTCGCAACTCGCCCGCCGCGCGGGATCCCGGCTGGTTCGGCCGGGTGATCACCGAGGGCACGGCCGAGCACGGGGCCCTACTGCACGACCTGGACTATCTCGCGGACCACCTGGGCTACCTGGCAGCCCGGGGCGTACCGGTGCTGCTGCGGCCGTACCACGAGATGAACACCCGACCCGGCCACGGCTTCTGGTGGGCGGGACAGGACCCGGCCGCGTACCGGAGGCTGTGGCAGCTGACGCACGACTACCTGGTGCACCACCGGGGCCTGCACAACCTGATCTTCGTCTGGGCCCCGAACTCCTGGGACGGCTCCTACGGCACTCCGCCCCGGCCCTACTACCCGGGCGGCGCGTATGTGGACGTCGTGGGCGTCGACGACTACAGCGGAAGCCCGGAGCGGCCCTACGGGAGCGGTGCCTGGACCGAGGTCTGGTACCGGGGGCTGGAGCAGTACGCACGGCCCCGAATCGTCGCCGAGTCCTTCCACGTGCCCCTCAACGCGCACCAGCCCCGTGCCCTGTCCCGCACACCGTGGGTGCTGTGGACGGTGTGGGGACAGGCGCTGACGTACGACAACGTCAGCGAGCCGCGGCACAAGAACGCCGCGGCCGACGTGAAACGGACGTACGCGTCTTCCCAGGTGATCACCGCCGGAGAGTGGCGGTCGCACCTCAAGGCGGCACAGGACCACAAGCCGCCACTTGGTTAATTTTTAAACACACCCCTTCCATACTATTTCCTTACCGCGTACATGCGTGTAAGGATCAGTCATCTGTTCGGCCAGTGGTTTGGGCGCCTGGGGGGGCATCTGAGCGGCGAGTGGCCGAGACGCCAAAGAAGGCGTCGGGGGGCAGGAAACCCGTAGTCCATGTCGTGGTGCGCGCCGTCGCGCCGCGACCACGATCGCTGCCGCCTCGACGCGCCGTCCGATCTCACGGGGAGTTCCGCAGTCGTCATGGCATCGACACTGGTCGACGGGGGGACGTCGCATTCGCGGCACAGCACCAAGCTGGCGAAACGTACCGCCGCATGGAAACCGGGCATCCTGCCGTTCCTGATCCCGCTGGTCCTGCTGACCGCCTTCAGCCTGTGGTCGTACACACCCAGTCACTCGCCACTGGCCTGGTTGATCACCGTCTGCTGGGCCCTTCCGGTGCCCGGGGTGCTCGTCTCCGTCCAGGGTTTCGTGCTCATCCGCCGCCGGCTCCGCAAGGCCCATCTGATGACTCCGCCCGCCCTGGTCGAGCAGGACTTCCTGGTCGTGCTCGTGCCCACCATCGGGCGCCACGACACCTACCCGGCCCTGGAGCGCTCGGTCCTCTCCTACGTGGAACACATGCCGGAATGGTTCCCGTACATGCGCGTGGACGTCCTCACCGAGGAGGGCTGCGAGGCCGCCGAGCGGATCGACGAGCTGGCCGCGAGCAGCCCCCTGATCCGCGTGGTCACGGTCCCGAAGGCCTACCAGACCAAGAACGGCACCCGGTTCAAGGCCCGCGCGAACAACTACGCCCACGAGCTGCGCATCGAGGAGGGCGAGGCCCTCGACAACGTGTGGGTCCTGCACATGGACGACGACACCGGTGTCGGCCCCGACACCTCGGCGTCCCTCGCCCAGTTCATCAACCGCCAGCGCCGCGCGACCCCCGAAGAGGTCAAGCACATGGCGCAGGGCATCCTCACCTACCCGCGCGAGAACGCGGTGAGCCTGCTCACCTGGTTCGCCGACGCCATCCGCCCCGCCGACGACATCGCACGGTTCCGCGCCTTCACCGGCCTCGGCACCCCGGCCGCCGGTGTGCACGGCGAGCTCCTCGTCATCCGCGCCTCCATCGAGGCCGAGATCGGCTGGGACTTCGGCCCCAAGGAGATCGTCGAGGACGCCCGGCTGGCCCTGACCTTCTGCCGCCTCTACCCGGGCCGCAGCGACTGGTTCAACGGCCGCTGCTACGGCGCCTCGCCGTCCAACACCAAGGACTTCATCAAGCAGCGCGAGCGCTGGGCCTGGGGCCTGGTCGCCCTCTGCTTCAACCGTAAGGTGCCGCTCCGTTATCGCTGGTTCCTGACCGTCTGCGTGACCAGCTGGATCCTCGGACCGCTGCAGCACGTCGGCACGATCCTGTTCGTGGCCTGGTTCATCGGTGACATGAACACCTCGCCGGTGACCCAGTCGGTCGTCCTGCTGTGGTCGACCAGCTTCGCCTACGTGATCTGGGCGTACTGGGAAGGGCTGCGGCTCAACGCGATCGCCTCGGTGAACGGCAGACGCAAATGGTGGGAGCCCATGGCCGTCCTCCTCCTGCTGCCCTACTTCTCCCTCATCGAAGGGATCGGCGGCATCAAGGGCCTGTGGAAGTTCATCCGCCGCGAGGAGAACAAGTTCGTCGTCATCGCCAAGCCCGCCTGACCGGAAGAGATCACACAGCCATGAAGCGCGCACGCCTGCCCATGCTCGCCGTGCTCCCCGTCACCGTCATCTCCTTCGTGATCGCGGTCCCCTTCGTGCTCGGCGACCACCCGCTGCAGTGGTCCTCGGGCTCACTCGCGCCCCATCTGGTGCTCGACGGCAAGGAACACACCCAGCGGGCCGACACCGAGGGCGGTGACGGCAAGACCTCGGCGGCCACCTCGCCGACCACCGAGGTCGCCAAGGTGGCCAAGAAGTGGAAGAAGGGCATGCCCCAGTGGGGCGCCCAGCTCTACTGGGAGGACAACCCAAAACACTCCCTCACCTACATCGAGAAGCAGGCCCGGCTGCACGCGAACTACCTGGTCGGGCTGCACGCCAACTCCGTCAGCGTGTCCTTCCCGTTCTTCACCGGGACCCGCTCGTCGACGAAGATCAGCGCCGGTGACAAGACACCGACGCCCGAGCATCTCGCCCGCGTGCTGCGGATCTTCCATGAGGCCGGCCTGCGTACGACCGTCCGGCCCCTCATGGACGAGCACTCCCTGACCGCGGAGAACGGCTGGCGCGGCAACATCAAGCCCGCCGACCGCGATGCCTGGTTCACGTCGTACGAGAAATTCCTGACCCCCTATCTGAAGGCCGCCGACAGCGAGAAGGCGACCACCTTCGTCATCGGCACCGAACTGACCTCCCTGCAGGGCGATCCGCACTGGGACGGTGTCGTGAACGACGCCGAGAAGCTGTTCGGCGGCGAGGTCGCCTACGACGCCAACTGGGACGCGTACGTCACCGGCCCCGTGACCATGCCGGTCACCCATCTCGGCATCGACGCCTACTTCCCGGTCAAGGTCAGCGACGACGCCTCGGTGTCCACCTTGGTCGCCGGCTGGAACAAGTGGCTGGACAGGAAGGCAACCGGTCCCCTGCCCAAGATCACCATCGCTGAGGCGGGCATCGGCGCGATGACCGGCGCTTACCACGCCCCCGGCGACTTCTACACGACGCGCGCCGTCAACCCCCAGGTGCAGGCCAACTGGTACACCGCCGTCTGCCGGGTCGTCCAGGAACGGCATATGAGCGGCGTCTACTGGTGGTCGATCTACTTCGACGACGACCCGAACACCAAGCCCGACGACAAGGTCGCCTCCCGGCTCGACTTCGCCGGGCGCCCCCTCACCGAGAAGGCCATCACATCCTGCTTCACCTCCGGCTACGCAGGACCCGGCGACGAGACCGCAAGCTGACCGAGGGACGCAATCATGCAAGAAGCCATCATCCTGGTGGGCGGCAAGGGAACCCGACTGCGCCCCCTGACGAACCACACTCCGAAACCCCTGCTCAACGTGGCGGGCTCCTCCTTCATCCGGCACCAGATCGCCAAGTTGATGGACGCCGGCGTCGAGCACGTCGTGTTCGCCACCTCCTACCTCGCCGACCTGTTCGAGGAGGAGTTCAAGGACTTCTCCCAGAACCTGGAGATCTCCTACGCCGTAGAGGAGATCCCGCTCGGCACCGGAGGAGCGATCCGCAACGCCGCACGGCGGCTGCGCGGCATCTCGGCCGACGCGCCTGTGCTGATCCTCAACGGCGACATCCTGTCCGGCGTGGACCTGCGCGCCGTCCTCGAGCACCACCAGGCCCACGTCGCCGACGTGACCCTGCACCTCACCCGGGTCCCCGACCCGCGCGCCTTCGGTCTCGTCCCCACCGACGAGGCCGGCCGGGTGCTGTCCTTCCTGGAGAAGCCCAAGACGCCGGAGGAATGCGTCACCGACCAGATCAACGCCGGCTGCTACGTCTTCCGCCGCTCCGTCCTGGACGCCATCCCGGCCGACCGGGAGGTCTCGGTCGAGCAGGAGACCTTCCCGCAGTTGGTCGCCGGGGGCGGGCGCGTCTTCGGCCATGTCACGGACGACTACTGGCGTGACCTCGGCACCCCGCTCGCCTTCGTGCACGGGTCCGCCGACCTGGTCACCGGCAGGGCGACCTCGCCACTGGTGGGGCCGCCGGCCGAGGCCCTGATCCATCCCACGGCCACGATCGACGCGACCGCCCGCGTCACGGGCGGCTCGACGATCGGCCCGCACGCCGTCATCGGCCCGCGCGTGGTCGTCGACCGGTCCATCCTCGGCGCGAACGTCACCGTGGCCGAGGCCGCGCAGATCCACGAGTCGGTGGTCGACCACGACTCGTCGATCGGCAGCGAGTCGTTCCTCCGCGAGGTGGTGGTGGGCTGCCACTCGCACGTCGGCGCGCAGAACGAACTGCCCGCCCAGCTGCGGCTCGCGTGCGGCATCCGCATTCCCTCCCTCGGGGTGCGGATGAGCGGCACCGCCACCGCCTGCCTGACGGCCCACTGAGAGATCCGGCCCGGCCGGACAGCCACAGGAGAGACGTGACCACCCATCAAGCCACCGCGACAAGCGACCCGACCCGGCCGCCCGGACACCGGCCGGAACAGCACCGCCGAAGAGCACCGCAGGAAAACCGGCTGCGCAAGTACCGGCCCGACCTTCAGGGCCTGCGCGCCGTCGCGATCACGATGGTCGTCCTCGTACACACAGGCATCCTCGGCATCCACGGCGGCGTCGACGTCAGCTTCACGCTCAGCGGCTTCCTCATCGGCAGCCAGCTCCTCGCGGAGATCGACAAGACCGGCAAGGTGTCGCTCGGCAAGTTCTGGGCCCGCCGGTTCCGGCGGCTGGCCCCGGGGGCTGCCCTCACCATCGTCGTGACGGCCGTCGTGGCCTGGATCTACGCCAGCCCGTTCAGGTTCCGCGGCTATATGCAGGACGGCTTCGCCGCCTCGCTGAGCTTCATCAACTGGCGCCAGGCCGAGAACGGCACCGACTACTTCGCCGCCGACGGCAGCCAGTCGCCGTACCAGCACTTCTGGTCGCTGAGCATCGAGGAGCAGTTCTACCTCCTCGCCCCGATCGCGCTCGTCGTCGTCGCCTGGCTCAGCCGGGCCATCTTCCGCAACCGCTTCCTGGTCGGGCTGTTCCTGGCCGCCGTGATCAGCGGCTCGCTCTATCTGTCGGTCACGACGACCCAGACGAATCAGCCGCTCGCCTACTTCGGCACCCCGACCCGCGTGTGGGAACTGGCCGTCGGCGTCTTCGTCGCCCTCAACGCCCGGTTCCTGTCACGCATGTACCAGGGCCTCGCGGCCGTCCTCAGCTGGGTGGGACTCGGCACCATACTGGTCACCGCGTCGCTCATCACCGAGCAGACCCCCCTGCCCGGGTACGCCGTGGGCGGCCCCGTGCTGGGCGCCGCCCTGATCATGGCGGGCGGCTGTGCCAACCCTCGCTTCGGCGCCGAGCGACTCCTCGACAACCCCCTTTTCAACTTCGTCGGCAACGCGAGCTACGGCTGGTACCTCTGGCACTGGCCGCTGCTGATCCTCTGGTCGGACATCGTCGGCCACGAGATCACCTACTCCGACCGCTTCCGCGTCGCCTCAGGCTCCTTCGTGCTGGCCGTCGCCGGGCACTATCTGATCGAACGGCGTCTGAAGGCCAACGTCAGGCTCGTGCAGATCCCGTGGCGCGGCATCCTGACCGGCCTGACCTTGACCGCCACCGCGGCCGTCGCCATGTTCCTCGCCATACGGGTGGTACCGCTCAACCTGGACACAGCCGCCGGCGCCAGCGCCGCGAAAGGGAGCTCCGTCGGGTACGCCGACGAGAAGTCGGTGAAGCAGGCCGTGCTCCAGAAGGAGCTATCCGCCACCGCGCAGAGCATTCTCCCGGGTGCTCCGAAGGACATGACCCACTACGGCTGCATCGACAACACCGACGTCAAGAAGTTCGTCATGCGTGACAACTGCGTCATCGGGGACAAGCAGGGCAAACGCTCGATCGTCGTCATCGGAGATTCCCACGCCTGGCAGTGGGGCGACGCCTTCGAGAGCCTCGGGAAATCGCTGCACGTGAAGGTGGTGACCATGGCGAAGGGCGGCTGCTCCCCCGAGGTGTACGCCATCAAGAACCCCGAGCTGAACCGCGAGTACTCCGAGTGCGACAGCTGGCGGCAATCGGCGTTCAAGAGCATAGACGGCCTCAAGCCCGACGTGATCGTCGTCACCAGCCGCATCCGGCAGGAGGTGACCGAGAAGGGCGCCGAGCAGGCCTTCAAGGTCCTCGAGGCCTCCGGCGCCAAGCTCGTCTACATCACGGACACCCCGCAGCCCGGCCGGAACGTACCTGACTGCCTCGCCACCCACATCCACGACGTCTCCGCCTGCAACCCCGCCGAGGACAAGGCCGTCGAATTCCCTGACTTCCGCGCCATTGAGCAGAAGGGCGCCGAGCGCCACGGCGCCGAGGTCCTCGACTCACTACCCGCGTTCTGCGCCGACAACGTCTGCCCGACGGTGATCGCCGACCAGATCGTCTACTTCGACAACAGCCACATGACGGGGGCCTATGCGAAGTCGCTGGCACCCTTTCTCAAGCCGACCATTCAGAAGGCCCTCGCCGACTGACCGCGCTCAGGTCGTACGCACCCGTACCCGGCGGGCCTGCCGCTGCCTTTCCAGCAGCAGTTCGTCCGCCGGGTAGCCGACCTCTTCCAGGGTCAGTCCGTGCGGCCGTACGACGTGCACGGCACTGTCGCGGACCCCCGCGTCCAGTACCTTCCGCGGCCACTCCACGCCACGATGGCCGTCGCCCACGAACAGCAGCGCGCCGACCATGGAACGCACCTGGTTGTGGCAGAAGGCGTCGGCGCGGACCTCTATCTCCACGATGCCGTCCGCGCGCCGGGTCACGCCGAAGTCGAAGATCTCGCGGATCGTGGTCGCGCCCTCGCGCTTCTTCGCGTATGCGGCGAAGTCGTGCTCGCCGACCAGTGATGTGGCGGCGGCGTCCATCATGGCGACGTCCAGGGGCCAGTCGTGCCACAGGACGTGGTTGCGGAGCAGGGGGTCCACTCCCCCGGGGTTGTCGGTGACGCGATACACGTAGCGCCGCCAGACCGCGGCGAAGCGGGCGTCGAAGCCGCTGGGCGCCTCTCTGAGTGCCCACACCCGTACGTCCTTGGGCAGCCGCCCCGCGAGCCGCTTGAGCAGCTTGCCGCTCTGCTCGGCCCAGACCGCCCGGGGCAGATCGACGTGGGCGACCTGTCCTCGCGCGTGCACGCCGGCGTCGGTGCGCCCGGCCACGGTCAGGTCATACGTCTCCCGCGACCGCGTCACCGTACGCAGCGCGTCCTCGATCTCCGCCTGTACGGTCCGCCTGCCGCCGGCCTGCTTGGCCCAGCCGTGGAAGTCGGTGCCGTCGTAGGAGATGTCGAGGCGGATACGGACGTGGCCGGGCTGTACTTCACTCACCCTCAGATCCTCTCAGGTACGCAAAAGCGGGCCCGCCCCGGTGAAGGGCGGACCCGCTCAGCTCAAGGCAGAGCCTCAGGCCTCCGTCGACTCCTCGGCGGGAGCCTCGGCGGCGTCCTCGGCCTTGGTCTCCTCGACCTTGGCCTCGTCGGCCTCCTTGACCGCACGCTTGGTGGCGGCCTCGGCCTCGCCCACGGCCTTCTGCTGCACCGTCAGCGCCTCGACCAGCTCGATGACGGCCATGGGCGCGTTGTCGCCACGGCGGTTACCGATCTTGGTGATGCGGGTGTAGCCACCCGGACGGTTCTCGTAACGCGGGCCGATCTCGGTGAAGAGCGTGTGGACGACGCCCTTGTCCGTGATGACCTGAAGCACCTGGCGGCGGTTGTGAAGGTCGCCCTTCTTCGCCTTGGTGATCAGACGCTCGGCGTACGGGCGCAGGCGGCGGGCCTTCGCCTCGGTGGTGGTGATACGGCCGTGCTCGAACAGCGACTTCGCGAGGTTCGCGAGGAGCAGCTTCTCGTGCGCGGCGCTGCCGCCCAGACGGGCACCCTTGGTGGGCTTCGGCATGTTCTTCTCCTGTGTGTCTGCCCCGGCCGTGTCAGGTACCGGGGTCAGTATCCGAGCAGACGGTTGTCTGTCGGAGATCCGGGTGCCTGTCGCCAGGCACCCGGAAGTGGGTCACGCACAGTACCGGATCAGTACTGCTCGGTCTCCACGAAACCCGCGTCCGCGTCGTCGTCGGCGCCGAAGGCGTCGGCGGCGGCGGTCGGGTCGAATCCGGGCGGGCTGTCCTTCAGGGCCAGGCCCATGCCGGCCAGCTTCGCCTTGACCTCGTCGATGGACTTCGCACCGAAGTTGCGGATGTCCAGCAGGTCGGCCTCGGAGCGGGCGACGAGCTCACCCACGGAGTGGATGCCCTCGCGCTTGAGGCAGTTGTAGGAACGGACCGTGAGCTCCAGCTCCTCGATCGGCAGCGCGAGGTCGGCGGCCAGGGCGGCGTCCGTGGGGGACGGGCCCATGTCGATGCCCTCGGCGTCGATGTTGAGCTCGCGCGCCAGACCGAACAGCTCGACCAGGGTCTTGCCGGCCGACGCCATGGCGTCACGCGGACGCATGGCCTGCTTGGTCTCGACGTCGACGATCAGCTTGTCGAAGTCGGTGCGCTGCTCGACACGCGTGGCCTCGACCTTGTACGTGACCTTCAGCACCGGCGAGTAGATGGAGTCGACCGGGATACGGCCGATCTCCTGGCCCACCTGCTTGTTCTGCACGGCGGAGACGTAACCGCGGCCACGCTCGACCGTCAGCTCCATCTCCAGCTTGCCCTTGCCGTTGAGCGTGGCGAGGACCAGGTCGGGGTTGTGCACCTCGACACCGGCCGGGGGCGCGATGTCGGCGGCGGTGACCAGACCCGGGCCCTGCTTGCGCAGGTACATCACGACCGGCTCGTCGTGCTCCGAGGAGACGACCAGCTGCTTGATGTTGAGGATCAGGTCGGTGACGTCCTCCTTGACGCCCGGCACGGTGGTGAACTCGTGCAGGACACCGTCGATGCGGATGCTGGTGACAGCAGCGCCGGGGATCGACGACAGGAGGGTGCGGCGCAGGGAGTTGCCGAGGGTGTAGCCGAAGCCCGGCTCCAGCGGCTCGATCACGAACCGGGAGCGGAACTCGTCGACGACCTCTTCGGTCAACGAGGGACGCTGAGCGATCAGCATGTGTGGATCAGATCCTTCATTCGTGGACGCCCGCTATTTGACGTCCGACGGAAACCGCACCCCGTGAAAAGTGCGGGTACTGCAAGGGTACGGGCGGTACGCCCCTTACGGAGCCGTACCGCCCGGAACCTACGGCCAGACGAAGCTGCCAGGCGTCAGACGCGGCGGCGCTTCGGCGGACGGCAGCCGTTGTGCGGGGTCGGGGTGACGTCCTGGATGGAGCCGACCTCGAGGCCCGTGGCCTGCAGGGAGCGGATCGCGGTCTCACGACCGGAACCCGGGCCCTTCACGAACACGTCGACCTTGCGCATGCCGTGCTCCTGGGCGCGGCGGGCGGCCGACTCGGCGGCCATCTGCGCGGCGAACGGCGTGGACTTCCGGGAGCCCTTGAAGCCGACGTGGCCGGCGGAGGCCCAGGAGATCACGTTGCCGGACGGGTCCGTGATGGAGACGATCGTGTTGTTGAACGTGCTCTTGATGTGCGCGTGGCCGTGAGCGACGTTCTTCTTTTCCTTGCGGCGCACCTTCTTGGCAGCGCCCTGACGTCCCTTGGGGGGCATCTACTAACTCCTACGGGAGGTGGTCGGTCCTACAGCGAAGACCGTGGACAGGTGTCCGCTGCGGACTACTTCTTGCCCGGCTTCTTCTTGCCGGCGATGGCGCGACGCGGGCCCTTGCGGGTGCGGGCGTTGGTGCTGGTGCGCTGACCGCGGACGGGCAGACCGCGACGGTGACGGAGACCCTGGTAGCAGCCGATCTCGACCTTGCGGCGGATGTCGGCCTGGATCTCGCGACGGAGGTCACCCTCGGTCTTGATGTTGTTGTCGACGTACTCGCGGATCGCGACCAGCTGCTCTTCGGTCAGGTCACGAACGCGGGTGTTCGGGTCGACGCCGGTCGCAGCCAGCGTCTCCTTCGAGAGGGTCCGGCCGATGCCGAACACGTAGGTGAGGGCGACCTCCACGCGCTTTTCGCGCGGGATGTCAACACCGGAAACGCGTGCCATTCAATGGCTCCTGGTGATCTTCGGAGGTCTTCCGCAGAACCGGCTCCCAGCCGCCGTGTCAGGTACGAACTGGGTCCCCGGCCTCCGAACCGGGGGTGTCGAGCTGGTTGGCTCGGGTCCTGCGTATGAACATATTCAGCTCGCGTCGCGCGAAACTCTGCGATGGATGCAGAGGGATCGGTCGTGCGTCAGCCCTGGCGCTGCTTGTGGCGCGGGTTCTCGCAGATGACCATGACCCGACCGTGACGGCGGATCACCCTGCACTTGTCGCAGATCTTCTTGACGCTCGGCTTGACCTTCATTGGATTGAGGTTCTCCGGGTCAGTGCCACCACCCCGCCGGAGCGGGATGCGGGCAAGATCTACTTGTACCGGTAGACGATCCGGCCACGCGTCAGGTCGTAAGGAGACAGCTCCACCACGACCCGGTCGTCAGGGAGGATGCGGATGTAGTGCATACGCATCTTGCCGCTGATGTGTGCCAGGACCTGGTGGCCGTTCTGGAGCTCGACCTTGAACATCGCGTTCGGAAGAGACTCGACGACAGTGCCCTCGATCTCGATGGCACCTTGCTTCTTGGCCACGCTTCGCCCTTCGAATCGACTACCTTGATCGACTCACGTCGCACTCTCAAGCATGCAGGCATGAGGGTGCACAAGAGCCGACGAGTCAGTCTACGTCGGAGCACCGTGAAAGGCGAATCGGGGAAGTCTGCCCCACGCGGGAGATCACTATGCGAGCGGATCGGGAGCGGCGGTGATGCCGTACTCGGCGAGCTTGGCCTTGCCGCCGTCGGGGGCGGTGAGGACCAGGGGCCCCTCCGCCGTCAGCGCGACCGAGTGCTCCCAGTGCGAGGACCAGGTGCCGTCGGTCGTGATGACCGTCCAGTCGTCGGAGAGGACCTCGGTGCGCGGGGTGCCGAGGGAGACCATCGGCTCGATCGCGAGGCAGAAGCCGGGCACCAGCTTGGGGCCCTTGCCGCGGCGCCGGTCCACGTAGTTCAGCAGATGCGGGTCCATGTGCATCTCGGTGCCGATGCCATGGCCGCCGTAGTCCTCGATGATCCCGTACTTGCCGCCGCCCGGCTTCGGCTGGCGGCGGATGTAGGTCTCGACCGCGCGGGAGATGTCGACCAGGCGGTTGCCCTGCTTCATGGCCGCGATGCCGGCCCACATCGACTCCTCCGTCACCCGGGAGAGCTCGATCAGCTCCGGAGCGTGACCGGAGCCCACGAAGGCCGTGTAGGCCGCGTCGCCGTGCCAGCCGTCGACGATCGCGCCGCAGTCGATGGAGATGATGTCGCCGTCCTTGAGGACGACGTCGTCGGAGGGGATGCCGTGGACGACGACGTCGTTCACGGACGTGCAGATGGTCGCGGGGAAACCGCCGTACCCCAGGAAGTTCGACTTGGCGCCGTGCTCGGCGAGGACCTTGCGGGCGACCTCGTCCAGGTCCTTGGTGGAGGCGCCGGGCACCGCGGCCTCACGGGTGGCCGCGTGGATGGCGGCTACGACCAGGCCCGCCGCACGCATCTTCGCGATCTGCTCGGGCGTCTTGATCTGCACCATGGGGGGCCTGCGCTCTCCGTCACTCACATCGGCTGGGATATCTGTACAACACTACGGCCGCGGCACCCGGGGAGGGCACCGCGGCCGGAGGAGCCGGGAATCCTAGCTCTCGGCCTTCTCACGCTTCAGGGCCTCCAGCGCCCGCCGCGTGATCTCGTCCACGGGGCCCAGGGAGGAGATCGTCACGACCAGACCCTGCGCCTTGTAGTAGTCGATGATCGGCTCGGTCTGCGTGTGGTAGACCTCCAGCCGCGTGCGGACGGTGTCCTCGGAGTCGTCGTCGCGCTGGTACAGCTCACCGCCGCAGATGTCGCACACGCCGTCCTTCTTGGGCGGGCTGTACGTCACGTGGAACACGTGCGAGGAGTCGTTGCGGCAGATGCGCCGGCCGGCGATCCGCTTGACGACCTCGTCCTCCGGGACCTCCAGGTCCAGCACGGCGTCCAGGGTGATGCCCTCGGTCTCCAGCAGCTGGTCCAGCGCCTCGGCCTGCGACACGTTGCGCGGGAAGCCGTCCAGCAGGAAGCCCTTCTCGGCGTCCGGCTGCTCCATGCGGTCCTTGGCCATGGCGATGGTGACCTCGTCGGGTACGAGGTTGCCGGCGTCCATGTAGGACTTCGCGAGCTTGCCCAGCTCGGTCTGCTGGCTGATGTTGGCCCGGAACAGGTCGCCCGTGGAGATGTGCGGGATGGCCAGCTTCTCGGCGAGGCGGACGGCTTGCGTTCCCTTACCGGCACCCGGCGGCCCGACGAGGACGATACGCATCAGCGGAGGAACCCTTCGTAATTGCGCTGCTGGAGCTGGCTCTCGATCTGCTTCACCGTCTCGAGACCGACACCCACGATGATCAGGATGCTGGTTCCGCCGAACGGGAAGTTGTTCGTCGCCCCGAACCCGACCAACGCCATTGTTGGCACGAGAGCAATCAGACCCAGATACAGCGAACCCGGCCAGGTGATCCGGTTGAGCACGTAGCTGAGGTACTCAGCGGTCGGTCGGCCAGCCCGGATGCCCGGGATGAAGCCACCATACTTCTTCATGTTGTCGGCGACTTCCTCGGGGTTGAAGGAGATCGCCACGTAGAAGAACGCGAAGAAAACGATGAGCAAGAAGTACGAAGTGATGTAAATCGGGTGGTCGCCCTTGGTGAGGTTCTGCTCGACCCAGGTCTTCCAGCCCGACTTGCCCCCCGCGAACTGCGCCACGAGCGCCGGGATGTAGAGCAGCGAGGAGGCGAAGATGACCGGAATCACACCGGCCTGGTTCACCTTGAGCGGGATGTACGTGGACGTACCACCGTAGGAACGGCGGCCGATCATGCGCTTCGCGTACTGCACCGGGATGCGGCGCTGAGCCTGCTCGACGAAGACGACGAGCGCGACCATGACCAGGCCGACCAGGATGACGGTGCCGAACTCGATCCAGCCGCCGGCCAGGGTGCCCTGCTTCTTGATGGCCCACAGCGCGGACGGGAAGGTCGCGGCGATCGAGATGAACATCAGGATCGACATGCCGTTGCCGATGCCGCGGTCGGTGATCAGTTCACCGAGCCACATCACGACGCAGGTACCGGCGGTCATGCAGACGACCATCGTGATGGTCGTGAAGATCCCCTGGTTCGAGACGATGCTCTGGGCCTCCGAGCAGCCGCTGAACAGCCGTCCGGTGCGGGCGGTGGCGACCAGGCCGGTGCCCTGCAGGATGGCGAGGGCCACCGTCAGATAACGGGTGTACTGCGTGATCTTCGCCGTACCGGCCTGACCCTCCTTCTTGAGGGCTTCCAGGCGCGGGATGACCACGGTCAGCAGCTGAAGGATGATGCTGGCCGTGATGTAGGGCATGATGCCGAGCGCGAAGACCGTGATCTGCAGCAGCGCACCACCGCTGAACATGTTCACGAGGCCGAACAGGCCCTGGTTGGCCCCGGCCTCGGTCACACACCTCTGGACGGCCTTGTAGTTGACGCCGGGGATCGGGATGTGGGTACCGAGCCGGTAGACCACGATGATGGCCAGCGTGAAGAGCAGCTTCTTGCGCAGGTCGGGCGTCTTGAACGCCCGGGCGAACGCGGTGAGCACGGTGCCTCCTGCGACCCCCGCGCAACTGCGTCAAGGGTGACGGTCTTGAGGTTCGACGGATACAGACGAATTACTAACGGTCAACTGCCGCTCAGAGTGCCCCATGGGAAGCACCTGTGAAAGTAGGCAGTGCTGGCCACCTTACCGGCGAGAGCACCGCCCTTGGAACGACCAACCGGGGATACCCCTTTTGTGGAGTATCCCCGGTCGGGATCGTTCACGTCATCGAGGGACCTGAGGAACTCAGACCAGCTCGGTGACCGTACCGCCGGCGGCGGTGATCTTCTCCTTGGCGGAGCCGGAGACGGCGTCGACCGTCACCTGCAGCGCCACGGAGACCTCGCCCTGGCCGAGGACCTTGACGAGGCTGTTCTTGCGAACGGCACCCTTGGCCACCAGGCCCTCGACCGTGACCTCGCCACCCTCGGGGTAGAGCGCGGCCAGCTTGTCGAGGTTCACGACCTGGTACTCGGTCTTGAACGGGTTCTTGAAGCCCTTCAGCTTCGGGAGGCGCATGTGCAGCGGCATCTGGCCACCCTCGAAGCGCTCCGGAACCTGGTAGCGGGCCTTGGTGCCCTTGGTACCACGACCGGCCGTCTTACCCTTCGACGCCTCACCACGACCCACACGGGTCTTGGCGGTCTTGGCGCCCGGGGCGGGACGGAGGTTGTGGATCTTCAGCGGGTTCTGCTCCGCCATGATCAGTCGACCTCCTCGACCGTCACGAGGTGGCGGACGGTGTGCACCATGCCGCGGAACTCGGGGCGGTCCTCCTTGACGACCACGGTGTTGATCCCCTTGAGACCAAGCGACCGCAGGGTGTCACGGTGGTTCTGCTTGCTGCCGATGTAGGACTTGACCTGCGTGATCTTGAGCTGCGCCATGATTACGCACCCGCCCCGGCACGCGCACGCAGCAGAGCCGCGGGAGCGACGTCCTCGAGCGGCAGGCCACGGCGGGCCGCGATCTCCTCGGGACGCTGCAGACCCTTCAGGGCCTCCACGGTCGCGTGCACGATGTTGATGGCGTTGTCGGAGCCGAGCGACTTCGACAGCACGTCGTGGATACCGGCGCACTCGAGCACGGCACGCACCGGACCACCGGCGATAACACCGGTACCCGGGGACGCGGGCTTGAGCAGCACGACGCCGGCAGCCTTCTCACCCTGGATGGGGTGGGGGATGGTGCCCTGGATCCGGGGGACCTTGAAGAAGTGCTTCTTGGCCTCCTCAACGCCCTTGGCGATGGCGGCCGGCACCTCCTTGGCCTTGCCGTATCCGACACCCACGGTGCCGTCACCGTCGCCCACCACGACCAGCGCGGTGAAGCTGAAGCGACGACCACCCTTCACAACCTTGGCGACGCGGTTGATCGCGACGACGCGCTCAACGTACGCGGTCTTCTCGGCGGCAGCAGCGCCGCCGTCACGGCCCTTCCGGTCCCGCCGCTCGCCGCCACCGGCACCGCCACCGCGGCGCTGGGGTCCAGCCATTGGATTTACCTCTCTCTTTTCCGCTAGCTACGGCGGCTCAGAACCTGAGCCCGGCCTCGCGGGCGGCGTCCGCCAGGGCGGCGATGCGCCCGGCGTACTGGTTGCCACCACGGTCGAACACGACGGCCTCGACACCGGCGGCCTTGGCACGCTCGGCAACCAGGGCGCCGACCTGCTTGGCCTGCGCGGACTTGTCGGACTCGCCACCACGGATCGAAGCGTCCAGGGTGGACGCCGACGCCAGGGTGTGGCCCTTCAGGTCGTCGATCACCTGCGCCACGATGTGGCGGTTGGAGCGGGTCACGACCAGACGGGGACGCTCCGCCGTACCGGAAAGAGTCTTGCGGATCCGGATGTGACGGCGCTTGATCGCGGCGCGCTTGTAGGCGTCGCCCTTGAGGATCTTCTGCCCGTATGCCATGGCTTACTTACCCGCCTTTCCGACCTTGCGGCGGATGACTTCGCCCTCGTACTTGACGCCCTTGGCCTTGTACGGGTCGGGCTTGCGCAGCTTGCGGATGTTGGCCGCAACCTCGCCGACCTTCTGCTTGTCGATGCCCTCGACCGAGAAACGGGTCGGGGTCTCCACCTTGAAGGAGATGCCCTCGGGGGCCTCGACGAGGATCGGGTGGCTGTAACCGAGAGCGAACTCCAGGTTCGAACCCTTGGCGGTCACTCGGTAACCGACACCGCTGATCTCGAGCTTCTTCACGTAACCCTGGGTCACGCCGGTGATCATGTTCGCCACCAGCGTGCGGGAGAGGCCGTGCAGGGCCTTGCTCTGACGCTCGTCGTTCGGGCGGGTCACCTGCAGGGTGCCGTCCTCGCCCTTAGCGATGTCGATCGGAGCCGCGACGGTGTGGGTCAGCGAGCCCTTGGGGCCCTTGACCGAGACCGTACGGCCGTCGATGGTGACGTCCACGCCGGCGGGAACCGCGATGGGGAGCTTGCCGATGCGCGACATAGCTGTTTCCTCCGTTCCCTTCTGCTACCAGACGTAGGCGAGGACTTCCCCACCCACGCCCTTCTTGCCGGCCTGCTTGTCGGTGAGGAGGCCGTGCGACGTGGAGATGATCGCCACGCCGAGGCCGCCCAGCACCTTCGGCAGGTTGGTGGACTTCGCGTACACCCGGAGACCGGGCTTGGAGATCCGCTTGATGCCCGCGATGGAGCGCTCACGGTTCGGGCCGAACTTCAGCTCGAGAACGAGGTTCTTGCCGACTTCGGCGTCCTCGACCTTCCAGCCCGTGATGAAGCCCTCCTGCTGGAGGATCTCCGCGATGTGCGACTTGATCTTGGACGCCGGCATCGTCACGGAGTCGTGGTACGCCGAGTTCGCGTTCCGCAGACGCGTCAGCATGTCTGCGATCGGATCAGTCATGGTCATGAATTGGCCTGTGGCCTTTCTCGCCGGGGTTTCCTATATGCGCCATCCCTCTCCCCGTACTTCTGCAGACGGGACGGGTGCGGTGCGGGGACCTACGGCGTAGTAAGTCGATCCAGGGCGGCAGAGGCCCAACCCTCCTAGCCTAAGCCATGAGGGGGTGGGCCTCCGCCGACCCAGTTGCTTACCGAGAGGTCCAGGAATCCCGAATTACCGGGATTACCAGGAGCTCTTGGTCACGCCCGGCAGCTCGCCACGGTGAGCCATCTCACGAAGGCACACGCGGCAGAGGCCGAACTTGCGGTACACGGAGTGCGGACGGCCGCAGCGCTGGCAGCGGGTGTAGCCACGCACACCGAACTTGGGCTTGCGAGCAGCCTTGGCAATCAGAGCCTTCTTCGCCATCTCGCTCACGCCTCCTTGAACGGGAAGCCGAGGTGACGAAGGAGCGCGCGGCCCTCAGCGTCGTTGGTCGCCGTGGTCACCACGGTGATGTCCATACCCCGGGTACGGTCGATCTTGTCCTGGTCGATCTCGTGGAACATGACCTGCTCCGTGAGACCGAAGGTGTAGTTGCCACGGCCGTCGAACTGCTTGGGGGACAGGCCGCGGAAGTCGCGGATACGCGGCAGCGCGAGCGACAGGGTGCGGTCCAGGAACTCCCACATGCGGTCGCCACGGAGCGTGACGTGGGCACCGATCGGCTGACCCTCACGCAGCTTGAACTGCGCGATGGACTTGCGGGCCTTGGTGACGGCCGGCTTCTGACCGGTGATCGTGGTGAGGTCGCGGATGGCGCCCTCGATCAGCTTGGAGTCGCGGGCGGCGTCGCCCACACCCATGTTGACCACGATCTTGACGAGGCCGGGAACCTGCATGACGTTCTCGTACTTGAACTCGTCACGCAGCTTGCCCGCGATCTCCTCGCGGTACTTCTGCTTCAGACGCGGAGTGGTGGTGGTAGCCATCAGATGTCCTCACCCGTCCGCTTGGCAACGCGGATCTTGTTGCCCTCTTCGTCGAAGCGGTAGCCGACACGCGTGACGACCTTGTTGCCGTCCTTCTCAACGACCAGCTGGACGTTGGAGACGTGGATCGGCGCCTCGGTCGTGACGATGCCGCCGGCCTGGGAACCGCTAGCGGTCGGACCGGCCTTGGTGTGCTTCTTGACCCGGTTGACACCCTCGACCAGGACACGCTCCTCGCGCGGGTAAGCGGCAATGACCTTGCCCTGCTTGCCCTTGTCCTTGCCGGTGATGACCTGGACCAGGTCGCCCTTCTTGATCTTCATGCTTACAGCACCTCCGGCGCGAGCGAGATGATCTTCATGAACTTCTTCTCGCGCAGCTCACGGCCGACCGGGCCGAAGATGCGGGTGCCGCGAGGGTCGCCGTCGTTCTTCAGAATGACGGCGGCGTTCTCGTCGAAGCGGATGTACGAGCCGTCCGGACGGCGGCGCTCCTTGACGGTGCGAACGATGACCGCCTTGACGACGTCACCCTTCTTCACGTTGCCACCGGGGATCGCGTCCTTGACGGTGGCGACGATGACGTCACCGATGCCCGCGTAGCGGCGACCGGAGCCACCGAGCACACGGATGCAAAGGATCTCCTTCGCACCAGTGTTGTCGGCGACGCGCAGTCGCGACTCCTGCTGGATCACGTCTATCTCCTGTTTGTCTGCCGGTTCCCGGCAGGGGTTCCGTTACGGAACCCCTGCCGAGCCTGGCGGAACTGACCTGCGGGGTTTGCCCCGCAGGAATTACTTGGCCTTCTCGAGGATCTCGACGACGCGCCAGTGCTTCGTCGCGGACAGCGGCCGGGTCTCCATCAGGAGGACGCGGTCGCCGATGCCGGCGGCGTTCTGCTCGTCGTGGGCCTTGAGCTTGCTCGTGCTGCGGATGACCTTGCCGTACAGCGCGTGCTTCTTGCGGTCCTCGACGGCGACGACGACGGTCTTGTCCATCTTGTCGCTGACGACGATGCCCTCACGGGTCTTGCGGAAGCCCCGAGCCTCAGTGTTCGTCTCAGTCACGTTGTTCTCGCTCATCAGGCGTTCTCCACCGTTTCGATGCCCAGCTCACGCTCGCGCATCAGGGTGTAGATCCGCGCGATGTCCTTGCGGACCGCCTTCAGACGGCCGTGGTTCTCGAGCTGCCCGGTCGCCGCCTGGAAGCGGAGGTTGAACAGCTCTTCCTTGGCCTCGCGGAGCTTCGCCAGAAGCTCCTCGTTGCCCAGCTCGCGCAGCTCGGACGCCTTGGTACCGGCCGACATCACGCTTCACCTGCCTCGCGCTTGACGATCCGGCACTTCATCGGCAGCTTGTGGGCCGCACGGGTCAGCGCCTCACGGGCGATCTTCTCGTTGGGGTAGGACAGCTCGAACATCACCCGACCCGGGTGAACGTTCGCGATCCACCACTCCGGCGAACCCTTACCGGAACCCATGCGGGTCTCGGCAGGCTTCTTGGTGAGGGGACGGTCCGGGTAGATGTTGATCCAGACCTTGCCGCCACGCTTGATGTGACGGGTCATCGCGATACGAGCCGCCTCGATCTGGCGGTTGGTCACGTACGCCGGCGTGAGGGCCTGGATGCCGTACTCGCCGAACGCAACCGTCGTGCCGCCCTTGGCCTGACCACGGCGCTTCGGGTGGTGCTGCTTGCGGTGCTTGACCCTACGGGGGATCAGCATGTCGGTCAGGCCTCCGTTCCGGTGCTCTCAGCCGGAGCGGCGGGGGCCTCGGCCTTGGGGGCCTCGGCGCCGGCAGCCTGCTGCGGCTTGCGACCGCGCCGCTCGCCACCGCGGCCACCACGGGCCGGGCGGTCGGCACCACCACGGGCCGGGCGGTTACCCGCACGGGCCGCAGCGTTCTCGGCGCGGACCTCGGCGATGTTCTTGACGTCGCCCTTGTAGATCCAGACCTTCACACCGATGCGGCCGAAGGTCGTCTTGGCCTCGAAGAAGCCGTAGTCCACGTTCGCGCGGAGCGTGTGCAGGGGCACACGGCCCTCGCGGTAGAACTCCGAGCGGGACATCTCGGCGCCACCGAGGCGGCCACCGCACTGGATCTTGATGCCCTTGGCGCCGGCCTTCATCGCCGACTGCATGCTCTTACGCATGGCGCGGCGGAAGGAGACGCGGGAGGAGAGCTGCTCGGCAACGGCCTGGGCAACCAGCTGAGCGTCGGTCTCGGGGTTCTTGACCTCGAGGATGTTCAGCTGGACCTGCTTGCCCGTGAGCTTCTCGAGGTCGCCGCGGATGCGGTCGGCCTCGGCGCCACGGCGGCCGATGACGATGCCCGGACGCGCGGTGTGGATGTCCACCCGCACGCGGTCACGGGTGCGCTCGATCTCAACCTTCGAGATACCGGCGCGCTCCATGCCGGACGTCATCATCCGACGGATGGCGACGTCTTCCTTGACGTAGTCCTTGTACAGCTTGTCGGCGTACCAACGGGACTTGAAGTCCGTGGTGATGCCGAGCCGGAACCCATGCGGGTTAACCTTCTGGCCCATTACCGGGTTCCTTCCTTGCTGCTGACGACCACGGTGATGTGGCTGGTCCGCTTGCGGATCCGGTAGGCACGGCCCTGAGCACGCGGACGGAACCGCTTCAGGGTCGGACCCTCGTCGACGTACGCCTCGGAGATGTAGAGGCTGTCGGCGTCGGTGTGGTCGTAGTTGTGCGCGGCGTTGGCGATGGCGCTGTCGAGCACCTTGCCGACCGGCACGGAGGCTGCCTGCGGAGCGAATCGCAGAACAGCCTGGGCCTCCGTGGCGTCCATGCCACGGATGAGGTCCACCACGCGGCGGGCCTTCATGGGCGTGACGCGGATGTACCGCGCCTGGGCCCTGGCTTCCATGGTTGTCCCTTCAGTTACTTACGTGTCTGAATGCGATCCGCTACTAGCGGCGCTTCGACTTCCGGTCTTCCTTGACGTGGCCCCGGAAGGTGCGGGTCGGCGAGAACTCGCCGAGCTTGTGGCCGACCATCGACTCGGTGACGAACACCGGGATGTGGGTCTTGCCGTTGTGCACCGCGATCGTGTGGCCGAGCATGGCCGGGACGATCATCGAGCGACGGGACCAGGTCTTGATGACGTTCTTGGTGCCGGCTTCGTTCTGGACGTCCACCTTCTTGATCAGGTGGTCGTCGACGAAGGGCCCCTTCTTCAAGCTACGAGGCATCTCAACCCGTCCTTAGCGCTTCTTGTTCGTCTTGCGGCGGCGGACGATGTACTTGTTCGACGCCTTCTTGGGCGAACGAGTACGGCCTTCCTTCTTGCCCCACGGGGACACAGGGTGGCGACCACCGGAGGTCCGGCCCTCACCACCACCGTGCGGGTGGTCAACCGGGTTCATCACGACACCACGGACGGTCGGGCGAACGCCCAGCCACCGCTTACGGCCGGCCTTACCCCAGTTGATGTTGCTCTGCTCGGCGTTGCCGACCTCACCGACGGTGGCGCGGCAGCGGACGTCGACGAGACGGATCTCGCCGGACGGCATGCGGAGGTGGGCCATCGAGCCCTCCTTCGCGAGCAGCTGCACGGAGGCACCGGCGGAGCGGGCGAACTTGGCACCGCCACCGGGACGGAGCTCGATCGCGTGGATCGTGGTACCGACCGGGATGTTGCGGAGGGCCAGGTTGTTGCCCGGCTTGATGTCGGCCCCGGGACCGTTCTCGACGCGGTCACCCTGCTGCAGGTTGCGCGGGGCGAGGATGTAGCGCTTCTCGCCGTCGGCGTAGTGCAGCAGCGCGATGCGCGCGGTGCGGTTGGGGTCGTACTCGATGTGCGCGACCTTCGCCGGCACGCCGTCCTTGTCGTGACGACGGAAGTCGATCAGACGGTAGGCGCGCTTGTGTCCGCCACCCTGGTGGCGAACGGTCACACGACCGGCGTTGTTACGGCCGCCCTTGCTGTGCAGGGGGCGGACCAGCGACTTCTCCGGCGTGGACCGCGTGACCTCGACGAAGTCGGCGACGCTGGCGCCACGACGGCCCGGCGTAGTCGGCTTGTACTTGCGGATTCCCATTTCTCAGTCCTCGTCCGATATCGGACGATCCGACCCGCTTACGCGGTCGGACCGCCGAAGATGTCGATACGGTCGCCCTCGGCGAGGGTCACGATCGCGCGCTTGCTGCCGGCACGCTGACCGAAACCGGTCTTCGTGCGCTTGCGCTTGCCCTGGCGGTTGATCGTGTTGACCCCGGTGACCTTGACGTCGAAGACCGCCTGGACGGCCTGCTTGATCTGGGTCTTGTTGGCGTTCGGGTCGACGATGAACGTGTACTTGTTCTCGTCGAGGAGCGCGTAGCTCTTCTCGGAGACGACCGGCTTCAGCAGGACGTCACGGGGGTCCGTGTACGACTTGCTCAGCGGGGTCTCGACGGTGTTCTTGCCCTCGGCGGCGTGACGACGCGCCTTGGCGACGCGCGCGGCCTTGGCGGCCTTGGCGGCCTTCGAGGCGATGCTCGGGTGACGGATGGCCATCAGACCTCGCTCCCTTCGGTGTCGTTGGCCTTCGGGCCGGCGACGAAGGACTCGAAAGCGGCCTGGGTGAAGACCACGTCGTCCGAGACGAGAACGTCGTACGTGTTCAGCTGGCCCGGCTCCAGGATGTGGACCTGGGGCAGGTTGCGGGCGGACAGCCACGCGGCCTCGTCGGCGCGGTCGACGACCAGGAGCAGGTTCTTGCGCTCCGAGATCTTGCCGAACAGCGACTTGGCGGCCTTGGTGCTGGGGGTCTCGCCCTCGACCACGCCGGAGACGACGTGGATGCGGTTGTGACGCGCCCGGTCGGTGAGGGCACCGCGCAGGGCGGCGGCCTTCATCTTCTTCGGGGTGCGCTGCGAGTAGTCGCGCGGCACGGGACCGTGCACGACGCCACCACCGGCGAACTGCGGCGCGCGGGTCGAACCCTGACGGGCGCGACCGGTGCCCTTCTGGCGGTACGGCTTCTTGCCGCCACCACGGACCTCGCCACGGGTCTTCGTCTTGTGCGTGCCCTGGCGGGCAGCGGCCAGCTGCGCGACGACGACCTGGTGGATCAGCGGAACGCTGACCTTGGCGTCGAAGATCTCCGCGGGGAGCTCGACGGAACCGGCCTTGTCGCCCGCCGGCGAAAGGATGTCAACAGTGCTCATCGGTTACCTCAGGCCCCCTTGGCCGCGGTGCGGACCAGGACGAGGCCGCCGTTCGGACCGGGAACCGCGCCCTTGATGAGCAGCAGACCCTTCTCCGCGTCAACGGCGTGGACGGTCAGGTTCTGGGTGGTGACCCGCTCGTTGCCCATGCGACCCGCCATGCGGAGGCCCTTGAACACGCGGCCCGGGGTGGCGCAGCCACCGATGGAACCGGGCGAGCGGTGCTTGCGCTGGGTGCCGTGTCCGGCGCCGAGGCCCTTGAAGTTGTGACGCTTCATGACACCGGCGAAGCCCTTGCCCTTGCTCTTGCCGGTCACGTCGACCTTGATGCCGGCCTCGAACACCTCAGCGGTGATCTCCTGGCCGAGCGTGTACTCGGAGGCGTCCGCGGTGCGGATCTCGACGAGGTGACGACGGGGGGTGACGTCGGCCTTGGCGAAGTGACCCTTGAGGGGCTTGTTCACCTTGCGCGGGTCGATCTCGCCGAAAGCGATCTGGACGGACTCGTAGCCGTCGACGTCGTTCGTACGGACCTGGGTCACGACATTCGGCCCGGCCTTGACGACGGTGACCGGAACAACACGGTTGTTCTCGTCCCACACCTGCGTCATGCCGAGCTTCTCGCCCAGGATGCCCTTGATCTGCTTAGCCATTCTCAGCCCACCAGCCTCAGAGCTTGATCTCGATGTCGACACCGGCCGGCAGGTCGAGTCGCATCAGAGAGTCAACGGTCTTGGGGGTCGGGTCGAGAATGTCGATCAGGCGCTTGTGCGTGCGCATCTCGAAGTGCTCGCGCGAGTCCTTGTACTTGTGCGGCGACTTGATGACGCAGTACACGTTCTTCTCAGTGGGCAGCGGCACCGGGCCCGCGACCGACGCACCAGTGCGGGTCACCGTCTCGACGATCTTCTTCGCCGAGGAGTCGATGACCTCGTGGTCGTAGGCCTTGAGCCGGATGCGGATCTTCTGTCCCGCCATGGCTACTCAGTAGTCCTGTCTCTCTTACGCTCTGGAACCCGGCGGATTCCTTCTGCTGCCGTCGTTTCTCCGACCCACGCGGTCGGGCGTGTCGCGCTCCCGCTGACACAGATGTCCCTTGTTCGAACATCCCAGCGGGAATGCGCACGGCCCTTCCGGAACCGCGGACCGGGGACCTCGGGCCCGCCGGGCGCCTGGCCGGTGCCGCGCCCACACTTCCCGGAAGATTCCCGTACGTCCGCCCCAGTGCTGCCCGTGGGCAGTTAGGACGACGAGTACTGTGGGACTCGCTTCCGGTCCTCCCGGCGGGAGGCGCGCAGCATCAACACTCGACCGAGCAACTCGGACAGTCTGCCATATGGGGCGGGGCGGATGCCAATCGGGGCGGAGAGAATACCCCCGAGGTGACGTAGGTCAAACCGGGGGCCGGGTGAACTCCGTGGCGGGGTAGGCGGGGAAGGCCTGGCGGATGAAGGTGCACCCGTAGGTGCCGCCCCTCCGCCCGGATGCCGAGGCCGTCCAGCCGGACCGTCTCCAGCCGGTACCGGGGATGCGTGCTCACCGGCGACGACGTCACAGGTGCGGACGGGAGCGTGTGTCCCCGCGGCCGTCCGCACGTTCCGCCGGCAGACGTACCCCGGCGATGCCGCTCGACGGGCTCGGGCAGCCGGCCCGAGGTGGAAGAGCCGAGCTCCGCCATGCTGCCGTTCGCGACCTGGGCGGCGGTGTGGGCGAGCGCCTTCCGGAGCGCCGCTGCGGTGCCCGGGGCCGAGAGGGTGCTTCAGGCACGCAGCATGATGCGTATCGCCACGGTGGCGCATCGTACGGCAGCCGCGTCCGGCTCGCGGGAGTACGGGCTCAGCCCGAGGTGACCCGCCTGGAGCGGATCCGTCCGTTGGCCGCCCGCCGGTCCATGCGGCGACGGCGGACGGACGCCCCGTAGGTGACCAGCGACACGGCGACGACCTTGCGCTCAAGGGCGCACCGCGCACCTGGGACATGCGGGTCGACTGGCTGTACTACCAGTCCGGCAGGACCATCTCGGCGAAGGCCGCGCAGAAGGCCGTGGCCGGTTTCGCCGCCGCCGGCATCCCTTACGTCGACACGCTCCCCGGCCGGTGAACGCCGGGCCCTCCCGCAGCCGCCACGGCCGGGTCGTGTTGTCGGAGCGGCCCAGTAGCCTCCGGGCATGACCCGTACGACTCCGCCGCGGCCGCTCGACGTCACCGCCGCCTTCCCCGAGCTGGCCCCGCTCGCCCGCGCCGCCGTACGCCTCCATCCCCGCGCCGGCGCGCCCACCACGGCGGACAGCTCCGTCGGCGGACCCCTGCTGTGGCCGGCCGGGGAGCCGTGGCCGGCCTGTGCCGACCATGGCGGGCCCTGGCAGCACGGTGTGGCGCCGGACGATGTGCGTGTCGCCCGGCGTGTCCTGCGCGAGGCCTGGGCCCGGCCGCGTGCCGAGGGCGCCGATCTGCTGAGCGAGGAGGAACACGCGCTGGTCGACCGCGGGACCAAGGGGTACCGGATCGCCCTGGACGGGCCGGTGCCGCTGGTGCCGGTCGCGCAGATACGCGCCGCCGATGTGCCCTCGCTGCCCCGGCCCGACGGCACCGATCTGCTGCAGGTGCTGTGGTGCGCCTTCGACCATCCGGAGGACGGGTACGTACCGAGGGTCGAGCTGCGCTGGCGCCGGGCCGCCGATGTGGTCAGCCCGCTCGCCACTCCCCCACGGCCCGCGGTGATCGGCAGCGACGACTATCTGCCCGAGCCGTGCGTGCTGCACCCGGAGACCGTCGTCGAGTACCCGGCCCCGCACGAGCTGCCGGAGGAGCTGGCGGACCGGATCGCGGAGTGGGAGGAGGAGAGGGGCGAGGAGTCCGGGGTCTGCTATCAGGACGACCTGGCCGTCGCCCCGGGATGGAAGCTCGCTGGGCACGCGCCCTGGAGCTTCTCCGACCCCTTCCCCATGGCCTGCGCCGAGTGCGGCGCCGGGGTGCGGCCCCTGCTCACCGTCGACGGCACCGAGTGGGACGGCGGCAGCGGCAGCTGGCGGCCGGTGGAGGACGCCGGGTACACGGGCTATCACTCCCTCGGGCCGGCGTGCGACACGGAGATCACCATCGGCCGGGGCTACACCCTCCAGGTGTACGTGTGCGAGGCGTCGTACGACCATCCGCCGGTGCAGAACATGCAGTGACCGGCCCCGGAAAAGCCGAAGAGGCCCGTACGACCGAAGTCGTACGGGCCTCTTCTTGGGTCGGTCAGTGACCTCGAAGCAAGCGGAACTTACTTCGTGATCTTGGTGACCTGGCCGGCGCCCACCGTGCGACCACCCTCACGGATGGCGAACTTCAGGCCCTCTTCCATGGCGATGGGCTGGATGAGCTGCACCGACATCTCGGTGTTGTCACCCGGCATGACCATCTCGGTGCCCTCGGGGAGGGTCACGACGCCGGTCACGTCCGTCGTGCGGAAGTAGAACTGCGGACGGTAGTTGTTGAAGAACGGCGTGTGGCGGCCACCCTCGTCCTTGGACAGGATGTAGGCCTGGGCCTCGAACTCGGTGTGCGGGGTGACCGAGCCCGGCTTGATGATGACCTGGCCGCGCTCGACGTCCTCGCGCTTGATGCCGCGGAGCAGCAGACCGACGTTCTCACCGGCCTGGCCCTCGTCGAGCAGCTTGCGGAACATCTCGATGCCGGTGACCGTGGTGGTGGTCTTCTCGGTCTTGATGCCGATGATGTCGACGGTCTCGTTGACCTTCAGGACACCACGCTCGATACGGCCGGTGACGACCGTACCGCGACCGGTGATCGTGAAGACGTCCTCGATCGGCATCAGGAACGGCTTGTCGACGTCGCGCTCCGGCTGCGGGATGGACTCGTCGACGGCGTTCATCAGGTTGAGGACGGAGTCCACCCACTCCTTCTCGCCCTCGAGGGCCTTGAGAGCGGAGACCTTGACGACCGGAACGTCGTCGCCGGGGAACTCGTACTCGGAGAGGAGTTCACGGACCTCGAGCTCGACGAGCTCCAGGATCTCCTCGTCGTCCACCATGTCGGCCTTGTTCAGGGCGACGACGATGTACGGAACGCCGACCTGGCGAGCCAGGAGCACGTGCTCCTTGGTCTGCGGCATCGGGCCGTCGGTCGCGGCGACCACCAGGATCGCGCCGTCCATCTGGGCGGCACCGGTGATCATGTTCTTGATGTAGTCCGCGTGACCCGGGCAGTCGACGTGGGCGTAGTGACGCGCCTCGGTCTGGTACTCGACGTGCGCGATGGAGATGGTGATACCGCGCTGGCGCTCCTCGGGCGCCTTGTCGATGTTGTCGAACGGGGTGGCCTCGTTCAGGTCCGGGTACGCGTCGTGCAGCACCTTGGTAATGGCGGCCGTGAGGGTCGTCTTACCGTGGTCGATGTGACCGATGGTGCCGATGTTGACGTGCGGCTTAGTCCGCTCGAACTTCGCCTTCGCCACTGGGGTCCTCCTGTGGAGTGGTTCTGTACGCCTTACTTCATCGGCGCCAGGTGATCTTTGCTGTAAAGGCCCGGAACCGGGGGCAAACATCCGGGTTTACGGCTGTTTGCCCCTTGAGGCTCCGGAGTCAAGCCTACGGCGTGTGAACGCGGTGCGTTACTCGCCCTTGGCCTTCGCGATGATCTCCTCGGCGACGTTCCGCGGAACCTCGGCGTAGGAGTCGAACTGCATGGAGTAGCTGGCGCGGCCGGACGTCTTGCTGCGCAGGTCGCCGACGTAACCGAACATCTCCGAAAGGGGCACGAGGCCCTTCACGACGCGGGCACCGGCCCGCTCCTCCATGGCCTGGATCTGGCCACGGCGGGAGTTGATGTCGCCGATGACCTCACCCATGTAGTCCTCGGGCGTGGTGACCTCGACGGCCATCATCGGCTCGAGCAGCACGGGCGAAGCCTTGCGCGCGGCCTCCTTGAAGGCCTGCGAACCGGCGATCTTGAAGGCGAGCTCGGAGGAGTCGACCTCGTGGTAGCCACCGTCGATCAGGATGACGCGCACGCCGGTCATCTCGTAGCCGGCGAGGATGCCGAACTGCATGGCCTCCTGCGCACCGGCGTCTACCGAAGGGATGTACTCCTTCGGGATACGACCGCCGGTCACCTTGTTCACGAACTCGTACGAGGCGTCGCCGCCCTCGATCGGCTCGATCGCGATCTGCACCTTGGCGAACTGACCGGTACCACCGGTCTGCTTCTTGTGGGTGTAGTCGACGCGCTCGACGGCCTTGCGGATCGTCTCGCGGTACGCCACCTGCGGCTTGCCGACGTTGGCCTCGACCTTGAACTCACGGCGCATACGGTCGACCAGCACCTCGAGGTGCAGCTCGCCCATACCACCGATGATGGTCTGGCCGGTCTCCTCATCCGAGTGGACCTGGAAGGACGGGTCCTCCTCGGCCAGGCGCTGGATCGCGACGCCCAGCTTCTCCTGGTCGCCCTTCGACTTGGGCTCGATGGCGACCTGGATGACCGGCGCCGGGAAGTCCATGGACTCCAGGATGACCGGGTTCTTGTCGTCGGCCAGCGTCTCACCGGTGGTGGTCTGCTTCAGGCCCATGACGGCGACGATGTCGCCGGCGCCCACCGACTCGATCTCCTCACGCTTGTTGGCGTGCATGCGGTAGATCTTGCCGATGCGCTCCTTCTTGCCCTTGACGGAGTTCAGCACCGAAGAGCCGGACTCCAGGCGGCCCGAGTAAACCCGGACGAAGGTGAGCTTGCCGAGGTGCGGGTCGCTCATGATCTTGAACGCCAGCGCGGACAGCGGCTCGTCGTCGGACGGCTTGCGCTTGACGACCATCTCCGGGTCCTTGACGTCGTGGCCCTCGATGGCCTCGATGTCAACCGGGGAAGGCAGGTAGCGCACGACCGCGTCGAGCAGGGGCTGGACGCCCTTGTTCTTGAACGCGGTGCCACAGAACACCGGGGTGACCGTGGTGCCCTTGCTCTTGCCGGACGCGATGGTGATACGACGGATCGCGGCGTACAGCTGCTCCTCGGTGGGCTCCTCGCCCTCCAGGTACAGCTCCATGATCTCTTCGTCGTTCTCGGCCACGGCCTCGACCAGCTTGCCGCGGTACTCCTCGGCAGCCTCGGTGTGGGTGTCCGGGATGTCGACGACGTCGTACATCTCACCCTTGGTGGCCTCGGCGGACCACACGAGCGCCTTCATGCGGACCAGGTCCACGACGCCCTTGAAGTCGGCCTCGGCACCGATCGGCAACTGCATCACGATCGGCTGAGCGCCCAGGCGGTCGCTGATCATGTCGACACAGCGGTGGAACTCGGCACCGGTGCGGTCGAGCTTGTTGACGAAGCAGATACGCGGAACGCCGTAGCGGTCCGCCTGACGCCACACGGTCTCGGACTGGGGCTCAACGCCGGCGACGCCGTCGAACACCGTCACGGCACCGTCGAGCACGCGCAGGGAACGCTCCACCTCGACGGTGAAGTCGACGTGGCCCGGCGTGTCGATGATGTTGATGGTGTGGTCGACGTCTTCCAGCGGCCAGTGGCAGGTGGTGGCAGCAGAGGTGATCGTGATGCCACGCTCCTGCTCCTGCTCCATCCAGTCCATGGTGGCAGCGCCGTCGTGGACCTCACCGATCTTGTACGACACACCGGTGTAGAACAGGATCCGCTCGGTGGTGGTCGTCTTGCCCGCGTCGATGTGGGCCATGATCCCGATGTTGCGGACCTTGGCCAGGTCAAGTGAAGTGGTAGCCATAAGGCTTCAGTCTTCTCTCGGTCTCGATGTGGGTAGCGACTACCAGCGGTAGTGCGCGAAGGCCTTGTTGGACTCGGCCATCTTGTGCGTGTCCTCGCGCTTCTTCACAGCGGCACCCAGGCCGTTGGAGGCGTCGAGGAGCTCGTTGAGCAGACGCTCGGTCATGGTCTTCTCGCGACGGGCGCGGGAGTAGCCGACGAGCCAGCGCAGCGCGAGGGTGTTGGCGCGACCGGGCTTGACCTCGATCGGAACCTGGTACGTCGCACCACCGACACGGCGGGACTTGACCTCGAGGGTCGGCTTGATGTTCTCCAGCGCGCGCTTCAGCGTGATGATCGGGTCGTTGCCCGTCTTCTCACGCAGACCCTCCATGGCGCCGTAGACGATGCGCTCGGCGGTGGAGCGCTTGCCGTTCAGCAGCACCTTGTTGATCAGGGAGGTCACCAGAGGAGAACCGTAGACCGGGTCGATGATGACCGGGCGCTTCGGGGCGGGGCCCTTACGAGGCATTCTTACTTCTCCTTCTTGGCGCCGTAACGGCTGCGAGCCTGCTTGCGGTTCTTGACACCCTGGGTGTCGAGCGAACCGCGGATGATCTTGTAGCGAACACCCGGCAGGTCCTTCACACGGCCGCCGCGCACGAGCACGATGGAGTGCTCCTGCAGGTTGTGTCCCTCACCCGGAATGTAAGCGGTGACCTCGATGCCGCTGGTCAGACGCACACGCGCGACCTTGCGGAGGGCCGAGTTCGGCTTCTTCGGGGTGGTCGTGAACACACGCGTGCAGACGCCACGACGCTGAGGGGAACCCTCGAGTGCGGGCGTCTTGTTCTTTTCGACCTTGTCCTGCCGGCCCTTGCGGACCAGCTGCTGGATCGTAGGCACTACTTCTCCGGTTTCTGTGTGCCGATGGGTACAGCTAACCTGGAACTTCGCCGACCCACGCGGTCGGGTGTGTCGAATCCGGCGGACTCCCGCCGCAAGGCGAAAAGAGCACAGATTACGGTGGCCGCTCATAGCTCGCCATGCGGTCTGAAGGCACGCACGAGAGCCAGGGCACACCCCAGGCACAAGGTCTGAGCGTACCTACCTCATTCGCTGTGGTCAAAACAAATGGAGCCTGCCTCTATCACGTCGGCCACGCTGTCAAGCCCTTGCGCCGCGCAACGCCCCACTTGCTGCCGGGTACCGGTACCCGAAGCGACTCAAACACCATCGAATCCCACGACTGCCCGCACCGCCATCCGGGGGGCGGCGGCTCGCGGGATCGCGGGGGTCGGTCACCGCTCGGGGAGACGGCGTGCCTGTGACGCACGTCCCTGTTGCGGGCGGTCTCGGGCGGGGGCCACAGGTGGCCCAGCAGGCGCACGCCCGACGATCGGGCCCACCCTGGCAAGCAGAGCGCCTGGCCGGCGTCCCGGGCCTGCGGGACGCGTCCCCGCGGCCCTGGAACGCCTGAAACGCACCGACACAGCCACCCACTGGACGCACGACTCCGGAAGGCCTGAGCACGGCTTCCCGCGCCCACCGGGGGCGCCTGCGCACTGCCGGCGCCCAAGCCGGAGCCGCACACGACCATCGAGATGCGCACCCCGCCGCTGTCTGGGCCGGGGCTGGCACGCCACCGCGCTGCGCAGCCTGGTGGTGATGCCGGCCTGGGCCGGCGGGAGCTGTCCCTCGGTGTCCGCACGTGCGGCCGGCCGCCGGGCTACGCCGCCTTGAGTCGGACGCGCCTGCGGGGACGGCACGTCCTCGCCGAGAGAGCGCCGAAGGGCGGCCACCCCACGGGGTGACCGCCCTTCGGTTCAAGCTGCTCGCTTACTGGTTGTACGGACCGTAGTCGTAGTCCTCCAGCGGGACGGCCTGGCCGGAGCCGGTGCCGAACGGCGAGTAGTCGATGTCGTCGTAGCCGACGGCCGAGTACATCGCGGCCTTGGCCTCCTCGGTCGGCTCGACCCGGATGTTGCGGTAGCGGGACAGACCCGTACCGGCCGGGATGAGCTTACCGATGATGACGTTCTCCTTGAGGCCGATGAGGCTGTCGGACTTGGCGTTGATCGCCGCGTCCGTCAGGACTCGGGTCGTCTCCTGGAAGGAGGCGGCCGACAGCCAGGATTCCGTCGCCAGCGAGGCCTTGGTGATACCCATCAGCTGCGGACGACCGGAGGCCGGGTGACCGCCCTCCTGGACCACACGACGGTTCTCCTGCTCGAAGCGGGAGCGCTCGACCAGCTCGCCGGGCAGCAGCTCGGCGTCGCCGGACTCGATGATCGTCACACGGCGCAGCATCTGCCGGATGATGATCTCGATGTGCTTGTCGTGGATCGACACACCCTGCGAGTTGTAGACCTTCTGGACCTCGCCGACCAGGTGGACCTGGACGGCACGCTGACCCAGGATGCGCAGCACGTCGTGCGGGTTGGTGGCACCCACGGTGAGCTGCTGGCCCACCTCGACGTGCTCGCCCTCGCTGACCAGGACCTTGGCACGCTTCGAGATCGGGTAGGCCGTCTCGTCGCTGCCGTCGTCCGGGGTGACGATGAGCTTCTTGGTCTTCTCGGTCTCCTCGATCCGCACGCGGCCGGAGGCCTCGGAGATCGGGGCGACACCCTTCGGGGTACGGGCCTCGAAGAGCTCGACGACACGCGGCAGACCCTGGGTGATGTCGTCACCGGCCACACCACCGGTGTGGAAGGTACGCATCGTCAGCTGGGTACCGGGCTCACCGATGGACTGGGCGGCGATGATGCCGACCGCCTCACCGATGTCGACCAGCTTGCCGGTGGCGAGCGAACGGCCGTAGCACATCGCGCAGGTGCCGACGGCGGACTCGCAGGTCAGGACCGAGCGGGTCTTGACCTCCTCGACGCCGTGCTTGACCAGCTCGTCGATGAGCACGTCACCGAGGTCGGTACCGGCCGGGGCCAGCACCTTGCCGTCGACGACGATGTCCTCGGCGAGGCAGCGCGCGTACACGGACGTCTCGACGTCGTTCGCCTTGCGCAGCACGCCGTCCGCACCGCGCTCCGCGATGTGGAGCTTGAGGCCACGCTCGGTGCCGCAGTCCTCCTCGCGGATGATGACGTCCTGGGAGACGTCGACCAGACGACGGGTGAGGTAACCCGAGTCGGCGGTACGAAGAGCGGTGTCCGCAAGACCCTTACGGGCACCGTGCGTGGAGATGAAGTACTCCAGCACGGACAGGCCCTCACGGAACGACGCCTTGATCGGACGCGGGATCGTCTCGTTCTTCGCGTTCGACACCAGACCACGCATACCGGCAATCTGACGCATCTGCATCATGTTGCCTCGTGCACCCGAGTTCACCATCATGAAGATCGGGTTGGTCTTCGGGAAGTTCTCGTTCATCGCCTCGGCGACCTCATTGGTCGCCTTGGTCCAGATCGCGATGAGCTCCTGCGTGCGCTCGTCCTTGGTGATCAGACCGCGCTCGTACTGCTTCTGGACCTTCTCGTCCTGCGCCTCGTAGCCCTTGACGATCTCCTTCTTCGCCTCGGGAACGACGACGTCGGAGATGGCGACGGTGACGCCGGAACGGGTGGCCCAGTAGAAGCCGGCCGCCTTCAGGTTGTCGAGCGTCGCCGCCACGATGACCTTCGGGTAGCGCTCGGCGAGGTCGTTGACGATCTCGGAGAGCTGCTTCTTGCCGACCTCGTAGTCGACGAACGGGTAGTCCTCGGGCAGCAGCTCGTTGAAGAGCGCACGGCCCAGCGTGGTGTTCAGCCGGAAGCTGTCACCCTGCTGCCACTCCGGCTCGCCCTCCTCGCGCACCGGCGGGGTCCAGCCGCGCGGCGGGATGGTGCCCACCGGGAAGCGGATGTCCACGCGCGACTGCAGCGACAGCTCGCCGGCGTCGAACGCCATGATCGCCTCGGCCACGGACGCGAACGAGCGGCCCTCGCCCTTGACGTCACGCATCTCGCCGTCGGTGGTGAGGAAGAACAGACCGAGGACCATGTCCTGGGTCGGCATCGTCACCGGACGGCCGTCGGCCGGCTTGAGGATGTTGTTCGAGGACAGCATCAGGATGCGGGCCTCGGCCTGCGCCTCCGCGGACAGCGGCAGGTGCACGGCCATCTGGTCACCGTCGAAGTCCGCGTTGAACGCGGTGCAGACGAGCGGGTGGATCTGGATGGCCTTGCCCTCGACCAGCTGCGGCTCGAAGGCCTGGATGCCGAGGCGGTGCAGGGTGGGAGCACGGTTCAGCAGAACCGGGTGCTCGGCGATGACCTCTTCGAGGACGTCGTACACGACCGTGCGGCCGCGCTCCACCATGCGCTTGGCGCTCTTGATGTTCTGCGCGTGGTTCAGGTCGACCAGGCGCTTCATCACGAACGGCTTGAACAGCTCCAGCGCCATGGCCTTGGGCAGACCGCACTGGTGCAGCTTCAGCTGCGGGCCGACGACGATGACGGAACGCGCCGAGTAGTCGACTCGCTTACCGAGCAGGTTCTGACGGAAGCGACCCTGCTTGCCCTTCAGCATGTCGCTGAGGGACTTCAGCGGGCGGTTACCAGGACCGGTCACCGGACGGCCGCGACGACCGTTGTCGAAGAGGGCGTCAACGGCCTCCTGAAGCATGCGCTTCTCGTTGTTGACGATGATCTCCGGGGCACCGAGGTCCAGGAGCCTCTTCAGACGGTTGTTGCGGTTGATGACACGGCGGTACAGGTCGTTCAGGTCGGAGGTCGCGAAGCGGCCACCGTCCAGCTGCACCATCGGACGCAGGTCCGGCGGGATGACCGGGACGCAGTCCAGGACCATGCCCTTGGGGCTGTTGGACGTCTGCAGGAACGCGGAGACGACCTTCAGGCGCTTGAGGGCACGGGTCTTCTTCTGGCCCTTGCCGGTGCGGATGATCTCGCGGAGACGCTCGGCCTCCTCCTCGAGGTCGAAGGACTCCAGGCGCTTCTGCAGCGCCGCGGCACCCATCGAGCCGTCGAAGTACGTGCCGAAGCGGTCACGCAGCTCGCGGTAGAGCAGCTCGTCGCCCTCCAGGTCCTGGACCTTGAGGTTCTTGAACCGGTTCCACACCTCGTCGAGGCGGTCGATCTCGCGCTGCGCGCGGTCGCGCAGCTGCTTCATCTCGCGCTCGGCGCCCTCGCGCACCTTGCGGCGCACGTCGGCCTTGGCGCCCTCGGCCTCCAGCTCGGCCAGGTCGGCCTCGAGCTTCTTGGCGCGGGCCTCCAGGTCGGCGTCGCGGCGGTTCTCGATCTGCTGGCGCTCGACCGAGACGTGCGCCTCCAGGGAGGGCAGGTCGCGGGTACGGCGCTCCTCGTCGACGTACGTGATCATGTACGCGGCGAAGTAGATGACCTTCTCGAGGTCCTTTGGAGCCAGGTCGAGCAGGTAGCCCAGACGGCTCGGGACACCCTTGAAGTACCAGATGTGCGTGACGGGCGCGGCGAGCTCGATGTGGCCCATCCGCTCACGGCGCACCTTGGCGCGCGTGACCTCGACGCCACAGCGCTCGCAGATGATGCCCTTGAAGCGGACGCGCTTGTACTTGCCGCAGTAGCACTCCCAGTCCCGGGTCGGACCGAAGATCTTCTCGCAGAAGAGTCCGTCCTTTTCCGGCTTGAGGGTGCGGTAGTTGATGGTCTCGGGCTTCTTGACCTCGCCGTGGCTCCACTGACGGATGTCGTCAGCGGTGGCCAGGCCGATCCGGAGCTCGTCGAAGAAGTTGACGTCGAGCACTATGCGTCAATCCCTCTCAGGGTCGTAAGTCATTGGTCTGAAACGGGGGCCTGGGGGTCGGCGGGGCCCTTGTGGGTCAGGGCCCCGCCGGACTCCCGTCAGACCTCTTCGACGCTGCTCGGCTCGCGCCGGGACAGGTCGATGCCGAGCTCCTCCGCAGCGCGGAAGACATCCTCGTCGGTGTCACGCATCTCGATGGACATACCGTCGCTGGACAGCACCTCCACGTTCAGGCAGAGCGACTGCATCTCCTTGATGAGGACCTTGAAGGACTCGGGGATGCCGGGCTCGGGGATGTTCTCGCCCTTGACGATGGCCTCGTAGACCTTCACACGGCCGGTGACGTCGTCGGACTTGATGGTCAGCAGCTCCTGGAGGGCGTAGGCGGCGCCGTAGGCCTCGAGTGCCCACACCTCCATCTCGCCGAACCGCTGGCCACCGAACTGCGCCTTACCACCCAGCGGCTGCTGGGTGATCATCGAGTACGGACCGGTCGAGCGCGCGTGCAGCTTGTCGTCGACCAGGTGGTGCAGCTTCAGGATGTACATGTAGCCGACCGAGATCGGGTCCGGGAACGGCTCACCGCTGCGGCCGTCGAACAGCCGCGCCTTGCCGGACGGGAGCACCATGCGCTCGCCGTCGCGGTTCGGGATGGTGTGCTGCAGCAGACCCGCCAGCTCGTCCTCGCGGGCACCGTCGAAGACCGGGGTCGCGACGTTGGTGCGCGGGGCGACCTGGTCGGCGCCGATGGCCTGCAGGCGCTGGGCCCACTCGTCGGCGAGGCCGGAGACGTCCCAGCCGCGGCTGGCGAGCCAGCCGAGGTGGATCTCCAGGACCTGTCCCGGGTTCATTCGGGACGGCACGCCCAGCGGGTTGAGGATGATGTCGACCGGGGTGCCGTCCTCCAGGAACGGCATGTCCTCGATCGGCAGGATCTTCGAGATGACACCCTTGTTGCCGTGCCGGCCGGCGAGCTTGTCACCGTCGGTGATCTTGCGCTTCTGGGCGACGTAGACGCGGACCAGCTGGTTCACGCCCGGCGGCAGCTCGTCGCCCTCCTCGCGGTCGAAGACGCGCACACCGATGACCTTGCCGGTCTCGCCGTGCGGCACCTTCAGCGAGGTGTCACGGACCTCACGGGCCTTCTCACCGAAGATCGCGCGCAGCAGACGCTCCTCGGGGGTCAGCTCGGTCTCACCCTTCGGGGTGACCTTGCCGACGAGGATGTCACCGGCGATGACCTCGGCACCGATGCGGATGATGCCGCGCTCGTCGAGGTCGGCGAGGACCTCCTCGGAGACGTTCGGGATGTCCCGGGTGATCTCCTCGGGGCCGAGCTTGGTGTCACGGGCGTCGACCTCGTGCTCCTCGATGTGGATCGAGGAGAGGACGTCGTCCTGCACGAGGCGCTGCGACAGGATGATCGCGTCCTCGTAGTTGTGACCCTCCCACGGCATGAACGCCACGAGCAGGTTCTTGCCGAGGGCCATCTCGCCGTTCTGGGTGGCCGGGCCGTCGGCCAGCACCTGGCCGGTGACGACGCGGTCGCCCTCGTTGACGATGACCTTCTGGTTGACCGACGTGCCCTGGTTGGACCGGGAGAACTTGGCCAGGCGGTACGTGATGTACGTGCCGTCGTCGTTGGCGGTGGTGATGTAGTCCGCGGAGACCTCCTGGACCACACCGTCCTTCTCGGCCTTGACCACGTCGCCGGCGTCGACCGCGGAGCGGTACTCCATGCCGGTGCCGACGAGCGGGGCCTCCGACTTAATCAGCGGCACGGCCTGGCGCATCATGTTCGCGCCCATGAGGGCACGGTTGGCGTCGTCGTGCTCGAGGAAGGGGATCATGGCGGTCGCGACCGACACCATCTGGCGCGGCGAGACGTCCATGTAGTCCACGTCCTCGGGGCCGACGTAGTCGACCTCGCCGCCACGGCGGCGGACCAGCACGCGGGCCTCGGCGAAGCGGAGCTCCTCGTTCAGCGGCGCGTTGGCCTGCGCGATGACGAAGCGGTCCTCCTCGTCGGCGGTCAGGTAGTCGACCTCGTCGGTGACCTGGCCCTCGACGACCTTGCGGTACGGGGTCTCGATGAAACCGAACGCGTTGACCCGGCCGTAGGAGGCGAGCGAGCCGATCAGACCGATGTTCGGGCCTTCCGGCGTCTCGATCGGGCACATGCGGCCGTAGTGCGAGGGGTGCACGTCACGGACCTCGAAGCCGGCCCGCTCACGGGAGAGACCACCCGGGCCGAGGGCGTTCAGACGACGCTTGTGCGTCAGCCCCGACAGCGGGTTGTTCTGGTCCATGAACTGGGACAGCTGCGAGGTGCCGAAGAACTCCTTGATCGACGCCACGACCGGGCGGATGTTGATCAGGGTCTGCGGCGTGATCGCCTCGACGTCCTGGGTGGTCATGCGCTCGCGCACGACACGCTCCATACGGGCGAGACCCGTACGGACCTGGTTCTGGATCAGCTCGCCGACGCTGCGGATGCGGCGGTTGCCGAAGTGGTCGATGTCGTCGGTCTCGACCATGATGGTGCGACCCGACTCGCCGACCGTCTCGGTCTCGCCGGCGTGCAGCTTCACCAGGTACTTGATGGTGGCGATGATGTCGTCGGTGGTGAGCACGCCGGCGTCCAGCGGCTCGTCCGCGCCGAGCTTCTTGTTGACCTTGTAGCGGCCGACCTTGGCGAGGTCGTAGCGCTTGGGGTTGAAGTACAGGTTCTCCAGCAGCGTCTGCGCGGCCTCACGCGTGGGGGGCTCGCCCGGACGCAGCTTGCGGTAGATGTCGAGCAGCGCGTCGTCCTGGCCCTGGGTGTGGTCCTTCTCCAGGGTGGCGCGCATGGACTCGTAGTCGCCGAACTCCTCGAGGATCTGCTCGGTCGTCCAGCCGAGCGCCTTCAGCAGTACGGTGACCGACTGCTTGCGCTTGCGGTCGATGCGGACACCGACCATGTCGCGCTTGTCGATCTCCATCTCCAGCCAGGCGCCCCGGGACGGGATGATCTTGGCGGAGAAGATGTCCTTGTCGGACGTCTTGTCGATGGTGGAGTCGAAGTAGACACCGGGGGAACGGACCAGCTGCGACACCACGACACGCTCGGTGCCGTTGATGACGAAGGTGCCCTTGTTCGTCATGAGCGGGAAGTCGCCCATGAAGACGGTCTGGGACTTGATCTCACCGGTCTCGTTGTTGGTGAACTCCGCGGTGACGAAGAGCGGGGCCGCGTACGTGAAGTCGCGCTCCTTGCACTCGTCGATGGAGTTCTTCGGCGGCTCGAAGCGGTGGTCCCGGAACGTCAGGGACATCGACCCGGAGAAGTCCTCGATCGGGGAGATCTCCTCGAAGATCTCCTCCAGACCGGACTTGGTGGGGACGTCCTGACCGTTCTCCAGAGCCTCCTCGACCCGACTCTGCCAGGCGGTGTTGCCGAGCAGCCAGTCGAAGCTCTCGGTCTGCAGCGCGAGCAGGTTCGGAACCTCGAGAGGCTCCTTGATCTTTGCAAAGGAGATGCGCAGCGGGGCGGTGCTGGCGCCGTTGTTCATATTCGCGGTCGAGGCATTGCGCGAGGCGGCCAAGAGGGGGTCCTTCCGAGGGCTCGGACTCACTACGCGCGTACCGGCCCCTCACCCGTACACAGAGACAGAAACCCCAGGTCAAGGGAGCTTTTGTCGTCAGTGCTCGAGTGAGGGCAGACCCCTGGTGACGGGCAGGGGACAGCTAACAGGCAGCGCAAAGGGTCAGTGTAGCCACTAGGCACACTGATGTCCAGTGCGGGTTTGTCGAGACCCTCGCTGTGCTCACCACTCTTGTCAACGCCCTCGGCATGCCTGCCCTCAACGCACGTTGATACTGCCCTCTTCGTCGTCGATCCATGCCTCGGATTCGGATCCTTGTGACGACGCGTCCTGAGAATTGCGCGCTGCGTGCGGTTCGTCAAGGGCTCCCAGGCGGAACCCCGCCGTCCGGAGACACGACGAAGATCACCTTACCCCTCACGAACACAGGTGCAAGGTAGCCCAGGCCGGAACCCGGGGAACGCCGAAGGGCGACCACCCAGATGGATGATCGCCCTTCGGTACGCTCGCGTTACAGCCCCACGGGACTGTTTCCGGCGCGCAGTCGAGTCCTGGGGACCCGGAAGGTCTTACTTGACCTCGACGGAGGCACCGGCGCCCTTGAGGGCCTCGGCAGCCTTGTCGGCGGCTTCCTTGTTGACCTTCTCGAGGACCGGCTTCGGGGTGCCGTCGACGAGGTCCTTGGCCTCCTTCAGACCCAGGGAGGTCAGCTCACGCACGACCTTGATGACCTGGATCTTCTTGTCGCCGGCGCCGGTGAGGATGACGTCGAACTCGTCCTTCTCCTCGACGGCCTCGGCGGCCGGGGCACCCGGGGCGCCGGCGGCGGCCACGGCGACCGGGGCGGCGGCGGTGACGTCGAACTTCTCCTCGAAGGCCTTCACGAACTCGGAGAGCTCGATGAGGGTCATCTCCTCGAACTGCGCGAGCAGGTCTTCCTGGCTGAGCTTCGCCATGATGGGCGATCCTTCCACTCAAATCGGCAGGTGCCGGATGTACTGGATGTGGCGGGCGTACGTCGGCCCGCTGCGACCCGTGCCGTCGGCGCGGGTCAGAAAGCGAGCCGAATTACTCGGCACCGCCCTGCTCGGCCTGCTTGGCGCGAAGCGCGTCCACGGTGCGGACGAGCTTCGACGGAAGCGCCTGGAAGAGCGCGGCAGCCTGGGACTGCTTGCCCTTCATGGCACCCGCCAGCTTGCTGAGCAGAACCTCGCGGGACTCGAGGTCCGCAAGCTTCTTGATCTCGTCGGCGGAGAGGGCCTTGCCCTCGAGGACACCGCCCTTGATGACGAGATTGGGGTTGTCCTTGGCGAAGTCACGCAGACCCTTCGCCGACTCCACCGGGTCACCGGTGACGAAGGCGACGGCCGTCGGGCCAGCGAAGAGCTGGTCCTCCAGCGTGATCCCGGCCTCCTTGGCCGCAATCTTGGTCAGCGTGTTCTTCACCACGGCGTACTGGGCGTTCTCACCGAGCGACCGGCGCAGCGTCTTGAGCTGCGCCACGGTGAGACCGCGGTACTCGGTCAGCACGGCGGCGTTGGAGCTGCGGAACTTGTCCGTCAGCTCCGCAACCGCGGCAGCCTTGTCGGGCCTCGCCATAGAGCCTCGGCCTCCTTCCGGGTGATTCGGACCGCGCGGACCCGAAGGAGGACTGGGGAAAACGAAACGCCCCGGCGCAGGCGCACGGGGCGGACTCGACCGGCCGCACACGCGCTCCGCGCGCGCACTCCGGGAGTTCTTCCACTGTCACCTGCGCGGGTCGCCCACTTTTCAGCGGATCCTTCGGCCACCGCACCCTCGTACGAGCGCACGGCAACGACCAGCGGTCTTTGGCTTCTGGAAGAGAGTACGGGACCGGGGCACCGTCGAGCAAATCGGGCCCCGGCCCCCGCGGGGTCAGGAGCTGATGCCGGTGCCGGCCCCGGGAACGCTGGTGGCGGAGCCCCTCGACGAGTTGCCCGAGCCGGGGGCACCGAGGGACTTCATCAGGTCCTTGAAGTCCTTGGTGTCGCTCGCCGGGGGTGCCTCGGGGGAGACCTTCACGCCGTAGTCGCTGAAGTAGGTGGTGTTGGTCATGGCGCCGTACGCCGTGTTGGCCTTCTCGGTCTTCTTGACCAGCAGGTTCTGGTCGTTGATCCAGATGTCGAGGGTCTCCGTGGTGATGCCCGTCTTCTCGAGCTGCCGCTTGAGGTCGGCCAGTCGGCCGGCGCTCAGGCTGCCGTTCCTGCGGGCGAAGTCGGCGACGTCGATGGTGCCGGCGTAGTGCGTGGTGCGGACGCCGGAGACCTCCTCCTCACCGACCTTCTTCACGTCGCGCGAGGCCAGCAGCATCTGCACCGACTGGTTCGGCGTGGTGGTCCGTGCCTGGTCCTGGAGGTTGGGCGTGGCGCCGCCGGTGATCTTGGTGAGGTCCGCGTAGCTGTACCGGATCCAGTGCTTGCCGGTCTGCTGGGCGAACTTGCCGCCCATCTTCGCGTAGACGGCGTCCGGCAGATACCGGGCCTCCGAGGACGGCGTGCCTGCCTTGCGCATGGCCTCGCCGAGCTTGCCGCCGGTGTAGGCGATGGTGAGGTCACCCTTGAGGCCGCCGGCCCAGGACACGGCGCCGTTCGCGGTCAGCGACATGAGAGTGCCCAGGGAGGTGCTGGAGCGCACCGTGACCGACTCGGCCTTGTCGGTGGACCGCTCGGCGGTGCGCAGCACGGCGGCGACAGGGCTGATGTGGAGCGTGTCACCGCCGGCTGCCTTGCTCCCCTTGCCCGGCCCGGAGGAGGAGCCGCAGGCCGCCACCGAGATCAGTGCGGCGGCAGCGGCCGTGGACAGGGCCGTACGGCGCACGGTCGTGCTCTTCATCTGTTCCCACCCCTATGCCAACTCGTGTGTCCTGCACGGTAACTCAGGCCACTGACAGTCGTACGAAAGCTCGCACAAAGAAAGGACGGGCCCCGCACCTCGAAGGTTGCGGGGCCCGCCCTTTACTCACGCGTACCTGACGCGGCTACCGGGGTGAGCGGACGGCTCAGACGGCGGCCGGGTCCTCCTCGACGAGGAGGTTGCGGGTGCGGTTCGGGTCGACCGGGATGCCGGGGCCCATCGTGGTGGTGATGGCGGCCTTCTTGATGTAGCGACCCTTGGCGGCGGACGGCTTCAGACGGAGGATCTCCTCCAGCGCGGCGCCGTAGTTCTCCACCAGCTTGGCGTCGTCGAAGGACGCCTTGCCGATGATGAAGTGCAGGTTCGAGTGCTTGTCGACGCGGAACTCGATCTTGCCGCCCTTGATGTCGGTGACGGCCTTGGCGACGTCGGGGGTGACGGTGCCGGTCTTCGGGTTCGGCATCAGACCACGCGGGCCGAGGACGCGGCCGAGGCGGCCGACCTTGCCCATGAGGTCCGGGGTGGCGACGACGGCGTCGAAGTCCAGGCGGCCCTTCGAGACCTCGTCGATCAGCTCGTCGGCGCCGACGATGTCGGCGCCCGCGGCACGCGCGGCCTCGGCACGGTCGCCGGTCGCGAAGACCAGGACCCGGGCGGTCTTACCGGTGCCGTGCGGAAGGTTCACGGTGCCACGGACCATCTGGTCGGCCTTGCGCGGGTCGACACCCAGACGGAAGGCGACCTCGACGGTGGAGTCGAACTTGGTCGTGGAGGTCTCCTTGGCGAGACGGACGGCCTCGAGCGGGGCGTACAGCTTCTCCCGGTCGACCTTGGCGTCCGCAGCGCGGAGAGCCTTGCTGCGCTTGCTCACAACTTGCTCCTGTGTGTTCTGAAAGGAGTCGTGGTCCCTGGGCCGAGCAGGCCCTGCCACGTGCGACCGGCTACGGCCGCATGACTGCTGGGTGGGTGGGGGTCAGCCCTCGACCGTGACGCCCATGGAACGCGCGGTACCGGCGATGATCTTCGCGGCGGCGTCCAGGTCGTTCGCGTTCAGGTCGGGCATCTTGGTCTGGGCGATCTCGCGGACCTGCGCCTCGGTGATCTTGGCGACCTTGGTCTTGTGCGGCTCGCCGGAGCCCTTCTCGATGCCCGCGGCCTTGAGGATCATCTTCGCGGCCGGCGGCGTCTTGGTGATGAAGGTGAAGGAGCGGTCCTCGTAGACCGTGATCTCCACCGGGATGACCCAACCGCGCTGCGACTCGGTCGCGGCGTTGTAGGCCTTGCAGAACTCCATGATGTTCACGCCGTGCTGACCCAGCGCGGGGCCGACCGGCGGGGCCGGGTTGGCGGCACCGGCCTGGATCTGGAGCTTGATGAGCCCCGTGACCTTCTTCTTCTTGGGAGGCATAGCTCTCCGGGTCCTTTCATTCGGGTCCATGCCCGCGCGAGGATCGCGATCCTGACGCAGGCATACCGCACAACGATAACGGGTATAGATGCGCGGCCAAAAACCGAGCAGGTCAGACCGGCTGAGACAGCCCGCCTGACCTGCGCGGAAGAGCGACGTCCAGAAATGGACTAGTTCTTCTGGATCTGGTCGAAGGACAGCTCGACCGGCGTCTCGCGGCCGAAGATCTCCACCAGGCCCTTGACCTTCTTCGAGTCGGGGTTGATCTCGTTGATGGTCGCCTGCAGCGTGGCGAACGGACCGTCGGTGACGGTGACCGAGTCGCCGACCTCGAAGTCCAGCACCTGGACCTCGACCTTGCGCTGCGGGGCGGGCTTGCCCTCGGCCTCGGCGGCCTCGCGGGCGGCCTTCTCCTCGGCCTCCGGGGCGAGCATCTTGACGATCTCGTCCAGAGTCAGCGGGTACGGGTCGTAGGCGTTGCCGACGAAGCCGGTGACACCCGGGGTGTTGCGGACGACACCCCAGGACTCGTTGGTCAGGTCCATGCGGACCAGGACGTAACCCGGCAGCTTGTTCTGCTTGATCGTCTTGCGGTCGCCGTTCTTGATCTGGACGACCTCTTCCTGCGGCACCTCGGCCTGGAAGATGTAGTCCTCGACGTTCAGCGAGACGGCGCGCTGCTCCAGGTTGGTCTTCACGCGGTTCTCGTAACCGGCGTAGGTGTGGATGACGTACCACTCACCGGGCAGCGAGCGCAGTTCCTCGCGCAGGGCCTCGACGGGGTCGACGGGAGCGGCCGGCTCCTCCTCGGCGGCCTCGGCGGCAGCCTCCTCGGCCTCTTCCTCTTCCTCGTCCTCGACGTTCAGGGCAGCCTCTTCGGCCGGCTCCCCCGCCTCGGCCTCGGCAGTCTCGAACTCGTCCTGCTCGTCCGCGCCCTCGACGATGTCGCGCTCGTCGTCCACCATCTCGGCAGCGGTCCCGCGAGGCTCGATGGCGTCGTCGTTCAGGTTCGGGTCAGACACGATGGCTGCTTCTTCCTGGATACATAGGGGTGGAACATGCGAAAACGGGCGCCGGTGCCACGGCGCCCTTCGCTCTTGGCTCAGCCGAAGACGTACTTGGCCGCGTGGTTGAGCCCATAGTCAATCACGGTCACCAGCGCGATCATGATGGCGACGAAGAAGATCACCACGGTGGTGTACGACGTCAGCTGGTTGCGCGTCGGCCAGACGACCTTGCGGAGCTCCGCGATGATCTGGCGGTAGAAGGTGGCGAGGCGCTTCAGCGGGCCCTTCTTGGCGCGCTTGCCGCCCTTGCGGGCCTTCTTCTTCGACTCGAGTGCCTCGTCTTGGGCATCAGGCGTGTCGATGGAGCCCACGGCGTCCGTCATTGTCCTCACCTGGTCCCGGGTCGTGGCCGTGCCGCGCCCGGTTTCTGAGCCGCACGGCGGTGCATTGCTGTACGTACATGCGCACACATCCTGGCGGTGTGTGTAGCAGGGCCGGAGGGACTTGAACCCCCAACCGCCGGTTTTGGAGACCGGTGCTCTACCAATTGAGCTACGACCCTTTGTGTGTCCCCCAACGTACCGCATCCGGACGGGTGCGCGGTGTGCACCGGTTTCGGCGGCGGCTGCTGAAGGCCAACGAGGTGAGAGTGTACGTGGTCAACGGCCCGGCGTCGAACAGAAAGTGCCCGTCCGGGGCCACCTGACCAAAGATCGTCCTGGCCGGAGGCCGGATTCGGACCCGTGTTCACGTCCCGACCCGTTGCTGTTCAGTCTGTGAAACCCATGTGCCGGGGGGATTTCCGGTCTGGAACGATGGGCTCCATGAGCGCTGCAACCCCACCCACCGAGCGCCGGGTCTCCGCCCGAGTCGGCGCGATCTCCGAGTCCGCCACCCTCGCCGTGGACGCCAAGGCCAAGGCCCTGAAGGCCGCCGGGCGTCCGGTGATCGGCTTCGGCGCCGGTGAGCCCGACTTCCCGACCCCGGACTACATCGTCGAGGCGGCCGTAGAGGCCTGCAAGAACCCGAAGTACCACCGCTACACGCCGGCCGGCGGGCTGCCCGAGCTGAAGGCCGCGATCGCCGCGAAGACCCTGCGCGACTCCGGCTGGGAGCCCGACGTCTCGCAGATCCTCGTCACCAACGGCGGCAAGCAGGCCATCTACGAGGCGTTCGCCGCGATCCTCGACCCGGGCGACGAGGTCATCGTCCCGGCGCCGTACTGGACGACGTACCCGGAGTCGATCCGCCTGGCCGGCGGTGTCCCGGTGGAGGTCGTGGCCGACGAGACGACCGGCTACCGCGTCTCGGTCGAGCAGTTGGAAGCGGCGCGCACGGAGAAGACGAAGGTCGTGCTCTTCGTCTCCCCGTCCAACCCGACCGGTGCGGTGTACTCCGAGGCCGACACCGAGGCGATCGGCCGCTGGGCCCTGGAGCACGGCCTGTGGGTGCTCACCGACGAGATCTACGAGCACCTGGTGTACGGCGACGCGGTGTCCGTGTCGCTGCCGGCGCTGCTGCCCGAGCTGCGCGACAAGTGCATCGTCGTCAACGGTGTGGCCAAGACGTACGCCATGACCGGCTGGCGCGTGGGCTGGGTCATCGGCCCGAAGGACGTCGTCAAGGCCGCGACGAACCTGCAGTCGCACGCCACGTCGAACGTCTCCAACGTGGCCCAGGTGGCCGCCCTGGCCGCCGTCTCCGGTGACCTTCAGGCCGTGGCGCGGATGCGCGAGGCCTTCGACCGGCGCCGCAAGACCATCGTACGGATGCTCAACGAGATCGACGGCGTGGTGTGCCCCGAGCCCGAGGGCGCGTTCTACGCCTACCCGTCGGTCAAGGCCCTGCTCGGCAAGGAGATCCGCGGCAAGCGGCCGCAGGACACGGTCGAACTGGCCGCGCTGATCCTGGAGGAGGCCGAGGTCGCGGTCGTCCCGGGCGAGGCCTTCGGCACGCCGGGCTATCTGCGGCTGTCGTACGCGCTCGGCGACGAGGACCTCGTCGAGGGCGTGAGCCGCATCCAGAAGCTGCTGGCGGAGGCCAAGGCCTGAGCGGTCCGTCTTCGGACAACCGAGTCGTCCATTTTTGAACAGGAGCACCCGGGAACGGTCCCGGGTGCTCCTGTTCCTTTGTGCGAGCAAGACCACGTAAGGGGAAACGGCTACCGATGTGACAGGTGCGTACGGCAGGATCCTGGGATGGAGCGTGTACGTGATGTCTCTGAACTGCCGAAAGCCCATCTGCACCTGCACTTCACCGGTTCGATGCGGCCGGCCACCGTCCTGGAACTGGCCGACAAGTACGGCGTACGTCTGCCCGAGGTCCTGACGGAGGCACTGACCAGCGGCGAAACGCCCAGGCTGCGGGCCACGGACGAGCGGGGCTGGTTCCGTTTCCAGCGGCTGTACGACGCGGCGCGCTCCTGCCTGCGCCGGCCGGAGGACATCCAGCGCCTGGTCCGGGAGGCCGCCGAGGAGGACATCAAGGACGGCTCGGGCTGGCTGGAGATCCAGGTGGACCCGACGTCGTACGCGCCCCGGCTGGGCGGTCTGATCCCCGCGCTGGAGATCATCCTGGACGCGGTGGACACCACGTCCCGGGAGACCGGGCTCGGCATGCGCGTGCTGGTCGCCGCCAACCGCATGAAGCACCCCCTGGACGCCCGTACGCTGGCCCGCCTCGCGGTGCGGTACGCGGACCGGGGCGTGGTCGGCTTCGGGCTCTCCAACGACGAGCGGCGGGGCCTGGCGCGGGACTTCGACCGGGCCTTCCACATCGCGCGCGAGGGCGGTCTGCTGTCGGCCCCGCACGGCGGCGAGCTGACCGGCCCGGCCTCCGTGCGCGACTGCCTGGACGACCTGCACGCCTCGCGGATCGGGCACGGGGTGCGCGCGGCGGAGGACCCGCGGCTGCTGAAGCGGCTGGCCGACCGGGGCGTGACCTGCGAGGTGTGCCCGGCCTCGAACGTGGCGCTCGGCGTGTACGAGAAGCCCGAGGACGTGCCGCTGCGGACGTTCTTCGACGCCGGCGTGCCCATGGCGCTCGGCGCCGACGACCCGCTGCTGTTCGGCTCCCGGCTGGCCGCCCAGTACGAGATCGCCCGGCACGCGCACGGCTTCTCGGACGCCGAACTCGCCGAACTGGCCCGCCAGTCGGTGCGGGGTTCCGCCGCCCCGGAAGACGTCAGGGCGCGGCTGCTGGCCGGCGTGGACGACTGGCTGACCCGCCCGGCCGTCTGAAGCGGGCGTAGGGCGGATGGGGCTTGAAGCAGACCAGTACGTCGATCGAGTGGCCGCCGCCGGGCGGCTGGACCAGTGCCGGGAGCTCGGCCATCAGTGTGGCGTGCCCCTTGGCGACGTTCTTCTGGTACGGCCCGTTGCCGGCCGCGTGCGCGAACCAGGTGGCCGTCTCGGCGAACACGTCCCGGCTGCCGAAGAGGAAGAACGTACGCGCGTGCGTGGCGTGCCGCAGCCCGTCGCGGAAGTCGGCCCGGTCCCTGCGTGCGCGCCAGACGGCGGCGTCCCGCGCGGTGCGCGCCTCGTCCGTCCGGACGGTCAGCGGGGTGCCCGCGCGCAGCTTCCGGCGCAGCTCGGGCCACTGGCCGGCGCGCAGTCCGAGCGAGTGGTGGACCAGGACGAGGTCGACCAGCTCGCCCATGCCCTCGTCGGGCGGCACGCCGTCACGCAGCGGCACATGGACGATGGTGTGCCGGGAGTAGGCGGCGAAGGAGAACAGGCCGGCCAGCCGGCTCAGGCCGTCGTGGTCGCCGAGCAGCAGCCCGATGGGCTCGGGGGCGCGCAGCGAGGTGTGGCGCAGGGGCTGCCGGGGCTGGACGACCCGGTGTTCACGCGGGCCGGTTCGGGGCCGGAACTCGCGCAGCCTCAGCCGCATGCGGTCGTGATACCGGGGGTGTTTGTCATGCCCTCAGCGTGATGCTCACGCCGAGGCCGGTGCAACGGAGATTCCGCCCAGCAGCGTCCGTGCGAGCCGCGCGGCGAACTCGTCCACCGACGGCCGCTCCCCCGTGCCGGTCGCGTCGTAGGCGAACGCGCGCTGCGCGCAGGCGCCCAGCAGCAGGGAGGCGGCCGCGAAGGTGTCGGCGTCGGCGCGGACGCGGCCGACGGCCTGCTCTGCGCGCAGGTAGGCGTCCAGGTCCTGGATGGGCCGGTGCGGGCCTGAGCCGAGCGTGCGCAGGGCGTCGTCGTGGCGGCGCTTGAGCTGGGTCTCGGCGTACAGGGAGGCCGCGATCGGGAAGCTCTGCTCGTAGAAGAGGGCGGCCTGGCGGGCGATCTCGGTGAGGTTGCCCTCCAGGGTGCCCTGGCCCGGTTCGGCGGCGAGGCTGTTGAGCAGGGGGGTGAGCCGGGGCAGCCGCTCGGCGAGCACCCGCACGAACAGCTCCTCCTTGCTGTCGAAGTACTTGTAGAGGGCCGCTTCGGAGCAGCCTGCCGCGCGGGCGATCTCCTTGGTGGTGGCGCGGGCGAGTCCGACGGTGAGCATGAGCTCGTGGGCGGCGTCGAGGATGCGGACACGCGCCGGCTTCGGCTCCATGGGCGTCCAATCGGGCTTGACGGGTGGGTGAGTGCTTACCCACTCTAGAGGGCAGCAGGGGTGAGTGAATACTCACCCACCAGTCCCGAGTACGGGAGCACACATGAACCTCACCGTTTTCGGCGCCACCGGCGGCATCGGCCGGGAGCTCGTGCGCCAGGCGCTCGGCTCCGGCCACCGGGTGACGGCCGTGGTCCGCGATCCGGCGCGGCTCGACGTCACCGGGGACGCGCTGGAGGTGGTTCGCGCCGACCTCACCGACCCCGAGGAGTTGCGCACCGCCGTCAGGGGCCGGGACGCGGTCCTCTCCGGCCTGGGCGCCCGCAGCCGCAAGGACGCCGGGGTCGCCACCCGGCTGACCCGTACGGTCCTGCGCGCCATGGAGGCGGAGCGCGTACGGCGGCTGCTCGTGGTCAGCGCCGGTCCCGTCGGCCCCGCCCCCGAGGGCGACGGCGCCCTGGACCGTGCGATGCGCGGCCTGGTGTCGGCCGTCCTGAAGGACGTCTACACCGACCTGCGCGAAATGGAGGCCGAGCTGGCCCGCAGCGGCACGGACTGGACGTCCGTACGGCCGCCGCGCCTGCAGAACAAGCCGATCACCGGCAGCTACCGCACGGTCGTCGGCGGCTTCCCCCGCAAGGGCCGCTTCATCGCGCGCGCCGACGTGGCGCACGCGATGCTGGCGATGATCGACGACGCGGGGACGGTGAAGCAGGGGGTGGGAGTGGCGTACTAGAGCGCGCGGAGGCCCGCGGTGTCGTCGGGGTCCTGTCGGCCCTACAGGCTGACGCCGACCGTCACCGGCTCGTTGACGAGGGTGATCCCGAAGGCCTCGCGGACGCCGGCGACCACCTCGCGGGCCAGAGCCAGCAGGTCCTCGGTGGTGGCGGAGCCCCGGTTGGTGAGGGCGAGGGTGTGCTTGGTGGAGATGCGGGCCGGTCCGGTGCCGTAGCCCTTGGTGAAGCCCGCCTTGTCGATCAGCCAGGCCGCGGAGGTCTTCGTACGTCCCTCCCCCGCCGGGTAGGCGGGCGGCTCGACGCCGTCGCCCAGCCGCTCGCGCACGCGCGCGTGGAACGCGGCGAACTGCTCGTCGGTGAGGATCGGGTTGGTGAAGAAGGACCCGGCGGACCAGGTGTCGTGGTCCTCGGCGTCCAGCACCATGCCTTTCCCGGCGCGCAGCTTGAGCACGGTCTCGCGGGCGGCGGCCAGCGGCACCCGGTCTCCCGGCTCGACGCCGAGCGCGCGGGCCGCCTCGGCGTACTTCACGGGCGCGGAGAGCCCGCCCGCGTCCTCCAGCGCGAAGCGGACGCGCAGCACGACATAGCGCTCGGGGTCGGCCTTGAAGCGGCTGTGGCGGTACGAGAAGGCGCACTCCTCGTTCGCCAGCGTGACGGTCTCGCCGGCGCGCCGGTCGTAGGCGATGACCTCGGTGATGGTGGAGGAGACCTCCTGGCCGTAGGCGCCCACGTTCTGGATCGGCGTGGCGCCCGCGGATCCGGGGATGCCGGCCAGGCACTCGATGCCGGCGAGCCCCGCCTCGACCGTGCGGGCGACGGCGTCCGTCCACACCTCGCCGGCCGCGAGCTCCAGCGTCGTACCGCGCAGCTCGACGCCGCGCGTGGCGATGCGCAGGGCGGTGCCCTCGAATCCCTTGTCGCCGATGACCAGGTTCGATCCACCGCCGATGACCAGCAGCGGCGTCCCGCTGTCGTCGGCCTCACGGACGGCGGCGATCACCTCGGCGTCGGTCACCGCGGTGACCAGCCGCGTCGCGGGACCGCCCAGCCGGAAGGTGGTCAGCGGGGCAAGAGGGGCGTCGTGGAGTACCTGCACGGGCCCAAGACTACGAGACGCCCCCGGCAGCACCGCATCCACGCGGGCGGCGGGCACGGAGCGGCGGGGAGGCGGTTGCGCGCCACGCCTGACACACGGGTACGCGCGCGTGGTCTCCTCTCGAAGGCCACGCGCGCGTAGGCGACGTACCGCGACTGCCGGCCGGCGGGCTACCTGAGCCGCCGCTCCGCCTCCTCCCAGCTCACCGGCAACTCGTCGCCGGAGGTCTGCCAGGTGGCGAACGCGACGTCGCGCATCTGGGACGCCAGTCCGCGGGAGGTGGGCCGGTGGGCACCGGAGTGGGCGAAGGCCTTCAGCGCGTCGGCCGACTCCCAGGCGGACAGCGTCCAGAAGGTCCGCCGCAGCGGCTGTGCCTTGAGGGAGGCTCCGTAGGCGCCGGGTGCCTTGCCGACCTGCCGCCACACGGCCGGGGTGCGGGCGAGGAAGCGGAGGGCGCCCCACAGGGAGTGGGTCTCGAAGCGCGAGGCGAAGACGTGCACCTCGGTGCCCTGGGGCGGGGTGTTCGGCACGGTCCAGGGAAGAGCGGGCATCGCGAACTCCTTGTGACGAGGGTGGCGAGGTTCCGGTCCGGGTCTCAGCGGGCGGTGCTCTCCAGGGCGCCGGTCGCCGGGGCGGGAGCCTCGGCGGCAGCGGCCTCCTGGGCGCTCGCGGGCGTCCGCCCGTCCCCCGCGGCGCGGCGGGCCGCACTGCGGCGGGCCGGGATCGCCAGGGCCGCGACCGCGGCGAGGGCGACCACCGCCGAGCCGGTGACCAGGGCTGGCCGCAGGCCGTCCACGAAGCTCTGCGGGCTCTCGTAGCCGCCCTGCGCGGAGAAGATCGACGACATCACCGCGATGCCGAGCGCGCCGCCCACCTCGCGCAGCGCGTTGTTGGCGCCGGAGGCGATGCCCTGCTCCTGCGGGCGGACGCTGGACATCACCAGATTGGCGGCCGGCGCGAAGTACAGGGCCATGCCGATCCCACTGACGACCAGGGCGGGCAGTTGGGCGGCGTAGGAGGCGTCCGTGGTGGCCACGACGGCCATGTAGCCGAGACCGACGGCCTGCAGGAACAGGCCAGCGGCGACGACCGGGCGACCGCCGATCCGGTCGGAGAGGATTCCGGCGATCGGCGCGACGAGCATCGGCATGCCGGTCCAGGGCAGCATCCTGAGGCCCGCCTCGGTGGGCGAGTAGCCGAGCACGCCCTGCATGTACTGGCTGAGCAGGAAGATCGAGCCGAACATGCCGACGAACATCAGCAGGCTGGCGGCGTTGATGCCGGAGAAGGCGCGAGACCGGAACAGCCGCATCGGCAGCATGGGGTTGGCCGCGCGCGAGCTGTACAGGACGAACCCGGCCAGCAGTGCGCCGCCCGCGAACAGCGCGGTCAGGACCACGGTGTCGGTCCAGCCGTCGGCGGGGCCGCGGACCAGGCCGTAGACGATCCCGAAGAGGCCGCCGCTGGCGAGCAGGGTGCCGGGCACGTCGAGCCGGGCGCCGGTGCCGTGGGACTCGGCGAGGCGCAGCCGGGCGAGCGGCAGCGTGATCAGGCCGAGCGGCACGTTCAGCCAGAAGATCCAGTGCCAGGAGACGTGCTCGGTGAGGCTGCCGCCGATGAGCGGTCCGGAGGCGACGGCGAGTCCGTTGACGGCGCCCCAGATGCCGTACATCATCCCGCGCTTGGCGGCGGGCACGGCCGCAGTCAGCAGGGTCAGCGTGAGCGGCATCATCACGGCCGCGCCGACGCCCTGGACCGCGCGGGCGGCGATCAGGGAGCCGATGCCGGGCGCCATGGCCGCGGCGGCGGAGGCCCCGGTGAACACGGCGAGTCCGGCGATGAAGAGCCGCCGGCGCCCGAAGCGGTCGCCGAGGGCCGCGCCGAACATCAGCAGGACGGCGAAGGTGAGCGTGTAGGCGCTCACGGTCCACTCGAGGTCGTCCAGGGCGCCGCCGAGGTCCTTGCGGATGGAGGGCAGGGCGGTGGTGACGACGAGGTTGTCGAGGGCCGCCATGAACCCGGCGACGCTGGTGATGACGAGGGCCCAGGCGGCGCTTCCGCGACCGCCGTTCGGTGCGTTCTGCTGTGACATCTCTCCCCCAGAGAGCGATCTAGTTAGTTATTGATTACTAACTTTCATGAGCAGGAAAAGAGGCGGACGATCCACCTCGTTCCGCTACTTCTCCAGCCGGCCGGTGACCCGGGCCGACGGATACATCCCCTGCCAGACCCAGTGTTCGGGCGGAAACCCCATGGCGGTGAGGGTGTTGATGAGCATTCCGTACGCCAGGAAGGTCGTGGTCTCGCTGTCGTCCGCCCCGAGCGGCAGGTGAACGGTGTCCCAGAGCTTCATCCAGGCCGCCCGTACGGCCTCGCCGAACTCGTGGTCACCCTCCGCCTCGGCGGCCGCGACCGTGATGTACGTCTGCATCTGCATCTGGAGCCTCTCGGGCTGCTCCGTGATCAGCCGCACATAGGCGTTCGCCATGGCGTGCAGGGCCTCCTCCCCCTCCAGCCCCTTCGCCGCCTCCTCGAAGACCCGGCAGGTGTCCTCCACGCACCGGAGGGACGCGGCGGCGAAGATCGCCTTCTTGCCCGCGAAGAGCCGGAAGAGGTACGGCTGCGACACACCCACGCGGCTGGCGATCGCCTCCGTGGAGGTGCCGTAGTAGCCCTTCCGGGCGAACTCGGCGATCGCCGCGCGAATGACGCTCTCGCGTCGTTCCTCTGCGCTCATCCTGACCATGAGAAGTAAGTTAGTACTCAATCACTAACTTGGCAACCCCCGCCGCCCGAGACACGCGTAAGGGGCGCCTCACCAGGGAGGACGCCCCTTACAGCACTGCTTCCGATGGAGCCGTCAGGCCAGCCGTACGACCGCCCGGGACATGCCCAGAACCTTCTGGCCGGCGCTGGTCGCCGTCAGGTCCACGCGCACCGTGTTGTCGTCCAGCTTGGCCGCGACCTTGCCGCTGACCTCGATCAGCGCGCCCTTGTCGTCGTTCGGCACGACGACGGGCTTGGTGAAGCGGACGCCGTACTCCACGACCGCGCCCGGGTCCCCGGTCCAGTCGGTGACCACGCGGATCGCCTCGGCCATGGTGAACATGCCGTGCGCGATGACGTCCGGCAGGCCGACCTCCTTGGCGAACTTCTCGTTCCAGTGGATGGGGTTGAAGTCCCCGGAGGCACCCGCGTAGCGCACGAGCGTGGCGCGGGTCACGGGGAAGGTCTGCGCCGGCAGTTCGGTGCCGACCTCGACGTCGTCGTACGCGATCTTCGCCGTCATCAGGTCCTCACGCCTCCTCGGCCGCGCGGGCCACGAGCTTGGTCCAGGCGGTCACGACGTGCTCTCCCGCCTCGTCGTGCACCTCACCGCGGATGTCCAGGATGTCGTTGCCCGCGAGGGACTTGATCCCCTCGATGGTGGAGGTGACGCTGAGCCGGTCACCGGCGCGCACCGGGCGGCTGTAGGCGAACTTCTGGTCGCCGTGCACCACGCGGCTGTAGTCGAGACCGAGCTGCGGGTCCTCGACGATCTGCCCCGCGGCCGGGAAGGTGATGGCGAACACGAACGTCGGCGGGGCGATCACATCGGAATGACCGAACGCCTTCGCGGCCTCCGGGTCGGTGTAGACCGGGTTGGTCTCGCCCACTGCCTCGGCGAACTCGCGGATCTTCTCCCGGCCCACCTCATAGGGCGCGGTGGGTGGGTAGGTCCGTCCAACGAAGGACTGGTCGAGCGCCATGGCCCGGCACCTCCTGATGTCTGCTGTGATGGCCCCAAATTAGCCGGAATCCCGCCGGGGATTGCGCGGGGGGAGGGGTGAGCCTCGGGCCGCTGAAGCGCGGGTGGGTCTGAAGCGCCGCTGATGCACCGGTGCCGGCCGGAGCGCTGGTGCTGCCGGAACGCCGGTGCGGCCGGAGCGCCGTGAAGCGATGAAACGCCGCGAGGCCGCCCCCTCGGAAGGGGACGGCCTCGCGGACGAGCCTGTTTTATCGCGTTTCGCGGTGCGCGGTGTGCGCGTTGCAACGCGGGCAGTGCTTCTTCATCTCAAGACGGTCCGGGTTGTTACGCCGGTTCTTCTTGGTGATGTAGTTCCGCTCCTTGCACTCCACGCAGGCCAGCGTGATCTTCGGGCGGACGTCGGTGGCAGCCACGTGAGTGCTCCTAAGACGAACGGGTGGACTAATTCAACGCAAGAAAGAGTAGCCGATCGAAGGACCGACCCCGCAATCGGCTACTGTGAGTAGCGGTGACCGGACTTGAACCGGTGACACAGCGATTATGAGCCGCTTGCTCTACCGACTGAGCTACACCGCTGCGGTGCGATCGGACCCCGCCTTTCGACGGGAACCTCTCACACCAGAGCCCCAAAACGGAATCGAACCGTTGACCTTCTCCTTACCATGGAGACGCTCTGCCGACTGAGCTATTGGGGCGAGCGATGAAGACATTACACGGTCCGCCGCCGTTCACCCAAATCCGTATCCGGCAGCCCGCGACACCCCCCATCCCAGGGCTCGCAGTGACCTCATGAGTCGCCAGGCGGGGCCGACGGCAGGGGGGAGTGCTCAGGCGCCGTACCCGTGTGTGGCCGATGCCCGTGGGGGCCGATCGCCGGGTGCCCACTTCGAGCGGGGAGCGGTGGCACGCGCGCGTGGACGTCACCAGCGCCGAGCACGGCGGCGCCGAAAGCGCGGCACGCGCGCGTGGGCGTCACCGAGAGGGAGCGGGGCCACGCGCGTGGACGTCGTGGCCGTCATCGGGGAGAGCCGGAGGCCACGCGGGTGGGCGATGCTTGTACTGCCAAGGGTGGACCCCACGGTACGACTATTGCGCTCCTGCGCGATCGGCGCCGTTCGCCACCCTAGGCTCGACTCGCTCTGCGTGATCTTGGGTCCAGGCCCCGGTGTCTCACGCCGGCCCGCCCGAGCCCCCGGCCCCCATCCTGGAGCGCGATGCCCGACAGCCAGCCGCAGCCCCACCCGCCGTCGAACTCCTCGGGATCCTCGGGTCAGTCCGACCCGGTCGCCTTGCTGCTGTGCGGGGCGCGGCTCACCGACGGCCGGACGGTGGACGTACGGCTGGGCCGCGGGCGCATCGAGGTGGTGGGCACGGCCGGCAGTCTGGCGCCGGGCCCCGCCCGGACGGCCGCCATGCGCGTGGACCTGAGCGGCTACCTGCTCCTGCCGGCCCCGGCCGAACCGCACGCCCACGGTGACACCGCGCTGTCCGCCGAGCACCCCGGCCCGGTGTCGTACGCCCCCGAGGACGTCCAGCGCCGGGCGACGGAGGCGGCCCTGCTGCAGCTCGGCCACGGGGCCACTGCGGCACGCACGCACGTGCGCGTGGGCGACGTGCAAGGGCTCGGCGCGCTGGGCGCCGTCCTGCAGGCGCGGCGCTCGCTGCGGGGGCTCGCCGAGCTGACGACGGTGGCGATGCCCCGGCTGCTGACCGGGGTGGCCGGGGCCGACGGGCTGGCGATACTGCGCGACGCGCTCAAGATGGGCGCCTCCGTGGTGGGCGGCTGCCCCGACCTGGACCCCGATCCCACGGGCTATGTGGAGACCGTCCTGGACGTGGCCTCCGAGCACGGCTGCCCGGTGGATCTGCACACGGACGCCTCCGACCCGGCCCGGTTGTCCCGGCTCGTGGCCATGGCCGGAGGCCTGCGCCCCGGCGTGACGATCGGGCCGTGCGCCGGTCTCGCGCGCCTCCCCACCGAGGCCGCCTCCCGCGCCGCCGACCAGCTCGCGGCCGCCGGCGTGACGGTCGTGTGCCTGCCCCAGGGCGGCTGCTGCGGAACCGACCGCCGGGGCGCCGCTCCGGTACGGCTGCTGCGCGCGGCCGGGGTGCGCGTGTCGGCCGGCAGCGGCGCCCTGCGCGACGCCTCCAACCCCGTCGGCCGCGGTGACCCCTTGGAGGCCGCCTACCTCCTGGCCTCCGCCCACGGCCTGCGCCCGGAGGACGCCTACGACGCCGTCAGCGCCTCGGCCCGCGCGATGCTGGGCCTGCCGGAGGTACGCGTGGAGGCCGGCTTCCCCGCCGACCTGCTCGCCGTCCGCGGCAACCGCCTGGCCGGCGCCCTGTCACTGGCGTACAGCCGGATCGTGGTCCACCGGGGCCGGGTGGTGGCCCGCACGAGCGCGGTACGGGAGTACTGCAACTCGGCGGCCACGGCGGAACACGGGTTGCCGCGGCAGGGGCGGGGCGAGTTGTCGTGAGCGGGCTTGGTTCGGGGCGCGGTTCGGGGTGGTGGCCTGGGGCGCGCGGGTGGGTGTGCGCGCCGGGCGTGTGCACGTGCGCGCCCGGCGCGGGCCGGTGGGCGTGAGCCCGGCGCGGTCCTGCCACGCCGGTTAACTCGTGCGGCGGACGCGCCCCTTCCGGCGTACGGTCGGAATCATGCGCATTGTCATCGCTGGTGGTCATGGACAGATCGCGCTGCGGTTGGAGCGCCTGCTCTCCGCGCGTGGGGACGAGGTCGCGGGGATCATCCGCAAGTCGGAACAGAGCGACGACCTGCGGGCGGCCGGCGCCGAACCGGTACTGCTCGACCTGGAGTCCGCTTCGGTGGAGGAGGTCGTGGCGCATCTGCAGGGCGCCGATGCGGCGGTCTTCGCGGCCGGTGCGGGCCCGGGCAGTGGGGCAGCCCGCAAGGAGACGGTGGACAGGGGCGCGGCGGTGCTGTTCGCTGACGCGGCCGTTCGCGCGGGCGTGCGCCGCTTCCTGGTCGTGTCCTCGATGGGCGCGGATCCCGCGCACCAGGGCGACGATGTCTTCGACGTGTATCTGCGCGCCAAGGGCGAGGCGGACGCGTACGTCACCCGCCAGGACGCCCTGGACTGGACGATCCTGCGCCCCGGCTCGCTGACGGACGACGCCGGTACCGGTCAGGTCCGGCTGGAGGCGCACACCGGGCGCGGCGCGATTCCCCGGGACGATGTGGCGACCGTACTCGCGGAGTTGGTGGACACCCCGGCGACGACCGGCCTGACGCTGGAGCTGATCAGCGGATCGACGCCGGTGTCGGTCGCGGTGAAGTCGGTGGCCGGGAACTGAGGCCCGCCACCGGCCGTTGAACGGACAGACCCCGCCGGCGAGCCCTCAGCACCACCGACCTGTCGTCCCGTCAGATACCCGCGAACACCCGCCCCCACCAACAAGTCGGTCCTCGCCGCCTCTTCGTGACTCAGAACAGAGGCAGCTGACCGGGAAACTCCGGTACGGCGTATCCGTCCAACGCCGGCTGGACGGCGAGTTGCGCCTGCTGCCGCGACCCTGCGCAGGAGACGAGTTCCCCGTTCTCCCGCGCCCCGGGCGGGTCGTGCCGCGCGTAGCGGCCCGCGACGACGGCGATGTCGCGGTGGCACACAGGACAGGTTCTGCGTCGGGAGGACATGCCGTCAGTGTGCCCGCACCGACGCGGACGCGACACCGCCACCGACACCGCTGTCAGGTGCGGGTCTCGGCCTCCCAGTGATCGGGGCCCACTCCGCGCCAGTCGATCAGCGGCGAGTCGGCCACCTGCTCCGGCTCGATCTCCAGCCCCGCGCGGCGCAGGAACTCCACCAGGTCCCCCACGTTGTGCGCCAGACCGAGGATCTCGCCGTCCACCCGGACCCGGCGGCCGCCGGTCGGGGACGGCAGGTGCACGATGATGGGTCGTTTCCCGGCCATGGCTCCAGCATCGTCCGGACCGTCGGGGCCCGCACCCGGACCGGTCATTCCAGTATTCCCAGCGCGGTGTCGGGGCGGCACAGTGGGCATGCGGCGATTTCTCCTTCGGTGAGTGCGCGTACCGCCTGGTCCCGGCTGGCCCCCTTGGCACGCCCGCCGGCGCTCGCGCAGCCGCCGACATGGACGTACACCGCGGTGCGGCCGTTCAGCCCGCGCTCGATCAGCCAGTCCGGAGCGGCCTGCCGGGTGGCGAGGCGGCGCTCCCGTTCGGCCTCCCGGCGCTCTTCGTCCGCGATCCACCGGTCCATCAGGGCGAGCTGTCGCGCGGCCTGGTGTTCGACGACGCGGCGGGCGAAACGCAGCATGTCGAGACGCGTCAGCGGACGGTCATCGTTCACACGTTCGATTCTAGTGAAGAGACCCGGAAGTGCGACCAGCGGGATGCGACCCAACAGGGTCCAAAGGCGCCACCGCCCCACACCCGTCCCCCCGTGAACGGTGCTGCGACCGGGGTGAAGCGCGATCGAGGTAAGTCCCTGAACGGCCCCACTCACGTCGGCTGGACTTTCGTTCGACTCCGAGGCGCGAGATCCTGGTACTCCGACCGTGGACCAGCGAACAAATACCGGACCGGGCGCATCTCACGCGTCGTAAGGCACACCTCATGCTGATGCGGTCCGGAGACGCGACGGCCACCGTCGCGTCTCCCCCGAAGGAGGCCGGCGATGAATCTTCCGACGTACCGCGACTGCACAAGCGCGTCCGCATCGCCGCGGCTCCCCGGCCGGGCCGGGACAGCACGAAGACTGAGCACCGCCGCCGTGGCCGCGATGCTCCTCGCGGGCTGTGGTGCGGGCGCCCCCAAGGCGACCCCGCACTCCAGTGGCCCCGGCGTGTCCCGCACCCCGTCCGCCACGCCCTCCTTCTCCCAGTCGTCCCTCGCCCCGGACCTCTCCACCACCGCCACCGTCACCGCCACCGCGTGCACCAACAGCACGAAGCTGGCCGGGTGGTCGAACCGCCGGCTGGCCATGCTGACCGTCGCCGTCCCGGTGTCGGAGACCTCGGTGTCGGACGTCACCTCCGAGGTGAGCGCCGGTGCCGGCGGTGTGCTGCTGTTCGGCAGCAAGGCGCCGTCCGACCTCGGCTCCCGGCTGAGCACCCTGAAGACGCATGTACCCGGTCACCTCGGCCTGCTGGTGATGACCGACGAGGAGGGCGGCGGCATCCAGCGCATGGCGAACCTCGTCGGATCCCTGCCCTGGGCCTCGTACATGGGCGCGCACTGGACTCCGGCCCAGATCCAGCAGAACGTCGCCAAGGTCGCGACCAAGATGGCCGCCGCCCAGGTGAACATGGACCTCGCACCGGTGGTCGACGTCGACGGCAGGAACGTGGCCCCCAGTAAGACCAACCCCGACGGATGGCGGTCCTTCAGCGGGAACACCTCGGTGGTCTCCAAGGACGGGGTCGCATACATGAACGGGTTGCGCGCCGGAAACGTGATCCCCGTCGTCAAGCACTTCCCGGGCCTCGGCGGCTCCAGCTACAACTCCGACTTCGGCCCCGCCCACACCCTGCCCTGGTCCACCCTGCAAAAGGTGGCCATCCCGCCGTTCACGGCGGCCATCAAGGCCGGCGCCCCGGCCATCATGGTCTCCAACAACGTCGTGCCGGGCCTGGGCACCAACCCGGCGAGCCTGTCACCCACCGCCATCAGCTCGGAGCTGCGCGGCAAGCTGGGCTTCAAGGGGCTGGTGGTCACCGACTCGCTCAGCGCCAAGGCGATCTCCGCCGCCGGCTTCAGCGTCCCCACCGCCGCCGTCCAGGCCCTGCGTTCCGGCGCCGACATGGTCATGTTCGACCTGGGGGGCAACGTCAGCTCCCAGACGTCCGCGATCGCCACGGCGATCACCAATGCGGTGGCCGGCGGACACCTCGCCCGCAGCCGCCTCATCGACGCAGCGGGGCACGTCCTGGCCGTCCGGCACGTGAACCTCTGCCCCTGAGCACCACGACCGGCGCTCGGCCGTCGCGACGGACGCGCGGAACGACAGACGCCGCGAAATGGCAGGCAGCAGCGGCCAGGGCAGTCGGAGAGCCCTCCTCAAGCGACTAGGAGCGGGCTCTCCCTGTGCTTCGCCCCTCGCCGGACCCGCCCGCATGATCCACGCGCGCGTGCGGCAGCCTCTGGCCGAGCTCCGCAGCCGACCCGGTGGAGGTCGCCCACCGCGCCGGCCACTCGGCGGCCGGAACGACGGAAGGGCGCCGTGTGGCACCGCCAGGATTCGAATCCAGGAAGGCTGAGCCGACAGATTTGCAGTCCACTCGAGATCAAGACATGTGGGGCCGCCTCGCGGACTGGGACCCGGCGAACCGGGCGCAGCAATCCACACCCGCCCCGTGCCCCCGTACGCCCCGAACCGGCGCCCACCCCGGTCGCCGCTGACGCCTCGGCAGGCGTACCCGTACTGGAACCGTCCGCGCTGGTCACGGCCCGTGCGAACGCCCAGGACGCACTCCGCGTGTACACCGGGTCCGAGTCCGCACAGGCGGGCCGCCCGCTCAGCGCCCGTGCGCTGGGCGAGGCATGCGGCATGAGCGAGTCCTGCGTGTACAAGCAGGTCCTCGCCGTCCACGACGACGAGTCCTCCCCCTGTCCTGCGAGCCGTCGACACCGCGGCCGTCTGATGGCCGGCATCCCCGTCTATCGGTGGCACCCGGCTTGCGAGGGGCTGGCCACGGTCCGACAACTGCGGGCCCTTTGGTTACGGCCCGGTGGGCGGGACGTGGCAACCCCGTGCGAGTGTCCGCGCCGCCGCCACGGACCGCTGGTCGCCTACCTCTACTCGATCGAGCAGGCAAAGCCCGCCGGGCCGATGACGCCCGCCAAGCGGGCGGCCCTCCCGCCCTCGCTCGGCATGTGCGTGCCGTGCGCCCGCCCCGAGGAACAGCGCGTCGCCGTCGCCTGAACACCACCCGCTCTGAGTGGACTTCTGAGTGCTGACCACGCGTCACCGCACTCTTGCCGCCCTCTGCCGCCGCCCGGCTGGTGACCACCGGCCGCCGCCGGCACTGACCCTTCACCCACGTAATCACCGGGGCGTTCGCGCGCCTGCAGGCCCTGCCGAATTCCGGCTGACCAGCGGAAACACTCTGCCTCTACGACCTGGACCCCGCCCCGGAGCCGTGGAACCCCAGCGCCCACACGGCGGGACAGCGGGCGACCCGCCTGCCCATGGCCGGCTTGGCAAGCCGAAACGGCCTGCCAGACGAACTGACGGACCGTCATGACAATTAGAGGCTAATTACTTTATCGCCTGACCTCCAGAGGCGCCACCGGCGCTGAGCCACGGGTTTCAGACATGTCGGCACCTGGCCTAAAACCGCAGGTCGAACCGTTATCGCATGCAGCTCGCACGGAATGCGTGATGAGGCTGGATGCGGCTCAACGTTTGCATCCTCGAACCAATCGGACAGTTCCCTCGGCTATGCGAGGAGAGAGGACGCAAGATGTTCCCGAAGCGCAAGGTGACGCGCAATTGGCGCCAAGACGAGGGCGCTCCCTCGTATCACCCCCGCCTGGGTTCGAGGGCGGCGGCCCTGATCGTGCTCGGCAGCGGGGTAGGTCTCTGGTCGGCGCCCATGGCGCACGCCGCGAGTCATGATTCGCTCAACACATTCCGCTCAAGCGGTATCTTCACCGTCCTCGACGACCGGGCGGACGCCAAGCACGACGAGGACAACGACGCCGCCCAGGACCGGGCGGACGCCAAGGAAGACGAGGACATCGACGCCGCCCAGGACCGGGCGGACGCCGAGGACCGGGCGGACGGTGAGCACGATGCAGACGCCAACGCCACCCACGACCGCGCGGACTTCGACGACGATGCAGACGACGACACTGCCTGGGACCGGGCGGACTTCGACGACGACGCAGACGCCAACGCCACCCACGACCGCGCGTACTTCGGCGACGATGCAGACGACGACACTGCCTGGGACTGGGCGGACTTCGACGACGACGGCTTGCGGATCACCGTCATCGTCAACAACAACAATAACAACAACAACGCCGGCACCCCCACCAACAACAATAATAACAATAACAACGTCAGGGGCGCCAACCACAACAATAACTGATTTTCATGGTCTGGGTGGATGGAAAAGCCATCCACCCAGACCATGAATTTCTGTAGAAATTCAGCCTGTGCGGGCTGTTTCGCGCCGACCTTCACGGTGAAGCGAGTCCTCGGTATTCGAGACCTGCGCATACCGGCCGGGGGGCTGGCCGGCGACGAGGTCTACGACAGGAGAAGAACTGGATGCGTCTGCGCACCAGCCACGGCCTCAAGGGCGACCGCCACTACGACCGGGCCATGCTCGACATCCACCCCGACGACACCCTTCGACCACCACACACCCGGCCACGCCGTCGTCCTAGTCCGCTGCCACCGCTACACCCGCGAACTCTCCTTCTACCGCCGCCACTCCACCGCTCCCGTCACCCTCGCCACCCTCGTCGACATGGTCTGCGTCTGCCGTCTCGACCGGGGCCAGGCCACCTGCCGGAACTCCTGAATGCGCTGACTCTGAGCAGCATGCTCGCCACTGCTGTCCTGGGCGGCGAGCGCCGGCCGTGTCGATCGGTGTGCGGCTGTCCCGCTACGGCGTGCCGCTCCCGCTACTGGTGGCTTGCTCCGCGTCGTGAGGATCGCTCACGAGCCCTGACTCCCGGCGACTGCAGATCGGCATAGGCCAAGCGCCCGTATGACCTTCGCCACGCTGCCGTGTCCACCTGGCTCGGCTCCGGGGGGAGCCTCAAGTCGTGGCGGAGCACCCGGCCACAGTGTGGCGGTGAGGGCGACGAGGCGGCGAACGCCAAGATCTCCGCCCGCCTGAGGCAGGCCGGATGACGGGCCGGAAATCCCGTCCACGCCCCGTCCACACACACCGAGACGCGGCGTTCGAACGCGAGACAGGGTGAGACAGTCCGCTGATCACTCGGGGATACGACAAGGGCCCGGTGACCTGCTGTTCTCGCAGGTCACCGGGCCCTTGTTCCCGTGTGGCGGCGCCAGGATTCGAACCTGGGAAGGCTGAGCCGGCAGATTTACAGTGGGCCATATCGACCCAGCGTGAGCTGCGGGTTTCCTTGACCCCGACACCGCTGGGGGGCACCTGGGGGAAGCAGCGTCTGTGATCAAGCGTCTCGCCGACCAGCGGGACTGACGAAGCCCACGGCTCCGAACTGCTCGGATGCCGTGGGCTTCTGTCGTTGTTGGTCGGCGTCGGGCAGCCTCGCACGGCCCATAGACGGCCCAGCGGCTGCCGCTAGACCACCCTGACCCTCCTGCCGAGCGAGTCACCCAGGAAACTGAATACCCGGCCTAGCCGTTCGTTCGCCTCCGCCGGCGGTTCCGGCATGGGAGCGCCCGCAGCGATGTGCTCACCAAACAGCCACAGCACCTCGTACAGGTCAACACCGTTGCGTTAGGGATCTTCAGTCGTTGGCAACCCCTGTCTGAACAGCAGGAACGGGACCCCTGGTAGATCAGCTTGTGTCGAGCAAGGTGATCATCGAGTCCGGGAGTCCCGTTGCGGGAGAAGTCTGTCATCACGCGCACGATCGAGGTGGCCGGGGGTGTGTACGCGCCCGGGCATCTGGGCGAGTTGACACAGATCGTGGACTTCTGCCTGGTGGACGCTGTGCTGGAGGAGACCGGCACGCGTGAGCGGCGGTTGCGGCTGCTGCCGTCGCGGGTGGTGGTCTACTTTGTCCTCGCGCTGGCCCTGTTCGAGGACTGCTCCTACCGGAGCGTGTGGGGCAAGCTGGTGGCCGGGCTGGAGCCGCTGGCCCTGGTACGGCCGGCGGTCTCTTCGCTCTCCAGGGCCCGCCGGCAGATAGGGGCCGCTCCGCTACGGCGTCTGTTCGAGACCCTCGCCGGGCCCGTCGCCCACCGCGGCCAGAGCGGCGCCTTCTGGCGGGGGCTGCGTACCGTGGCCGTCGACGGGACCCTGCTGCACGCCCCGGACGAGCCGGCGATCACCTGGCGCTACCCGAAACGGTCAGCTCCCGAGCCTCGGCATCCGGCGAACGTCCACCCCGGCGCGCAGCCGGGACCACGGCAGAGGCCGCAGCCGCAGGCGCGGCCGGCACCGGCTCGATGCGCGGCAGTTCATCCACGACCTGGCACGCCGTCGTGATACGGGCCAGCTCCCGCTCGCACGTCGCCAGCAGAGCCGTGATCCGCTCCGCCTCCGCCCGAAGCCGCTCGGCCTCACTGCGGCAAGCCGCCTCCCGCTCCCGCAGCAGCCGCAGCACCTCGTCGCAGCTCATCCGACCTGCCTCTCACGCCAGCTGATCAACCCAGCTACCGCAACGAGACGCTCACCACACCGGACACGGCGCTCCCCCCGACCTCACTCAACAAGAAACGTACCCGCGTGCTCAACTCGCCCTGGGGCCTCGAGACGGCGCCGGAGAAGTTCGGGAAGTTCTCCGGTGACCTGCTCGTCGGCAACTTCGGAGACGGCAAGATCAACGTCTTCGACCTGAAGACCGGCCGGTTTGAGGGAACCCTGCGGGACCGCAACGGGAACCCGATCGTGATCCCCGGGCTGTGGGGCCTCCAGCGCGGCACCGACAAGTCAGGCGGCAGGGACAGCGTCTGGTTCGCGGCGGGAATCGACGACGAGGACCACGGGCTTCTCGGCACCCTGCGCGCCGAGAAGTGATCCGTCGCCGCACCCCGGTGCTCGCCCTCGCCGACCGTGAAGGCCTGCGTCGCGATGAAGCTCTGGCTCTCCTGGTACTGGACGAGCTTGCGGTCGTCGCCCGCGTAGCAGTCGACGCCGAGGAGCGAGACGCCCTGCCGCCGGGTCTCCTCGACGGCCCTTCTCACAACACGCGTACGACACGCCCAAGATCAACCCGATCGAGTGTCTACGTGAGCCCGTACCTGCCGCTCCGCATCAACTCGTACGCGGACAGCCTCAGCCGAACGAGACTGTCCTGGACTACAAGCGGATCTCCCATCTCTGGGCGCGCGGAGACGGGACAGGAACCGAAGGGCCGAGCTACACAGGTCCAGCCCCGATGGGTGCACAAACACACGAAACTCCGGTGGACGGGTTGCTCTTGGTTGACCACCCATCCACCCGGAGCTTCGCCTCTTCCCTCTTACGGCCCTACGCCAACTCAGCACAGGCCCGGCCAGGTTGGAAGAGGCTCACTGTGACGCGAATCTACCGAGGAGCGCAGGGACCAACGACGACGCCGTGTGCTACTCCTTGACGGCAGGTGAAGTGCGGGTCGGCTTGCCGAGCGCCCAGAAGAGCACGCCGAGGAGCACGAACCCGACGAGCGGGACGGCCTCCGTCAGCAGGTACTTCCAGCGCTCGCCGTAACTCCAGCCGTCCGGCGCGTAGTCGGAGCCGAACCAGTGGTCGCCGAGTCCGGGGGCGACCAGCTGCACGCTGGCGAACAGGACGAGCAGGGTGAGCATCACGCTGATGGTGCGGGGGAAGGGCGCCTTGTACGGGCGGGAGACGTCCGGGGCCTTGCGGCGCAGTACCGCGAGCGCCGGGAAGATGCCCAGGTAGCTGACGAGGGTGGTGGAGACGGCGAGGCCGAGGACGGCGCCGAAGAGCTTTGCAGCGCTGCCGTTGGTCAGTTCGTGGGCCAGAACCAGGACGACGGTGGAGACCACCCCGCTGAGGATGTTGACCCGTACCGGGGTGCCGAACCGGCTGGAGATGACGCCGAGGAACCGGGGCGCGGCGCCGTCGTAGCCGGAGACGGCGAGGGCGCGGTCGGAGCCCATGACCCATGTGACGCCGGAGGACAGCACCGTGAGGATGAACATGATCGCGGCGAGGTCGCCGAGCAGGCTGCCGGCGCCGCTGAGCGTGGCGGTGCCGTCGGCGGCGACGTGGCCGCCGTACACGGTAAAGACCTGCCGGATCGCGTCGATGAATCCGCCGAGGCCAGTGATGGCCTTGACCGGCAGGACGAGCAGGATGCCGAGGATCGGCAGCGCGTACAGCAGAACGGCGACAACGGCGCTGCGGAAGATGGCGAAGGGCACGTCCTTCTGGGCGTCGGTCATCTCGTCGCCGGCGGTGTTGGGCAGCTCGAAACCGACGTAGTTGAACATCAGGACGGGCACCAGGCCGACGAATCCCACGTAAGTCGGGGAGAAGTCGCCGATCCCGAATCCGTGCAGGCCGTGCTTGACGCCGTACGCCACAACGGTGACGGTGAACAGGCCGAGAAGGATGAAACGGCTCCAGGCGCCGACGGTGGGAATCCACTTGCCGACGTCGAACGAGAGGATCGCGGCGAGCACGCCCACCCAGACGAACACGAGGGTGAAAGCGTAGAAGGCCGGGGTGCTCAGGTCCTTCCCGTCGTTGAAGAAGGTGGTGTAGGCCGTGACGGCGGAAACGGAGAGCGTGCCGCCGAGCCACACCGGATTGGTGATCCAGTACAGGAAGTTGTTGACGGCACCGGCGAGTCGCCCGAAGGCTCGGCTGGTCCAGATGTAGGGACCGCCCTCGTCGGGGAACGCGGCCCCGAGTTCGGCGGTCAGCAGCGCGGAGGGCACGAAGAACACGACGGCCAGCACGATGAGCCAGGTGAACGCCTCGGCACCGGACGAGGCCACGGTGCCGATGGTGTCCACCCCGACGATGGTGCAGAGGAGGAAGAAAAGGATGTCGAAGCGGCCGAAGTGCTTGCGGAGTTTCTGCCGCTCCGTCTGGGCTGCTGCCGACGTGTCGGCCGACTCTGATGCTATTTGGCCAGCGGCCACCGGGAGCTCCTGCGTGTTCGTGGTACGGGTGGGATCTGGCCAATGATCCGAGCCGCCACAAAAGCACACAAGCGTTCGTGTCCAAGTCTTGACCATCGCTTATCCGTCTGGATGCAACGGAAACCGCACTGAAACACAGGAAATGACAGCGTCAACTGTTGCCTAGGGCGGCTGCTCCCCCTGATTCCGTGTTGCCGAAGGCAACAGCGCGAGTCGCTGCGGAGATTCTCCGGGCCGAAACTCGTCGGTCGCCCCAACCGGAGGCGGTCGCTTCGGCATTGGGGGACCGGCAAACGCAGACGAGCCCCGGTCCTCACTCGGAAGAGCCGGGGCCGTCGTTTCGTTGAGCTGCCCACGGCGCCAGTGTCACGTGACATCTGCCGTCAGCATTGCCTTGCGGTCCGGACAACTGACGGACACCGGCACGTCCGTACCCGTGCCGAACCCCGACTGCATCACCTTCTGCTACCACTAAAAGGTGGTTTTCCCCCGGTGTTTTATCCCGGAATTTCATTCCAGGCCAGCCCGACGTGCGGGTTCCCCATTGGCGGCTGCTCCCTACACGGCTGTGACACCCAGGCGCCCTGACGAGGCGAGCGAAGAGGCGAAACCATGGCGGGCTGATTTTGGGCCTTATAGCTCCTGGCGGTATCTCTGAGTACTCCACACGCCGCAATTTGCGCATGCTCAAGATCACGACGTGACACGGATGAGCGCCGACGCCCGACGGCGTCGGCGAGAAGTCCCCTCATCCGTGTCTCACGGGCACAACGGAGAACCCATGCGACGTATTTTCAGCACTGCGCTGCTGACCGTGGCGGCCACCGCGACCGCCATGACCACTGCCACCGCGCAGAGCCCTCACTTCATCGGTGACGTGACCTGTACGAAGAGCCTCACTGCCGGGCTGCAGTGCAGCGGCAAGGCCGCCGGCCTCGGCAACGCCCCCACCGGTGCGTTCCTCACGGCCGCCTCCGTCGAGGCGGAGTACGTGTGCGTCAACCGTGGCGGCAACATCGCTCCGGGCCAGGGAACCGAGTTCCAGAACGTGGTCGGTCCCACCCAGAACATCCGGCCGCGCAACGGCCAGATCACCTTCACGAACGTCACCATTCCGCCGCCCGAGACCCCCTCGGCCAGGGAGGTCTGCCCCAACGGCAACTGGACCGTGCACCTCCTCCACCTGACCTACAACGACGTGGTGCTGCACATCCAGCAGAACGGCACCGACATCCTGAGGCGCGATCTCGGGGACATCGACCCCTGATCCCGTACTGCACGCCGACGGCCGGGCCTTCCCCGCTGAAGGGCCCGGCCCTCGCACGTCAGCGCCTCGGTCAACCTCAGCACCCCACCACCCCTGCTCCCATCCCGTACGCCGTCGACCCACACACCGTGGAGCGGGCGTGGTCCCTGGCGTCCAGGTGGAGCGCGCCACTGTACGAACGACTGTGACGCCATGGGCCGCGTCTGCTCGGCTCTGCCTGGGTCGACGGCGGACGGGATGGGAGCAGCCCCCGCGCACGCCCTCTACGGGCCCGCAGTCGGGAACGGCGCCCCCGCCATCCCGGTGCCGGCCGATCCCCCGCCGGAGGCATCGTCTCTGACCGGTGGCTGTGTCCATCCGGATCTCGACTCAGGGCCGTAGCTCGCTGCGGCCCCAGGGGCCGGCCCCGGCGCCGAAGGAGCAGAGGGGCCGAGCCCAAGGGGCCAGCCCGCGCTTTGCGCGGGCACTTGTTGCGCGTGGTCTTCGATGACAGACCCTGGCTGCCTGCCCACCGCCCACTACCCTGCACACCGGCACGGCCGCACACCCGAACGAGTGCAT
>NZ_JBITGJ010000038.1:0-80262 GCF_044456925.1 Streptomyces sp. NPDC050743
GCCGGACGCCGAGCCCACACCGAACGCCACCGCGTCCTCGCCCTCTACGGCATCACATGATCAACCAGACATCCGAGGCAAACGCCGGGGCCCTGGGGCGCGCAGGACTCCCCGGTGCCCGGGCACATCGGCGCCGACGGCCGGACCTGGCGGCCGGACGAGGACCGGCTGGCGCTCGCCGCCAAGTACACCGTCGACGTCGTGGCGCTGGACTCCGACGGCCGGCGCTCCGCCCGGCACACGACCTTCACCACGTTCGCCCCCGACCAGCGGTTCATCGGCTACGTCACCCCCGAGAGCCGTGCCGTCGTCGGCACCGGCATGATCGTCTCGATCGACTTCAGCCGAAGGATCACCGACCGGGCCGCCGTCGAACGTGCCGTCCGGGTCAGCGCGCGGCCCCCCGTCGAGATCCGCCCGCACTGGTTCGGCGCCGGCCGTCTCGACTTCCGCTCCGAGCGGTACTGGAAGCCCGGCACCGAGGTCACCGTCGACCTGGACCTGCGGGACGTCCAAGGGGCGCCCGGCGTCTACGGGTTGCAGGACAAGACCTTCGCCTTCACCGTCGGCCGCAGCCAGACCTCGCTGGTCGACGCCGCCACGCACACCATGCGGGTACGCCGGGACGGCCGGCTGCTCGCCACCGTGCCGATCACCGCGGGCGCCCCGCAGAACCCCACGTACAACGGCAAGATGGTGGTGATGGACATGCTGGACGTCACCCGCATGAACGGCCGCACGGTCGGCTTCGGCGGCGAGTACGACATCCCCGACGTGCCGCACGCCATGAAGCTCACCGACTCCGGCACCTTCGTGCACGGCAACTACTGGTCGCCGGACGCCCCCGGGCGGATCAACGTCAGCCACGGCTGCGTGGGCCTCAGGGACGTCAAGGGCGGCAGTTCGGCCACCCCCGCCGGCTGGTTCTTCGACCGCAGTCTCGTCGGCGACGTCGTCGAAGTGATGGGCAGCACGGAGAAGACCGTCGCACCCGACAACGGCCTCGGCGGGTGGAACATGACCTGGAAGGAGTGGAAAGCCGGTAGCGCGGTGAAGTAACCAGGTGAGGGGCCCGGGTTCGGGCGGCGGTGCGGGCGGAAGTTGCGACGGAACGGTGACATTCGCCTGACACCTCGCTCAAAACCAGGCGGTTAATATGCGCGCACCAGTGTGGCGGGGAGCGGGCCTGACCTGGCCCGGCGAGGGGAGAACAACTTGAAAACGCGGCCAATATCGGGGGCGTCGGTGGCGGGGCGGCGAGGCCGCAAGGGGCTGGCGCTCATAGTCGGCGCCCTGGTGCTCTCCCTCGCGGCGTGCGGCGGGGGCGGTGACAAGGTTTCGGACGGCAAGGGCAAGGACTCCAGCACCCAGCAGGGCAAGCAGCAGTCCACCGCCGCCGTCACCGTCTCGCCCAAGTCCGGTGCCACCGGCGTCGACACCAGCGGCGCGCTCAAGGTGAGTGTCGCCAAGGGCAAGCTGACCGAGGTCACCGTCAAGAACGCCAAGGGCGCCACGGTCGACGGCACCATGACCGGCGGCGGCACCTCCTGGACGCCGTCGACCCACCTGGCCGCGTCCACCAAGTACACCGTGCACGCGGTCGCCAAGGACTCCCAGGGCCGCGAGGCCGCCGAGGACTCCACGTTCACCACCCTGACCCCGAAGAACTCCTTCCTCGGCTACTTCACCCCCGAGGACGGCTCCACCGTCGGCGTCGGGATGCCGTTCTCCATCAACTTCACCCGGGGCATCACCCACCCCGACGCCGTCGAGAAGGCCGTCAAGATCAGGACCGAGCCCGCCCTCGACGTCGAGGGCCACTGGTTCGGCAACGACCGCCTGGACTTCCGCCCCCAGCAGTACTGGAAGGAAGGCACCAAGGTCACCGTGGACCTGAACCTCGACGGGGTCGAGGGCCGCGACGGCGTCTACGGCAAGCAGCACAAGACCGTCAAGTTCACCATCGGCCGCAACCAGGTCTCCATCGTGGACGCCAAGAAGCACACGATGAAGGTCACCCAGGACGGCAAGGTCATCAGGACCATCCCGGTCACCACCGGCAAGCCCGGCTACGACACCTGGAACGGCCAGATGGTCATCAGCGAGAAGCTGACCGTCACCCGTATGAACGGCGAGACGGTCGGCTACGGCGGCGAGTACGACATCAAGGACGTCCCGCACGCCATGCGCCTGACCACCTCCGGCACCTTCCTGCACGGCAACTACTGGGGCGGCGGCGCCTTCGGCAACTACAACGCCAGTCACGGCTGCGTCGGCCTGCGCGACGTGCGCGGCGGCTACGACAGCTCCACCCCGGCCGCCTGGATGTTCAACCACTCGATCATCGGCGACGTGGTGGTCGTGAAGAACTCCCACGACCGCACGGTGGACCCGGCCAACGGGTTCAACGGGTGGAACATGTCGTGGGCGGACTGGACGAAGTAGACCCTGACCGACGTACGGACCCGGCGCTGTGAGGTACGGCACCGGGTCCGTTGCCGTTAGTGCCCGTTAACCTGCCTCCATGACCGTGAATCTCGAAGTCGCCGAAGGCGTCGGAACCCTGCGCCTGGACCGCCCGCCGATGAACGCGCTGGACGTCGCCACCCAGGACCGGCTGAAGGAGCTCGCCGAGGAGGCCACGCGCCGCGACGACGTGCGCGCCGTGGTGATCTACGGCGGCGAGCGGGTGTTCGCGGCGGGCGCGGACATCAAGGAAATGCAGAACATGGACCACACCGCGATGGTCCTGCGCGCCCGCGCCCTGCAGGACTCCTTCACGGCCGTGGCCCGCATCCCCAAGCCCGTCGTCGCCGCCATCACCGGCTACGCCCTCGGCGGCGGCTGCGAGCTGGCCCTGTGCGCCGACTACCGCATCGCCGCCGAGAACGCCAAGCTCGGCCAGCCCGAGATCCTGCTCGGCCTGATCCCGGGCGCCGGCGGCACCCAGCGGCTGCCCCGGCTGGTCGGACCGTCCAAGGCCAAGGACCTCATCTTCACGGGGCGTCAGGTCAAGGCCGACGAGGCCCTCGCCATCGGCCTGGTGGACCGGGTCGTCCCGGCCGCCGAGGTGTACGAGCAGGCGCACGCCTGGGCCGCGAAGCTCGCCCAGGGCCCGGCGATCGCCCTGCGCGCGGCGAAGGAGTCCGTCGACACCGGCCTGGAGACCGACATCGACACCGGCCTCGCCGTCGAACGGAACTGGTTCGCGGGCCTGTTCGCCACCGAGGACCGCGAGATCGGCATGCGCAGCTTCGTGGAGGAGGGCCCCGGCAAGGCCAAGTTCCGCTGAGCGTCAGCGGTGTGAACTTCCCCGTAACTCCCGCGGGGGAACTTGCAATTGACGCGTCGTCTCATCCGGGTCCCTCGATGGGGCGGTTTATGGGAGCCTTAAGGCAACCTTAAGCCTGCCTCGTCGAGGGAGCCTGACGGTTGCCGAAAGTGAGCCGTCTTCGCAGGTCACCGGGCTGTACCGGCCGGTGACATGACGTCGGCATATGCCGTTCGATCGGCGGAGAACAGGGGCGTACAGGGGGCGTATTCCTCCGGAACGGCCCCCAAGACGGCTCCGGACCGCCATCATGGGGGCATGGCGGGGCTGGAGGGCATCGAACAGCCGCGGGGACACAGCCGTGCGGCCGCGGCTCGCTGGTCGCCCGCGGTCGAGGACGAACAGGCGCTCAAAGCGCTCGAACTGTTCGGCAACCCGACGGAGGCGGAGGTACCGCTGCCGTCCCGCCCGGAGTCCGCGGCGACCGCCCGCCGGCTCGCCCAGGTCGTGGTGCTGCGCACCTGGCGGCTCACCCCCAAGCTGACCGAGGACGCCGTCTTACTCGTGTCTGAACTCGTCGGCAACGCCGTACGGCACACCGGCGCCCGGGTCTTCGGCCTCCGGATGCGCCGCCGCCCCGGCTGGATCCGGGTGGAGGTCCGCGACCCCTCGCGCGGCCTGCCCTGCCTGATGCCGGTCCAGGAGATGGACGTCAGCGGCCGGGGCCTCTTCCTCGTGGACAGGCTGTCGGACCGGTGGGGCGTGGACCTGCTGCCGAGGGGCAAGACGACGTGGTTCGAGATGCGGGTCGTGGACCGCTAGCGAGAGAACGGCATTCACCCGCGGCGACCCGAAGTCGTACCCCTTTCGGGCTAATCGGCGGTTTTCTTACCTAACGCCCCTTAAATGGTGCGGGTGACCACGACCAACCGACGCGGGGTGCTGCGCGCGGGCGCCGGGCTCGTCGCCGGCGGTGCGCTCGCCGCCGGTTGCGGCGCAGGCCAGGCCGCCCCGCCCAACGCCCCGGACTCCGCGTCCCCTTCCGCGTCCCCGTCCCCGTCCGGCACCCACCCGGCCCCCGCCCCCCGCGCCTACCCCGGTCAGCCCGCCCAGATCACCCACGGCCCGCGCACCCGCCCCCGGATCGCTCTCACCTTCCACGGCCAGGGCGACCCCGGCCTCGCCCACTCCCTGCTCGGCACGGCCGAGCGGCACGGCGCCCGCCTCACCGTGCTCGCAGTCGGCACCTGGCTCGACGAACACCCGGACATCGCCCGCCGGATCCTCGACGGCGGTCACGACCTCGGCAACCACACCCAGCGGCACATCTCCATCAACGGCATGGCCGAGGCCGACGCCCGCAAGGAGATCAGCGACTGCGCGTACCGGCTGAAGCGGCTCACCGGCTCCATCGGCACCTGGTTCCGCCCCTCCCGCTCGCCGACCGCCTCCCCGCTGGTCGCCCGGCTCGCCCGCGCCGCCGGCTACCCGCATGTGCTCTCGTACGACGTCGACTCGCTCGACTACACCCGCCCTGGCGCCGCCGCCGTCACCCGCAAGGTTCTCGCCGAGGTGCGGAACGGGTCGGTCGTGAGCCTGCACTTCGGGTACCCGGACACGGCCGCCGCCCTGCCCGACCTCCTCCCCGAACTCGACCGTCGCGGACTGCGCGCGGTCACCACCACGGAGCTGCTGAGCTGATGCGAACCACGAAACCCGCGCGCCTGCTGGCCGCCGGTGCCGCCCTCACCGCCCTGACACTGCTCTCCGCGTGCAGTTCGGGGCCTCAGCACGACCGGAACGAGGCCCTGGTCAGCAAGGCGCCGGCCCAGCCGGGCAACGGCAAGCGGCAGGTGAACGTGCTGCCCGGGATGCCCCCGGTCGAGAACCCCAAGGACCTCTACTCCGCCGACCGTCCGAACCAGCTCTCCCCGGTCGTCAGGGACTTCCCCTCCCGGGTGTACGTCCCCAACACCAACTCCGACACCGTCACCGTCATCGACCCGAAGACCTACCAGGTCATTGACACGATCCCGGTCGGCCACCAGCCCCAGCACGTCGTGCCCTCCTGGGACCTGAAGACCCTCTGGGTCAACAACGACCTCGGCAACAGCCTCACCCCCATCGACCCGAAGACCGGCAAGGCCGGAAAGCCGGTCGCCGTGCACGACCCGTACAACCTGTACTTCACGCCCGACGGCAAGTACGCCGTCGTCATGGCCTCCAGGGACCGCCAACTGGTCTTCCGCGACGCGCACACCATGAAGGTCGTCAAGGCCGTGCCGGTCAGCTGCTACGGCGTCAACCACGCCGACTTCTCCCCGGACGGACGCTACTTCATCGTCTCCTGCGAGTTCAGCGGCGAGATCCTCAAGGTCGACACCGCGAAGATGAAGGTCGTCCGCGAGGAACGGCTGCCGTACGAGGGCGCCATGCCGCAGGACGTCAAGATCTCCCCGGACGGCAAGCTGTTCTACATCGCCGACATGGTCGCGAACGGCCTGTGGATCCTCGACGGCGACAAGTTCACCAAGCCCCGCTTCCTCTACACCGGCAAGGGCGCCCACGGCCTCTACGTCAGCCGCGACTCCCGCGAGATGTACATCTCCAACCGGGGCGAGGGCACCATCTCCCTGTTCGACTTCACCAAGAAGAGGCTCACCAAGAAGTGGCACCTGCCCGGCGGCGGCAGCCCCGACATGGGCGGCGTCTCCGCCGACGGCAAGGTGCTGTGGCTGTCCGGCCGCTACAACGCCGAGGTGTACGCCATCGACACGCAGACCGGTAAGGAACTGGCCCGCATCAAGGTCGGCAACGGCCCGCACGGCCTCGCCGTCTACCCGCAGCCCGGCCGCTACTCGCTCGGCCACACCGGCATCTTCCGCTGAGGCCGGGGCCGTTGGCCACGCCGACGATCGGGCGGTGATCCACACGCCACGCGCCACGCCCGGTCAGCCGGCATCGCGCGGCGCGTGACTCCTTGAGTCTCCACCCACTGGAAGGCCCAGACTCGCCCACATGACCGAAGACGGCACCGGACTTCTCACCATCGGCGAGCTGGCCCGGGCCACCGGGCTGACCGTGCGCACCATCCGCTACTGGTCCGACGAGGGCGTCCTCACCCCGGTGACCCGGTCCTCCGGCGGCTACCGGCTCTACGACAGCGCCGCCGTGGCCCGCCTGGAGCTGATCCGCACCCTGCGCGAGCTGGGGCTCGGCCTGGACGACGTACGCGAGGTGCTGGCCGGGGAGCGGACGGTCGCCGAGGTCGCGGCCACGCACGTCGCGGCCCTGGACGCGCAGATCCGGTCCCTGAGGGTGACCCGCGCGGTGCTGTCGACGGTCGCCCGACGAGGCTCGACGGCGGAGGAGATGACCCTGATGAACAAACTGGCGCGGCTGTCGGCCGCGGAGCGGCAGCGGATCGTGGACGACTTCGTGGAGGAGATCTTCCACGGGCTCGACACGGCCGACCCCTGGATCCGCGAGCGAACCCGCGGCATCGGCGTGAGCCTGCCGGACGACCCCACCCCGGAGCAGGTCGACGCCTGGGTGGAGCTGGCGGAACTGCTGCAGAACCCGGACTTCCGGGCCGCGATGCGCCGGATGATCGAGTTCAACGCCGCCGACCGCACCCCGGACACCCCGGCGGGCGCCTCGGCGATGTTCTTCAAGCGGCTGGTGGAGCTGGTCGGCGCCGCGCGGGAACGCGGGGTGACCCCGCAGTCACCCGAGGCGGACGCCGTACTGACCGAACTGCTCGGCGCGGACACCGACCGCGCGGCCGTGCTCCGCCGTATCGACCTCGGCAACGAGGTCGCCCGCTACCGGCAGCTGGCCGCCGCGATCAAGGGCGAGCAGGAGCCCCCGAGGTTCCAGGAGGAGTTCGGCTGGGTGGTCGCGGCACTGAAGGCCTGGCCGGGCCGTTAATCTGACCAGCGTCAGTACGCCAGCACGGCATGAGAAACACGACCAAAAGGGGCGGATCGGTGGCGGACATCGAGGAAGCACGCAAGCAGTTCCAGCGGATCGACGCGGACGGTGACGGATTCATCACCGCCGCCGAGTTCAAGTCCGCGCTGGCTCAGGAGGGTGACTGGAACGTCACGGAGTCGGTCGCCGAGGCCATCATCAAGCAGCGGGACCTCAACGGCGACAAGGTTCTGTCCTTCGACGAGTTCTGGACCTACCTGAACAGGTGACGCGCCGAGAGGGGGCCCTCCCGCCGGGGGAGGGCCCCCTTCGTCATGCGCGAAGGCCACGCGGGACAGCCCGCCGGCGGCCACCGGCGGCGCCACCGTCCAGGCGCGCCCCGGCCGCCGTGGAGCGCGCGCAGCGCCGCCGCCCCGCAGATGTACGGCATCAGGGTGTCCGGCAGCGAGGTGACGATCGCGTCCGCCCCGGCCGCCGCCCCTCCAGCTCCACCCCGAGCAGCTCCACGGCCACCCGCGGCGAGCGGTGACGGCCGCCGGTGGCGGGCAGATGCACGATCGACGGCCGCCGCCGCGCCCCCCACCATCGGGTCCCCGGCCACCGAATGCACCCTGCGCCCGATGATCGCACGCGTTCACCTGATCGGCGCAACGACGGAATAGCGCCCGCGCCCAAGGAGTTGTCGCCTGCCACAGACGCATGCACACGCATACAATCATCCCGGAGGGCCTGTCATGAAGATCGGCATCATCGGCGCGGGGAACATCGGCGGCAACCTCACCCGGCGGCTCACCGCCCTCGGTCATGACGTGTCCGTGGCCAACTCCCGAGGCCCCGAGACGCTCAAAGCAGTGGCCGAGGAGACCGGAGCGACCGCGGTCCGGGCCGAGGACGCGGCCAAGGGCGCCGAGGTCGTGGTCGTCACCGTCCCTCTCAAGGCGGTCCCGAACCTTCCCTCCGGCCTGCTGGACGGCGCCGCCGAGGGCGCGGCGGTGATCGACACCGGCAACTACTACCCACGCGAGCGCGACGGCCGGATCGCCGGCATCGAGGACGAGGGCCGCACCGAGAGCCGCTGGACCGAGCAGCACCTCGGCCACCCGGTGATCAAGGCCTTCAACGGCACCTACGCCCAGGACATCCTGGACCGCCCCCGCCCCGCGGGCGACCCCGAGCGCATCGCCCTGCCGGTGGCCGGCGACGACGAGGCGGCCAAGGCGAAGGTCCGCGCCCTGATCGACGAGCTCGGCTTCGACACGGTCGACGCGGGCGGCCTCGACGACTCCTGGCGCCAGCAGCCCGGCACCCCCGTCTACGGCCTCCGCGCAGACGTGGAGGGAGTGAAGAAGGCCCTCACGGCAGCCTCCCCGGAACGCCCGGCGGACTTCCGGGGCTGAGACGACCACGCTGGCCCTCCTGCACACGCCTGCCGGCCAGAGATTCGTCCGTTTGTGCGCGTAACGAGCGTTCGGCTGCCTCGTTGACAGGCACGGTGGCAATCTGCGGCTGTGCCTGGGGAGGGCAGTGTGGAGACGTGCAAGGCACGTGGAGATGGCTGGTCCTGTGACCGGTCCTCCGACCGTTTCCCGATGACCAAAGGTTTGTGCAGGACCCATTACGCACAGCGTCGGAGGGGCAGAACCTTCACCGCCATCAACGGTGATCGGGCACCGTCCGAGGTCCGGACGTGTGCGTTCGACGGCTGTGTACGAGCGGTATCTGCCTACGGATTCTGCACAGGGCACTATCGGCAGTACAAGAAGGGGCAGCCGCTCTCCCCACTCCGACACAAGAGGGGTAACGGCGTCGTGCAGGAGATGGTGCGACGCGGAATTGTCGAGTGTCGCGGATGCGGCGCGGCCAAGCCCGTATCCGCGTACTCGACGCTCAATGCCTCAGGGGTCCCACGGCCGTACTGCAAACCGTGCAACGCCGAGCGCGTCCGGCTCAGCCACTACAACGCGACAAGGGAGTTCGTCGATCTACTCCTGGACTTCCAGCAGGCAAGATGCGCGATTTGCAGAGTGGCCGACTCCGGCGTGCGCACGCTGCACATCGACCATGACCACGCATGTTGTCCGGGTAGGCGAAGCTGCGGCAAGTGTGTGCGTGGGCTGGTCTGCTCCAACTGCAACGCGTACGGCCTCGCCTGGTACGAGCGTCTTCCGCCGGAGTTACAGACCTTCGACGTGCTGAATCAGTACCTCGAGGATCCACCGGCGAAGCGCCTTCACGCGAGGTACGAGGACTCGGCGAGTCGGTGAACTGTCATGTGCTGCCAGCCCACTCCTTCAGCGCGGCCTTGCTGGAGAAGGCGGCCACGTCCTTGTCGTGCGGCGTGCTGGTGTACTGGTGGAACCGCCATTTGGCCTTGATGCGGGGGTGGCCGGCCGTGACGTAGTCGGCGATCCAGAGGCCGTCGCCCGCGTAGGAGGTCCTGTCGATGTTCAGCCAGAAATCGCGATTCGTGTAGAGCACGACCCGGTTGTGCGGCCGTAGTTCCTTCAGTTTACGGATGAAGTGGTCCTTCTCCGCGTTGCTCGCGTGGGTGCCGTCGCCGGTGGTCTCCCAGTCGACCGCGAGGAGGTCGCCAGCGCGTTCCGGGGCGTGCTGGACGAAGTACTCGGCCTGGGCGGTGATGTTGCCGGGCCACAGGAAGTGGTAGAAGCCGACGACCAGTCCGGCGTCGCGGCCCCTCTTGGTCTGGGCGGTGAGCCGGGGATTGACGTACGAACGGCCCTCCGTCGCCTTGATGAAGACGAAGGAGAGGCCGTCCGTGTCGTACGCGGAGGACTGGAAGGCGCTTACGTCAATGCCGTGCAGCATGTAGGGGTTGTGCCCCCTGCGCCGGCATCCGGAACCTCAGCTTCGGGTGGTCACCTCGCTGAGCACCGAGGCCGGCTTCGCCGACCAGTCGGAGGTGATGAGGCTCGCGTGGTTCTTCGCCAACAGGGCCAGGCGGGCGGCGACTTCGGCGTCAGTGGGGTTGGTGGAGGAGATCGCGGGGGAGACGTTGGAGGCGTCGGTCATGATCGAGATGTAGTGGTTCGTGGAGTAGAACGACGTGTCGTAGCCGTTGTTGACGTACGTTGCCGCGTCACCGTCGAAGAACACGAACCAGGGGCGGATCGAGGTGTCGGAGGTCCAGCGGGTCGAGCGCGGGTCTCTGCCCGCCGCGCCCAGCACCGCCGGGAAGGCCTCGGCCTGGTCGATGTTCCGGGCCGTGTACAGGTCGCGCAGGTGGTCGCCGTACTCCTGGTCCGTCCAGTAGTGGTCGAAGGGGTTGTTCATCTCCACGGTGCCGGGGATCACCTCGAAGAGGAACTTGCCCTTGAGGGAGTCGCGGCTGGGCCAGGCGTTGGCCTTGGCCGCCGCGTCCAGCGTGGAGTACGACGAACCCAGCAGGTCGGACGGCTTGTAGACGCTGCTGCCGAGCTTCTGGCGGACCAGCGTGTCGAACTCGTCCGGACCGAGCCCGGCGTTGTTGTTGAAGCCGACCTTCATCTCGATCTTGAAGACGATCGGCGGGTGGTCGGGGTGGAGCTGGTTCCAGGCCGCGATGTTGTCCAGGCAGCTGCCGAAGTCCTGGTTGCGGCTCTTGCTGTACAGCTCGCCCGGGGTCTTCGCCGCCTCGCAGTTGTTGTCGTTGCCCAGCGGATTGCTGTGGCTGACCCGCCAGCGGTGACTGATGCTGTCCACGTACACGTCCAGCTCCAGCAGTGAGGCGCCGGAGTCCAGCGCCTGTGCGAAGTAGGTGTACTTGGCCTTGTCGTACGCGTTGTGCGTCCCGATCGCCGTCGTCTCGGAGAACTTCGGCGCCGCCGCGTGGGCGTTGCCCGGCACCATGATCAGCAGAGCGCCGGCGCCCACGAGCGCCGCCAGCCGTCTCACCACACCCATTGCTCAACTCCCCTTTGCTGTCGCCGAGTTGGCGGCAGCGTAGGAGCGAGCGGTTACTGCGCGGTAGCCCCCGGAGGAACATCAGCCACTTTCCGGCCGTCGAGCGGTCCGTCGTCGCTGGCGGCTAGATTGCTAGCATGCTAGCCTCGAAGGGTGGGTGATGAGGATGTCAAGCAGTTCAACGTGTACCTGCCGATCGGACTGATCAAGCAGGTCAAGTACCGCGCCATCGAGTCGGGCATGTCCTTGTCGGCGCTGGTCGCAGAAGCGCTGCGCGCCTACCTCGACGACGCCCATGGACAGGAACAGCAGTCGACCGAGAAGGAGAGCTGACATGGCGACCGAAGGCATCGAGGCCGTGTTCCTGGAGACCCACAACTGGGGCAGGGCGGCGAAGTTCTTCCAGGCGCTCGGTTACGAGCTGGAGTTCGCGACCGACCACAACTCCGGCCAGTTCCGCAACGGCGACGGGCCGTACGTGTTCATCGCCGAGGTCCCCGAGGACCGCGAGCCGCAGACACAGATCGTGCTGAAGGTGCCGGACGCGGACGCGTTCCGCGCCGATCCCGTCGTCGAGGTGGTCACGCCGTTCGAGGACACGCACTTCGGGACCCGGATGATGACGGTCCGCGACCCCGACGGGCGGCTGTGGAGCCTCCAGGCCCTCGCGGCGAAGTGACGGGGACGGGAAGCGCCGTGACCGACGAGCGAACCGGGACCCCGGGCAACACCGCCGTGCGGTGCGCCCTGTGGCGGGCGATGCATGTCCAGGTCGATCCACCGCCCCACGTCCTGGAGGACGAGATCGGTCTGCGGCTCGTGGACCCCGGCGACGGCTGGCGCGACCGCCCGGACATGGACCCGGAGGCCACCCGCGGATTCCGGGCCGCCATGGTGGCCCGCGCCCGCTTCATCGAGGACCTGGTCGCCGAGCAGGCGGACCGGGGCGTCGACCAGTACGTCCTCCTCGGCGCCGGCCTCGACACCTTCGCCCAGCGCAGACCGGAGACCGCGTCACGGGTGCACGTCTTCGAGGTCGACCAGCCCGGCACGCAGAACTTCAAGCGCCGGCGCCTCACCGAACTCGGCTACGGCGTCCCCGACCGGCTGCACCTGGTGCCGGTCGACTTCGACACGAGCGCGGGAACCTGGCCGGAGCAGCTCGCCGCGGCCGGATTCGACCACGGCCGGCCGGCGGTGGTCGCCTCCGCCGGCGTCAGCATGTACCTCACCAAGGAGGCCACGGCGGCCACCCTGCGCCGGCTCGCCCGGCTGGCACCCGGCTCGACCCTCGCCCTGACCTTCCTGCTGCCGGAACACCTGGTGGACCGGCGCGACCGCGCCGGCCTCAGGGCGAGCGAGGCGGGCGCCCGGGCATCCGGCACGCCGTTCCTCAGCTTCTACACCCCCGACGAGATGCTGACCCTGGCCCACGAGGCCGGCTTCGAGGAGGCCCACCACATCCCGGGCGCCTCACACGCCGAGCGCTATTTCACCGGCCGCACCGACGGCCTGCGCCCGTCAACCGGGGAGGACGTGCTGCTGGCCCGGACCTGACAGCGTCAGCACTCGATGATGTTCACCGCCAGCCCGCCCCGGGCCGTCTCCTTGTGCTTGACGGACAAGCGGACGGCTGTTGATCACGATGTTGGCCTGGGACTTTGGCATGTCTAGGGGCCACCGGCCGTTGCAATCAGGCTCGGACCAGCAGACGTGGCCGGAAGTCTGGCGACTCCCATGAAGCCGCTCAGCGGTGGAACCCCGTAGTGGTGGAAGACGCTTGACCCCAGCGCGGACGAAGTCACCTTCCGGCTGTCCCGGTCCCGTCGAAGCGCGCCGAGGTCCCGGGCCGCCTTACATGCCGTACTCGGAGGCTGGGGCGTCTGCCAAGGCGCCCTGGAGTCGGCTGAGTTGGTGCTCTCCGAGCTGGTGACCGACGCGCTGCGGGTGCCCGTGCCGCGGGGACGGCAGCTGGGCGTCCGGATCGCGCGTTCGCCGGCGGACGGGCATGCCCGTGTGAGGGGCGGTCCGCCTCCTGGATACATCGGTCGGCGGTCCCCTTCGGGGGGAGCGCGAAGCGCGCAAAGTAGCACAAGGGGTGCGGGCCGGGGGAGCGGTTTACCCGCACCGCCGTGAGTGCGGCAGACTGGTGCGAGTCCCGGCGGTCGGGCCGGGACGAGGACGAGCGTGTGTCGAGCCGCAGCGAGGAAGAAGCAGCCGGATCCGTGAGCGACGAGCCCGACGCCCCGGGGCGCGACTCCCTGGAGGCATATGCCCAGGCGCCCGACGCCCCGGAGTCCGTCGACGAGGGCGCGTTCGGTATCGACGCGTTCTCCGTCGACGACCGGCTGCGGCTGTTCCACTTCGCCGCCGCCGAGAAGCGGCACGAGTATCTGTGGCTGCTGCGGGCCTTCGACCGCGGGCGTGCCAACTACCAGGTGCTGCTGCACGCGTCGGACCTGGTGGGGCTGCTGGAGCGGCTCGCCGCCGACCATCCCGCGGCGGGCGCCGTGGGCGGGGCGGCCGGTGTGCAGCCGCTGCTCGACGCGCTCGCGGATTGGCAGGTCCTGGACCGGTCGTACGACGGGACGCGCGCCGCGAATCTCGCCGAGTACCGCAACCGGCACTATGTGTACCAGTTCACCCAGGCCGGATACCGGGCGTACCGGGCGGTGGAGGACGTGCTCGGGGCGAGCCTGGAGGACGCCCAGCTCTCACGTCTCGTCTTCCCCGACATCCTCGGCGACCTGCGCGCCCTGGCCGAGGCCAACACCGCGGGCGACGGCGAGGAGGTGTACCGCAAGCTCGGCCGTCTCGACTCCGTGCTGAACGAGATGGCGCAGCGCGCCGCCCGTTTCTACCTCATGCTGGGCGACCTGGCGCGCACCAACGACACCCGGCCCGAGGTCTTCCTGGCCCACAAGGACACCCTCCTCGCGCACATGCGGGAGTTCACCGCCGAACTCGGGCGCTACGCACCGCTGCTCGCCGAGGCGGTCGAGAAGGCGGCGGCCACCGGTGTGGAACGCATGATCGAGTACGCGGCCGAGGCCGACGAGCGGCTCTTCCGCAGCCCCGCCGAGCGGCTCGCGGACTGGCGGCACCGGTGGGACGGCATCGTCCACTGGTTCGCGGAGCGCGAGCACAGCGAGACCGAGCGGCTGCAGGACGCCACCGTCACCGCGATCCGCTCCGTCCTCGCCCTGCTGCGCCGGGTCACCGAGGCGCGCCGTGGCGGGGTGAGCCGGGAGAGCCAACTTCGCCATCTCGCCCAGTGGTTCACCTCCTGCGAGAGCGACGAGGACGCGCACGCCCTGTTCCAGGCGGTCTTCGGGCTCGGCGCACCCCGCCACATCGCCGTCCCGTACGCCGACCCCGAGCAGATTCCGTCCCGTACGTCCTGGTGGGAGGCCGAACCGGTCGAACTCGCCCGCACCCTGGTCCAGTCCGGCCGCACCCCCGCCCTGCACGGCCCCGGCCGCATCGAACGCGACGACGACCGGCGGGCGTTGCTGCGCGCCCAGCAGCTCAGGGAGCAGGCCGAGCGGCGGGGCGCCGCGCACTCCCTCGCCTCGGACGGGGTGTACGGGCGGACCCTCGACGAGCCCGAGACACGGGCCCTGCTGGCCCTGCTGGACGTGGCCCTCGCCGCCCGCGTCCCCGCCAGCCGACGGGTCACCGCCGCCTCCGGTTCCGCCCACGGGGTGCGGCTCACCCTCACCCCCACCGAGGGTTCCACGACCGTGGACACCGTGCGGGGGCGTCTCCATCTCGACGGGCTGCGCCTGGAGGTCACCGCATGAGCGAGGTCGTCGTATGAGGCGCATGAGCCGCGTCATGGGCGGGGGCGCCGCATGAGCCGCGTCGCCGAAGGCGTCTCCCCGCTCGAACTCGGCGACTACCAGAAGGCGGTACGGCTCGTCCTGCGGCACCCGCTGATCACGCCGGGGTACCCGGACAAGGCGGCGCTGGCAACCGTGCGGCGCTGGACCGAGCAGCTGCGCACCGACCTGATGGAGGCGTTCGGCCACCGGCTCGTCACCACCGCCGACACCGCCCGGCTCCAGCGCGCCCAGGACAGTCTGGACGCCACCCGCCCGGCCCTCACCCGCGCGGGCCGCCCCTTCGACCGCCGCCGCTACGCCTACCTCGTCCTCACCCTCGCCGCCCTCGGCCGCCACGGGGCCCAGGTGGCGCTCGGCGAGCTGGCCGACGCGGTCGCCGCCGACGCCGTACGCATCGACGGGCTCGGGCTCGACACCGCGCGCAAGCCCGACCGGGACGCCTTCGTCGACGCCGTCACCTGGCTCACCGAACGTGGCGCGCTCACCCTCGCCGACGGCTCCGCCACCGCCTGGGCCGGCGACCCCGAGCGTGCCGAGGCCCTGTACGACATCGACCGGGAGATCCTCCTCGCCGTCCACCACCCGACCCGCGTCCTGCAGCACCTGACCTCGGTCACCGCGCTCCTCGACTCCGGCAGCGCGCTAGGCCTGTCCGCGGGGCGGGCCGCGCAGCGCCGTGACCAGGCCCGCCGGGCCCGTCGGCTGGTGCTGGAGAACCCGGTCGCGTATTACGCCGACGCGGACAGCGAACTCCTGGGCCAGCTGCGGGCCCCCGCCCTCGCCGAGGACCTGGAGCGGCTGACCGGGCTGACGGTGGAGCGGCGGGCCGAGGGCGTGGCCCTCGTCGACACCTCCGGCAGGCTGTCCGACATCCGCTTTCCCGGCGGCGGGACGGTCGCGCAGGCCGCGCTGCTCCTGGCCGCCCGGATCAGCGCCGCCGCCCAGCGCCCGGGACGGCACGCCCTCGAACTACTGCCCGCGCCCACCGCGGCCGAACGCCTCGCGGCCCGCGCCCTGCGTATCGACGCGGCCCTGCCGTCGCGCGGGCTGGTCGCCGAACTCGCGGAGCGGGACCAGGAACCGGTGAACGAGGAGCCGGCGTACGAGGCGTCCGGTGACGAGGGGCGGGTACCGGGGGAGACCAGGTATCCCTTCGTCACGGACTCCTGGCTCCGGGGCAGACTCAAGGAGATCATCGCCGAGTACGGCGCGGGTTTCGCCGCCGATCTGCGCGGCGATCCGGACCGGCTGCTCGGCCAGGTCCTCGACCTGCTGGCCGCCATGTCGCTGATCGCCCGGGTCGACGGCGGGGCCCTCGCCCTTCCGCTGCTGGCCCGCTACCGGGGGGTCACGGCCCGCGTGAAGACCCGTACGGCAGCACAACCGCCGTCCCGATCCGCCCTGTTCGCCGACGACACCGTCAACGAAACCGCCGAGGACCCGACTCCGTGAGCACCCCCGCTCCCACCCAGGCCCCCATCCCCTCCGCCCGGTTCGTCCCCACCCGTGCCGGGATCGTCAACCTGTGGGACTACCGGGACGAGGAGTTCTCCTTCGCGGGCGGCTGGCTGGTGCTGCGCGGGCCCAACGGGTCGGGGAAGACCAAGGCCCTGGAAGTCCTCTTCCCCTTCGTTCTCGACGGCCGTATCGATCCCAAGCGGCTCAACCCGTTCGCCGCCGAGGACCGCACGATGAAGTCCAACCTGCTCTTCCGCGGGCAGGACAGCGCGCTCGGCTACGTCTGGATCGAGTTCACCCACCGGGAGACCGGCGAGGCCGTCACCTGCGGCATCGGGCTGCACGCCCAGCGCCACCGCGAGACACCGGCCCGCTGGCACTTCGTCGCCGAAGGCCGCGTCGGGGAGGACTTCTCCCTCCTCACCCACGACGACCGGCCGATGACGAGGAAGCAGCTCGCCGCCGAACTCGGACGCGAGCCGATCACCTCCACGGCCGACTACCGCGCCGCCGTCGACCGGCGCCTGTTCGGCCTCGGGCCCGAGCGGTACGAGCAACTGCTCACCCTGATCCTCACCCTGCGCCGCCCGCAGCTCGCCAAGAACCTCGACCCGGCCAAGCTCTCCGACACCCTCACCGCCGGTCTGCGCCCCCTCGACGACGACCTGATCGCCGAGGCGGCGCGCTCTTTCGACGACATGGAGTCCGTGCAGCGCACCCTGGAGGGGCTGGCCGCCGCCGACGACGCCACCCGCGCCTTCCTCGCGAGCTACTCCACCTATCTGCGGGTTCACGCCCGCAGCGCCGCGGACCGGCTCACCGCCCGCCGTACCGAGACCGCCGAGCGCGCCGCCGCGCTCCGCACCGCCACCGCGGACCTGGCGGCGGCCCGGGAACAGCAGGCCGCCGCCGAGAAGCGCGCCGAGTCGGCCGACGCCGCGCTCGCCGCCCAGCGCGCCCGTCTCGACCAGCTGCGCTCCTCCGCCGCCTACCAGGCCGTCGAGCAACTGGCCGACCTGGAACGCCTGGTGCGCACCTGCGAGCAGACCGCCCGGCAGGCCACCGCCGAACGCGAACGCCGTACAGCCGCCACCGGCCGCGCCCGCGCCGAGGCCGAACACGCCGCCCGGCTCGCCGCCGAACTCGACGCCGCCGTCTCCCGGGACGCCGCCGCCGTCGCCGACCACGCCCACACCGCCGGCCTCCCCTGGACCCCGGCCGACGCCGAGCCCGCCCGGCTCACCGACCGCTCCGCCGCGCTCGCCGCCGCCCGCCACGAGGGCGTCCGGGCGGTCCGTGCCGCCCAGCAGACGGCACGCGGCGCCGAGCAGACCCGTGACCTCGCCCGGATCTCCCTGGACCGCGCGCAGGAAGCCGTCACCGCGGCCGAGACCGCGGAGACCGCCGCCGAGTCGGATCTCGAATCCGCCCGCGAACAGGCCCGTACGGCGCTCGGCCAGTGGGTGCAGACGCACGGCGGGCTGCTGCCGGAGGAGGGGCGCGGCCTGCTGGCCCATGCCCTCGAACTGACCGGTGAGGCGGAGGCGGTCACGCTTGCCGACGCCTTCACCGAGGCGGCCGCGACCGCGGTTCAGGAACTGCGGGACACCCTCGCCTCCCTGCGCGCCCGGCGCGCCGACGTCGAGCGCCGCCGCGCCGAGACGGAGGCCGAACGCGACCGGATCGCAGCCGAACACGACGACGCTCCGCCCCCGGCCCGGGGTCGCACCGCCGACCGGTCGTCCGGTGACGGCGTTCCGCTGTGGCAACTCGTCGACTTCGACGACGAACTGACGGAACGTCAACGAGCTGATCTGGAGGCCGCTCTGGAGGCGTCGGGCCTCCTCGACGCACTCGTCACCGCCGACGACGACCCCGTCGCGGCCGGGTACAGCGAGGGTTACCTCCGCGCCGGCACCCCGGTGAGCGGCCCGAGTCTGGCCGATCTCCTGAGGCCCGACGACCCCGTGAACCCGGAGGGCGGCGCGGCGATCCCGGCCGCCCGGATCACCGCCGTGCTGAGCTCCGTCGCCGTCACCGGCGACCTCGACACCGGGACCCCGCAGATCGGCCCCGACGGCCGGTACGCGGCCGGTGTCCTGGTCGGCGCCCACACCAAGGAGCACGCGGAGTACGTCGGCGCCTCCGCCCGCGCCCGCAGGCGTGCCGCCCGGATCGCGTCCTGCGAGGCGCTGTTGGCCGAACTCTTCGCTCAACTGGACGAGTCGGCACGCGCCGAGGCCCGTACGGACGTCGCCCTCGACGCGTACGCCGCCGCCCGCGCCGCCCTGCCTCGCACCACCGGCATCACGCAGGCGCTGCGCGAGCTCGACCGGGCCGCGGCGAGGCTGCGCGCCACCCGCGACGCCGCCGACGCCGCGCAGGGCTCGTACGACGAGTCGGTGGCCGCCTGCTCGGTCGCCGAGCGCGTCCTGCGCCGTACCGCGGCCGAGCACGCCATCGAGACCGAACGTGTCGACGCCGTCGAGACCGCCACCCGCGCCTTCGAAGCGGCGGTCCGTGAACTCGCTGCCCGCCGCCGAGAACACGCCCGCCAGCGCGAGGCGGCCGAGGCCGCCGCCGACCGGCTCGGCGCCGCGGCCGAGGACGAGGAGGCGGCGGCGGACGCCGAACGCGCGGCGCGCCGCCGGCACGCCGAGGAGGCCGCGGGCCTTGAGGCCCTCCAGGAGGCCGTCGGGGCCGAGGCCCAGGAGGTGATGCGCCAGGTGCGGGAGACCGAGGACGGGATCGACGCCCTGGTCCGGGAGGCCGAGGCGGCCCGCACCGCCCAGCACACCGCGATCGCCCACACCGCGGCGGCCGGGGCCCGCCGTACGGCCGCCGCCGAGGCCGGGGTGGTCGCCGCGGCGGAGGAGAAGGACACCGCCCGCGGCCTTCGCCCGTACGCCGCCCGGGAACTCCTCGACATCCTGCGCTGCCCGCTCCACCTCGCCTGGCCCGCTCAGGAGGCCGACTGGGCTGGGGAAGCACTTCCGCCGGCCGTGGTCGCCGTACACGAGGCGGTCCTGACCGCGACGCGCGACCTGACCCCTACCGAGAGCAGCGTCAAGCAGTCCGTCACCCGGCTCACCAAGGCGCTGGAGGACCTGCAGGCGCAGCTCGCCGCCGCCGGCCAGGACTACCGGCCCGAATGGGACGGCTCCGACGGGGTCATCCTCGTGCGTGTGGCCGACGAGGAGGGGCCGCTGCCCGTGGCGGCCTTCGCGCAGAAGATCTCCTCCCACCGCCGTGACCAGGCCGAACTGCTCTCCGAGTCCGAGCAGCGCATCCTGGAGGACGCCCTGCTCACCCGGCTCGCCCAGCAGATCCACGACCGTACGGTCGACGCCCGTGACCTGATCCGGCGCATGAACACCGACATGCGCAGGCGGACGATGTCCTCGGGGACGACGGTCGGGGTGAGCTGGCTGCTCGCCGACCACCTCGACGACGAACAGCGCGGCGTCTGCGCCCTCCTCGACGCCGACGCCGCCCGCCTCGGGCCCGAGGGTCTCGCCCGGGTGCGCACGCACTTCGCCGCGCAGATCAAGACCGCCCGCGCCCGCCACCGCGACCAGCCCTACCGCGAACTGCTCGCCGAGGTCCTCGACTACCGGAGCTGGCGGCACTTCGCCTTCCAGCTCGTACGTCCCGACAAGAGCGAGGAGCGGCTCACCCGCGCCCGGCACAGCCGGCTGTCGGGCGGTGAGCAGTCGGTGTCGCTGCATCTGCCGCTGTTCGCCGCCGCGCACGCCATGCTCAACTCCGCCGACCCGCACGCCCCGCGCCTGCTCGCCCTCGATGAGGCCTTCGCCGGAGTGGATGACACCGGGCGCGGCGAACTCATGTCGCTGGCCGCCCAGTTCGACCTCGACCTGTTCATGACCGGCTACGACCTGTGGGCCGCCCACGCCTCCGTGCCGGCCGCCGCCCACTACGACCTCGCGCACACCGCCGTCGACCACACCGTCTCCGCCCTGCTGCTCGTCTGGGACGGCGACCGGCTCCTGGCCGACGACACCGGTGATCTGACCGCGGCTCTCGGCTCTCCGGGCACCCGGCGCGTCCCGACTCCCGAGGAGGCCGAGGTTGTCGGCTGAGCGGCGGGAAGGCCATGGATACGACGAGTTGCGGGGCGAGGGATGGACCCGGCTGCTCGCCGCCGCCCGCCGCAGACTGGAGCGCACCGGCGGCGCGCTCGACGGCGACATCGGGCTCACGGCGCCCGGCGAGGCCGAACGCCGCACCGTCATCGGCATCACCGGCCGCTACCGGCCCGAGACCGTCAAGCGTCTCGCCATACCCCTGCGCGACCTGGACGGGTATCTGTACGACCGCTACGGCACCGGTCTCCTCCAGACCCTCGGCCGGCTGCACGGCCCGCTGCGGGACCGGCCGGCCGAACGGGCCGACGAGCAGGCCCGCCGGGAGCAGGCTCTGACGTCGGCCCACTCCAGCCGGCTCGCCGGGCAGGGATGGTTCGCCGCCTGGCTGGACCGGATCGCCGCCGACGGCACCCTCACCCGTCTCGTACGGCGTGGGGACGCGCCGCTCCTCGACGCGGCGGTACGTGTCCTCGAAAGGATGGCCGACGACGGGGAACGGATCCCCGGACCTGCGGTCGGCGCCCTGCCGCTGCCGGTCCTCGCCGAGTGGGCCACCGGTGACACCAAGGCCCTCGTCCCCGGGACCCCGCTCGAACAACTCGTCCTGCGCGCCCTCGCGCGGCGTGCCGGCGACGATGCGGCCGTACCGCGCGACCGGGCCGGGCGGCGCGCCTTGTGGGAGAGCGCCGGGGCCATCGCCGACGACCTCGCCAGCCAGGTACTCGTCCTCAACATCGGGGCCGAGGGCGACACCGTGGTCTGCGACTGGCTGCGCGACGCCGCGGACTTCGGCATCCCCTTCCGGCTCACCCTCCACCAGCTCGCCACCGACCCCGTCGTCCCCGCCGCCCGCATCGTCTTCGTCTGCGAGAACCCGGCCGTGCTACGCGCTGCCGCCGGAGAACTCCAGGACACCGCCGCGGCCCTCGTGTGCACCGAGGGTGTCCCGTCCGCCGCCTGCCACAAGCTGCTCGGTGACGCCGTACGCGCGGGAGCCCGGCTGCACTGGCGCGCCGACTTCGACTGGGCCGGCCTGCGCATCACCGCGGGCGCCGTGGCCCGCCACGATGCCCGCCCCTGGCGGATGACCGCCGCCGACTACACGGCGGCACTCGGCGAGGGCGAGTCCACACCGCTCGCGGGACCGCCCGCGGCCAGCCCCTGGGACCCTGGACTGGCCCTCGCGATGGAGGCGTCGGGCAGCGCGGTCATGGAGGAACGCCTCCTGCCCGCGCTCCTGTCCGACCTCACCGGCACCTGACCCGGCGTCCGGTGGCGGTCGGATCGATCTGTGCACCGCGCTGCACGGCGCGCCTTAGACACACCCTGCATCCATGGTGCGTGAGCGGCGTATCCGGCGTCAGCACTCGATGATGTTCACCGCCAGCCCGCGCCGGGCCGTCTCCTTGTACTTGACGGACAGGTCCGCGGCTGTTGACCACGTGCTTGAACTGCACATTTGCCATGATCAGGCGCACACAACAGTCGCCGTGCACAGCCGGCCCGCAGCCATTGCGACAGCGCATCGGGGATCTCCCGCCGCGTATGTTTCGCCGGTCGCCCACCGGGCTTGACCGCCGGAACCAGCGGTCAGAAGATCTCCCATTGCGGATCGGACAGACCCGTTGAGTAACAGGTACTCCACGTCCCGGCCGGTTCGGAATGTGAAATTCCACAACCGATTCAGCGACGGGCGCACTCGTTCGAATCGAGCAGCAGTACGAAGAAGGTCATCCTGTATGCAACATCAATCCCATCTGTGACGTCGGGACAAATTGCAAACAACATCTGTCCAGTGAACGACCGGACAGATTCCGCGTGTTCGCCAGGGGCCTCGGGTGCTTGTCTACCCGTCCTCGATTCATCTGTCCAGCCATACCCGGCGGTTCCTGACCGGGCAACTCACAGTCGGCGGCAGGAGATCGGGACGCGGTGCCGGCGCCTTCCCGCGCCACGTGCGGCCCTGATCGCCCTGGCAGTTTCGTTTGGATCGGTCGGTCGTTGGTTCAGGTGTGCCGTTGACTGATGCGCAGTGGGCGCGGATCGAACCGTTGCTGCCGGACCGGACGCCGAAGCGGGGTGGCCGACCGGACTGAGTAGCGCGGAACTCGGGAATCCATGCGCAGAGTCGGCCCCGCTGCAGGCCGCCCGGTCCCAGGAACGCTACAGCGAGCAGCGCGTGGCCGGGCCAGGCGCGCCACCGGCGATCAGCGGGCCAAGCCGCTGTTCGACGACGATCGCCCGTGTGATGCTCACGCTCCTCTACCAGCGGCAGGTGTGCTCGATGAAGCTGCTGTCCGACATGCTGGAGGTCACCCCCGAATGCATCGGCCACCTCGTCGCCGAGACCCGCCGGGTCCTGGAGGACCACGGCCATCAGCCCGGATACGCCCCCAGCCGGTTCGCCGCAGCGGACGCGCACTCCAGCAGGCGGAATAGGTCAGACCGGGACAGGGCCACCATGCACCTCCTGGGTTGAACTGGCCGTTCACCAAGGAGAGTTGGAGGTGGCCCGCCTGCTGGGCAGGGAGCGGAATCCCTATCGGCGCACGCCCCCAGGCGTACGTCTCAGCCTTGATCGGCTACACCACCAAGCGGGACGCCATCCAGCCGATGGGCAGACGCCTTTGGACGGTGCAACACAGGACGGCACTGGCCGCCGACCTGCCGCACGTGCTCCGAGACGGTCCAAGGACCGCAGGGCCGGCCCTGAAGCCGCCCGTGACCAACCCTGATGAAGGGCGCTTGGTGGGGACATCCTGGGGACTCTCAAGCCTGTCCCAGGGACTTTCCGGGGACTTTCCGCCGCGTAAGCAGGGAAGGCCCGACAGCGCCGAAAGAACGCGCTGGTCAGGATCGACTCCCTTAGCACTCGATGATGTTCACCGCCAGCCCGCCCCGGGCCGTCTCCTTGTACTTGACGGACATGTCCGCGCCGGTGTCCTTCATGGTCTTGATGACCTTGTCCAGGGACACCTTGTGGGAGCCGTCGCCGCGCATGGCCATCTTGGCCGCGGTGACCGCCTTCACCGCGGCCATGCCGTTGCGCTCGATGCACGGGATCTGGACCAGGCCGCCGACCGGGTCGCAGGTCAGGCCGAGGTTGTGCTCCATGCCGATCTCGGCCGCGTTCTCGACCTGCTCCGGGGAGCCGCCGAGGACCTCGGCCAGCGCGCCCGCAGCCATCGAGCAGGCGGAGCCGACCTCGCCCTGGCAGCCGACCTCGGCGCCGGAGATGGAGGCGTTCTCCTTGAAGAGCATGCCGATCGCGCCGGCGGCCAGCAGGAAGCGGACCACTCCGTCCTCGTCGGCGCCGGGGACGAAGTTGATGTAGTAGTGCAGGACGGCGGGGATGATGCCGGCCGCGCCGTTCGTGGGGGCGGTCACCACCCGGCCGCCGGCCGCGTTCTCCTCGTTGACCGCCATCGCGTAGAGGGTGATCCACTCCATGGCGTGGGCCAGCGCGTCGCCCTCGGCGCGCAGCTGGCGGGCGGAGACGGCCGCGCGGCGGCGCACCTTCAGGCCGCCGGGCAGGATGCCCTCGCGGGACATGCCGCGCCCGACGCACTCGCGCATCACCCGCCAGATCTCCAGCAGACCCCTGCGGATCTCCTCCTCCGTGCGCCAGGCCCGCTCGTTCTCCAGCATCAGGGAGGAGATCGACAGGCCCGTCTCCTTCGTCAGGCGCAGGAGCTCGTCGCCGGTGCGGAAGGGGTACTTCAGGACCGTGTCGTCCAGCTTGATCCGGTCCGCGCCGACCGCGTCCTCGTCCACGACGAAGCCGCCGCCGACCGAGTAGTACGTCTTCGACAGCAGCTCCGCGCCCGAGGCGTCGTACGCCCAGAGCGTCATGCCGTTGGCGTGGTACGGCAGCGCCTTGCGGCGGTGCAGCACGAGATCCTTGTCGAAGTCGAACGCGATCTGGTGCTCGCCCAGGAGACCGATCCGGCCCTCGGCCTTGATCGCCTCCACGCGCGCGTCCGCCGTCTCCACGTCCACCGTGCGCGGCGAGTCGCCGGTCAGGCCGAGCAGGACGGCCTTCGGGGTGCCGTGCCCGTGCCCGGTCGCGCCGAGGGAGCCGTACAGCTCCGTCCGGACGGTGGCGGTCTTTTCCAGCAGCCCTTCGTTGCGCAGGCGGCGGGCGAACATCCGCGCCGCGCGCATCGGGCCGACCGTGTGGGAGCTGGACGGGCCGATGCCGATCGAGAACAGGTCGAAGACCGAGATGGCCACGGTCACTCCTCAAGACGGGGGGTGGCGGGGCACCCTCCGGCGGTCTGCCGTCGGGTACCCCACCAGGGGCTTACTTGTCCGGACCTACTTGTTCAGGCCCGGGTACAGCGGGTGCTTGTCGGCGAGCGCCTTCACGCGCGCCTTGAGGGCCTCGGCGTCGTAGGACGGCTTCAGCGCCTCGGCGATCACGTCCGCGACCTCGGCGAAGTCCTCGGCCGTGAAGCCGCGGGTGGCGAGGGCGGGCGTACCGATCCTGAGGCCCGAGGTGACCATCGGCGGGCGAGGGTCGTTCGGGACCGCGTTGCGGTTGACCGTGATGCCGACCTCGTGGAGGCGGTCCTCGGCCTGCTGCCCGTCCAGCTCGGACTCGCGCAGGTCCACCAGGATCAGGTGCACGTCCGTGCCGCCCGACAGGACGTTCACGCCGGCCTCGCGGGCGTCGGCCGCCGTCAGACGCTCGGCCAGGATGCGGGCGCCCTCCACTGTACGACGCTGGCGCTCCTTGAAGTCCTCGCTCGCGGCGACCTTGAAGGAGACGGCCTTGGCCGCGATCACGTGCTCCAGGGGGCCGCCCTGGAAGCCCGGGAAGACGGCGGAGTTCAGCTTCTTCGCGAAGTCCTTGCCGCGGGCGAGGATGATGCCGCCGCGCGGACCGCCCAGCGTCTTGTGCGTGGTGGAGGTGACCACGTCGGCGTAGGGCACCGGGTTGGCGTGCAGACCGGCCGCGACCAGGCCCGCGAAGTGCGCCATGTCGACCCACAGATAGGCCTCGACCTCGTCCGCGATCCGGCGGAAGGCGGCGAAGTCCAGCTCACGCGGGTACGCCGACCAGCCGGCGATGATCACCTTCGGGCGGTGTTCCTTGGCGAGCCGCTCGACCTCGGCCATGTCGACCAGGCCGGTCTCGGCGTCCACGTGGTAGGCGACCACGTTGAACTGCTTGCCGGAGAAGTTCAGGCGCATGCCGTGGGTCAGGTGGCCGCCGTGGGCGAGGTCCAGGCCGAGGATGGTGTCCCCGGGCTGGGCCAGCGCGAACAGGGCCGCCTGGTTGGCGGAGGCGCCGGAGTGGGGCTGGACGTTGGCGTACTCGGCGCCGAACAGCTCCTTGACCCGGTCGATGGCGATCTGCTCGGCGACGTCGACGTGCTCGCAGCCGCCGTAGTAGCGGCGGCCCGGGTAGCCCTCGGCGTACTTGTTGGTGAGGACGGAGCCCTGCGCCTCCATCACCGCGAGCGGCGCGAAGTTCTCGGAGGCGATCATCTCCAGCGTGGACTGCTGGCGGCCGAGCTCGGCGTCGACCGCGGCGGCGATCTCCGGGTCCAGCTCGTGCAGGGACGTGTTCAGGACGGTCATACGGCTACGACTCCTCAGCCGGCGGTCTCGGCGGCGTACTCGTCGGCGGAGAGCAGGTCGGCCGGCTCCTCCGCGACGCGCACCTTGAACAGCCAGCCGCCCTCGAAGGGGGCGGAGTTCACCAGCGACGGGTCGTTGACGACGTCCTCGTTGACCTCGGTGACCTCACCGGTGACCGGCGAGTACAGGTCGGAGACCGACTTGGTGGACTCCAGCTCGCCGCAGGTCTCGCCCGCGGTCACCGTGGAGCCGACCTCGGGGAGCTGGGCGTAGACGACATCGCCGAGCGCGTTGGCCGCGAACTCGGTGATGCCGACCGTCGAGACGCCGTCCTCGGCGGCCGACAGCCACTCGTGCTCCTTGCTGTAGCGCAGCTGCTGGGGGTTGCTCATGGCCTGAATTCTCCTGTACGCGCGGGAGTGCTGATGAAGGGGGGACTGCTGGAAGTGCTGGTGGGCACAGGTCATGTGCACAGGGTTACGATCCCGGTACGGAACGCGCTCGGTGTTTGGTACGCTCAGCGCATCGTCGGGGACGACAGCCAAGTCCCCAACGACCTGAGCGAGTCCCGTACTTGCTCCGGCGGCCGGGAGGGTCGTCGCCGGACGGGCATGACCTGTCAAACTCCCCGGAGCGATCCAGGGGAGAGTCTCCCGGCTTCGGCAGGGAGAGAACTTCAATTCTGGCGCTTGTAGAACGGCAGCGCCACAACGCGGTACGGCTCGTGGCTACCCCGAATGTCCACACCGACACCCGGGGTGCCCACGGCCGCGTGCGCCGCGTCGACGTAGGCCATGGCGATCGGCTTGCCCAGGGTGGGGGAGGGGGCGCCGGAGGTGACCTCGCCGATCACCTCGCCGCCGGCGACGACGGCGTACCCGGCGCGCGGCACCCGGCGGCCCTCGGCGATCAGGCCGACGAGGACGCGCGGCGGGTTCTGCTCGGCCTTGGCGGCGGCCTCGGTGAGCGCCTCGCGCCCGACGAAGTCGCCCTCCTTCTCGAACTTCACCACCCGGCCGAGCCCGGCGTCGAACGGGGTGAGCGAGGTGGTCAGCTCGTGCCCGTACAGCGGCATGCCCGCCTCCAGGCGCAGGGTGTCCCGGCAGGACAGGCCGCACGGGACCAGGCCGGCGCCCTCGCCGGCCTTGGTCAGCGCCTGCCACAGCTCGACCGCGTGCTCGGGCTTCACGAACAGCTCGAAGCCGTCCTCGCCGGTGTATCCGGTGCGGGCGATCAGGGCCGGGACGCCGGCGACCGTGCCGGGCAGGCCGGCGTAGTACTTCAGGCCGTCCAGGTCGGCGTCGGTGAGGGACTTCAGGATGCCGGGGGACTCCGGGCCCTGGACGGCGATCAGCGCGTAGGCGTCCCGGTCGTCGCGCACCTCGGCGTCGAAGCCGGCGGCGCGCTCGGTCAGCGCGTCCAGCACCACCTGTGCGTTGGAGGCGTTGGCGACGACCATGTACTCGGTCTCGGCGAGCCGGTAGACGATCAGGTCGTCCAGGATGCCGCCGTCGGCCTGGCAGATCATGGTGTAGCGGGCGCGGCCCACGCCGACGGAGGCGATGTTGCCGACCAGGGCGTAGTCGAGGAGGGCGGCGGCCTCGGCGCCGGTGACGGTGATCTCGCCCATGTGGGAGAGGTCGAAGAGGCCCGCTTTCGTGCGCACGGCGAGGTGCTCGTCGCGCTCGGAGGCGTAGCGCAGCGGCATGTCCCAGCCGGCGAAGTCGGTCATCGTCGCACCGAGCGAGCGATGCACGGCATCGAGCGCGGTGTGACGGAGTTCGGTACTGCTCATCGGTCGGTCGTCTCCCAGGAAGCATGGGGTCCCCCCGCACGAGCGAAGCCGAGCGTGGGGGAGGGCGAGGAACTTCCTCCCCATCTGTCATCGGAACCTGAGAGGTTCGCCACGACCGCCACCGGGACGATCACGGCTTGCACCTTGGGTGGAGCCACTGACGCAGCCCGCTTTTCAGATGTGCCTCGCCCGCGCGGTAACGGGGCCTGAGAGATTCAAGGGAGGGACTTGCTCCTTCGGCGCCCCAGCGAAGGCTGCTGGGGACTCTCCCGCGCGGATTCAAGCGGCCGGTATGCAGTTGGCGGCCACATCATTGCACGGCGAGCGGGCTTTTGTAACCGACCTGTGGCACGACCCGGACCCCGTCGGCGACATCGTCCATTACCTTCTCTTTACGCACAGCGGGAACGAAGATTACCGAGCAGGCAGGGGAGGACGATCACGGTGAACAGGACCCCGGTGTACGCCACCGTCACCACCGGCATCGCGGTGCCGAGGCAACGCCGTGCCCCGGCCGCGGTCGTCCGGGACCTGCGCGACCGGGCCGGCCGCGGCCCGCGCGCCCTGCTCTTCGGCCCCCGCGACCTGGTCGTGATCACCGGCCTGCCCGGCAGCGGCAAGTCCACCCTGATGCACCGCGCGGTAGCCGGCCGCCGCATCGACTCCCAGGACACCCGCGACCGCTGGGACACCCGCGCCCCCCGCCTCCTGCCCTACGCCCTGTACCGCCCCCTGGTCCGCCTCGCCCACTACGCCGGCCTGCGCCGCGCCCTGCGCACCGGCGAGGGCGTCGTCGTGCACGACTGCGGCACCCAGCCCTGGGTGCGCGCCTGGCTCGCCCGCGAGGCCCGCCGCCGGGGCGGCACCCTCCATCTGCTCCTGCTCGACGTCACCCCCGAGGCCGCGCGCGAGGGCCAGCGCGAGCGCGGCCGGGGCGTCTCGGCCTACGCCTTCCGCCGCCACCGCCGTACGACCGCCCGGCTGCTCGCCGCGGTCGAGCGCGGCGAGCTGCCCGCGGGCTGCGGCGCGGCGGTGCTGCTGGACCGGCCGGCGGCGGACGCCCTGCAACGGATCACCTTCACAAGGTGAGGCCCTGTCGCAGCCACCCGCTAGCCTTCATGGACACAGCAGTGGTTCCCAGCAGGCGGTAGGCAGATGGACTTCCCGGCGGACATTCCCGCGGACTTCCCGGCACAGGCGCACCCCCAGCCGCACGGCGGCTGGCCCGGCAACGAGCTGGAGGAGGTGCTCTCGGCCTCCCTCGGCATGCCCGCGGCGGCCGGCCGGATCATCGAGGTGCTGGGCCGGAGCCTGCTCTGGATCCCGCTGCCCAACGGCGGCGGTCCGGACAGCGGCCCGCTCGACCTGCCCTCGCTGGACATCGAGGGCCAGGCGTACGTCCCGGTGTTCAGCTCCGAGGAGCAGCTGCGCCAGGCGGCCGGCCCCCACATGCCGTACACCATCGCCCCCGCCGTGGAGTTCGCCCGCGGCCTGCCCCCGCAGATCGGCATCGCGGTGAACCCCGACGCTTTGGTCGGCATCCCGCTCCCGCCCGCGGCGGTGGCCGAGCTGTGCCGGATCGGCCGTACCCCGCTGGACGGCCCGAACACCGGCGCCCGGGTCCGGCTCTTCGAGCCCGACTGGCAGGACGACCCGGTCGACTTCCTCTCCGCCGCGTCCGCCGAGTTCGCCGGGACCGGCGTGGTCCGCACCGCCCGCCGCTGCCTGGCCGCCATCGAGACGGACGACCCGGTGATGTTCGTGGGCGTCGAGCTCTCCCAGTGGGAGGGCGACCTGCGCAGCCTCCCCCTGCAGGCCCTCGGCAAAGCTCTCGGAAAGATCCCGGTGCAGTGGCCGGTCAACCTGGTCCTTCTGGACGTGACGGACGACCCGGTGGCCGAATGGCTGAAGGCGAACGTCCGCCCCTTCTATCAGTACGGCCACTGAAGCATCTCGAAGGGCGCGAGGCTGTGTGCGGCCGCGCCGCGGGGCGCGGGCGGCCACACACGACCCGCACCCGCGCACACACCCAGGGTCCCGGGCCGGTAGGCGCATAAGCTGTCTCCCGACACCGGGGCACAAAAAGAGAAGGGCACGACAGGTGAGCGCGAGCCACAGCGGCAGCGTCAGCGTGGAACACGCGCTGCGCCAGGTCACCCCCGGCCGCTACGACGCCTATGAGGCCCTGCTCCGCGCCCTCGCCGCCCCCTCCTCCGGCCAGATCTGGATGCTCCTGTGGCACGGCCAGGCCGGCTCCCCGGACGCCCAGTACGGGAACATGGAGGTCGACGGCTTCCAGTACGCCCCCTGCGTCACCTCCGCCCAGGAGCTCTCGGCCAGCGGCTGGAACCGCTCGTACGAGGTCGTCGACGGCCTCGACGTGGCCCGCACCCTCTACCCCGACCACTACGGCCTCTGGCTCAACCCGCACGCCCCGGGCGGCGGCGTCGGCATCCCCTGGCTGGATCTGCGCCGCATCGCCACCGGCCTGGACCGCCAGCCCGCGGGCCCCCTCCGGCTGACGGAACCCGGCATCGAGATCCCCCAGTTCTACGCCCTCCTCGCGCAGAACGCGCACCGCACCCCGGCCCTGCGCTCCCTGCGCCGCGCCTGGGTGCAGCCGGCGCTCGGCGCGCCGTACCTGGCCATCGGCCTGGACGTGTACGACACCTCCCCGGCCGCGGTCGACTCGGTGCGCGCGATGATGCAGCAGTCCATCGGGGCGGTCCCGGAGGGCCTTCCGGTGTCGACGGTCGCGATGACCGACGACTACGACCCGGTCGTGATGTGGATGCGGGTCGGCGCCCGCCCGTTCTACGACCGCGAGGCCCACGCGGTCCCGCCCCAGCCCCAGCTCCAGACCGCGCCCCAGCCGCCGGCCGCAGGCTACGGCTATCCACCGGTGCACGGCGGCTACTGACGCTGCTGACCTGGGGATATCGCCCGTAAAGACCTCCGGCGCACCCGTATGTCCGGCCCGGCTTCGTCCGGTCCCCGCGACTTCCTGTCCGCATAACAGGAAACACCTGCTTGCATCACGGTTGCGCATCCATTCCCCGTCAAGGCTGGCGGCTGATCGCGCAAGCGTTGAAGACTCCCCCTTCAAGGGGTTCGCCCCTGTGTACGACGGACTGATTGAGGCCGCTACCAGCGGCAAGCGCGGGCCGGCCACCGCCGGTTGAGAGGGGTCCCTGCCAGATGACGGCACCATTGCACGAGCCGACTGCGGAAGCGGCCCCGGGTGCGGCCCAGGAAGCGGCGGTCGCGGCCGCCGACGCGAAGGCCGTTCAGGGCCGGTCCCTGGGCCGGATCGCCTGGGAACGCCTCAAGCGGGACAAACTGGCCCTTACGGGCGGCATAGTCGTGCTCCTCCTCATCGTGATCGCGCTGCTCGCGCCCGTGCTCTCCCACCTGATCGGGCAGGACCCGGACGTCTACCACGAGGACCTGATCGACCCGCTGTTCTCCACGCCCAAGGGGTCGCTGGGGGGCATCAGCGGCGACCACCTTCTCGGCGTCGAACCGGTCAACGGGCGCGACATCCTCGCCCGCGTCCTCTACGGCGCCCAGATCTCGCTGCTGGTCGGCTTCCTGTCCGCGGTGGTCGCCGTCGTGATCGGCACGATCCTCGGCATCCTGGCCGGCTTCTTCGGCGGCTGGGTGGACTCGGTCATCAGCCGCGTCATGGACGGCCTGCTCGCCTTCCCGCAGCTGCTGTTCATCATCGCGCTGGTCTCGGTCATGCCGAACGAGATGCTGGGGCTGAGCGGCTCTGCCGTGCGCGTGTTCGTGATGATCCTGGTCATCGGCTTCTTCGGCTGGCCGTACATCGGCCGTGTGGTGCGCGGCCAGACTCTCTCCCTGCGTGAGCGCGAGTACGTCGAGGCGGCTCGTTCGCTCGGCGCCGGGCGGTTCTACATCCTTTTCAAGGAACTCCTGCCCAACCTGGTCGCCCCGATCATCGTGTACACGACGATGATGATCCCGACCAACATCCTCACCGAGGCGGCGCTCAGCTTCCTGGGCGTGGGCGTCAAGCCGCCCACGTCCTCCTGGGGACAGATGCTCTCGACCGCGATCGACTACTACGACTCGGACCCCATGTACATGGTGATCCCGGGTCTGGCGATCTTCATCACCGTTCTTGCCTTCAACCTCTTCGGCGACGGCGTGCGCGATGCGCTGGACCCCAAGGGTTCCCGCTGAACTGCCGTACTCAAGCGTCCCGTGGCACCTGCACGGGGACTCTCTCATCAATTCCGGAGGATCCGAGATCGTGACTACCCAACGCACCTCAGGGCGGCGCAAGCAGGCTATGGCCGCTGCCGCCGCGGTCGCGTCGCTGTTGACCTTGGCGGCGTGCGGCGGAGGCAACGGCGGCAACGGCGGCAGCGGTTCGAAAGACGGCGCGGCCGGCTTCGACGCTGCGAACAACAAGGTCGCCCAGGCCTCGATGGTCAAGAAGGGCGGCACGCTGAAGTTCGCCAGCGCCCAGGACGCCGACTCTTGGGACACCACGCGCGGCTACTACGGCTTCATGTGGGACTTCTCGCGCTACTACAGCCGCCAGCTGGTCACCTACAAGACCGAGCCGGGTGCTGCAGGCGCCGGGCTCACGCCCGACCTCGCCACGGACATGGGTAAGGTCACCGACGGCGGCAAGACGTACACGTTCACGCTGCGCGACGGGATCACCTGGGAGGACGGCAAGCCGATCACCTCCAAGGACATCAAGTACGGCATCGAGCGCTCCTGGGCGCAGGACGTCCTGTCCGGCGGCCCGGTCTACCTCCAGCAGATGCTCGACCCCAAGAACACCTACAAGGGCCCGTACAAGGACACGTCCGCGGACCACCTGGGTCTGAAGGCGATCGACACGCCCGACAACAAGACGATCGTCTTCCACCTGCCGGCGGCCAACTCCGACTTCATCCAGGTGCTGGCGATGGTCACGGCCTCCCCGGTCCGCCAGGACATGGACACCAAGTCCAAGTACGGCCTGCACCCCTTCTCCTCCGGCCCGTACAAGTTCGAGTCGTACGCCCCGGGCAAGAACCTGGTTCTGGTCCGCAACACCAACTGGAAGGCCTCCTCGGACCCGGTCCGCAAGGCCTACCCGGACAAGATCACGCTCGACATCTCGACCAACCAGGCCGACATGGACCAGCGCCTGATCAACGGCGACTACGACCTGGACGCCGGCCAGACCGGCCTGGGCCCGCAGGGCCGCCAGATCGCTCTCAAGGAGCACAAGGACAACCTGGACAACCCGGTCTCCGGCTTCATCCGCTACGCGGTCTTCCCGCAGAGCGTCAAGCCGTTCGACAACATCCACTGCCGCAAGGCCGTGATCTACGCCACCGACCACGTGTCGATCCAGACCGCGCGCGGCGGCCCGGTCGCCGGTGGTGACATCGGCACCAACATGCTGCCGCCGTCCATCGCGGGTGGCGAGGGCCAGAAGTACGACCCGTACCAGATCGCCGGTGCCAACAAGAACGGCAACGCCGACCTGGCCAAGCAGGAGCTGAAGGCCTGCGGTCAGCCGAACGGCTTCTCGACCACCATCGCGGTCCGCAACAACAAGCAGCAGGAAGTGGCCACCGCCGAGTCGATGCAGGCCGCGCTGAAGAAGGTCGGCATCAACGCCGACATCTACCAGTACGACGGCTCGCAGAGCCCGGGCATCATCGGCGCCCCCGCGAACGTGGCGAAGAAGAAGCTCGGCATCATCATCATGGGTTGGGGCCCCGACTTCCCGACCGTCCAGGGCTACGGCATCCCGCTGTGGGACAGCAGCTACATCCTGCAGAGCGGTAACAACAACTACGCCCTGATCAAGGACAAGACGATCGACGGCCTGTTCACCCAGTACAACAAGACGCTGGACGAGTCGGGCAAGACCCAGATCGCCACTCAGATCAACCACAAGGTCATGGAGGGCGCGTACTACCTGCCCTTCACCTTCGAGCGGCTGCTCAACATCCGCTCCTCGCGTCTGGCCAACGTGTACACGACGAACGCGTACAGCGGTTACTACGACTTCGTCAACCTCGGCCTGAAGTCCACGAAGTAAACCGGCACACCCGCCGTACGGCACGAAAGGCAGGTGAAGGCCGGCGCAGCGAGACCGCGGGCCACCGGAAAACCTCCGGTGGCCCGCGGTCCGCGGCGGGCCGTTAGCTGTGCTCACTTACCTCATCAGGCGGCTGTTCGCCGCCGCAGTGATGCTGGTGGTCATCATCCTGGTGGTCTTCAGCATCTTCTTCCTCGTCCCCAAGTGGGCGGGCGTGGACATCGCCACGAGCTTCGTGGGCAAGCAGGCCGACCCGCACGCCGTCGAGGCGGTGCGCGAGAAGCTGGGTCTGAGCGACCCGATCTACTCGCAGGTCTGGCACTTCTTCAAGGGCATCTTCGTGGGCCGCACCTACGCGGCCGGCGGTGACGTCACCCACTGCGCCGCGCCGTGCTTCGGCTACTCCTTCCGCAGCGAGCAGGCCGTCTGGCCGGTGCTGACCGACCGCTTCCCGGTGACCCTGGGTCTCGCGCTCGGTGCCGCCGTGCTGTGGCTGGTCCTCGGTGTCGCCGCGGGTGTGCTCTCCGCGCTCAAGCGGGGCAGCCTGTGGGACCGCAGCGCGATGGTCGTCGCCCTCGGCGGTGTGTCCCTGCCGATCTACTTCACCGGTCTGCTCTCGCTGGCGATCTTCAGCTACGGACTGGGCTGGATCGACGGCAAGTACGTCCCGCTCAGCCAGAGCGTGGGCGGCTATCTCGGCGGCATGATCCTGCCGTGGATCACCCTCGCCTTCCTCTACGCGGCGATGTACGCCCGGATCACCCGCGCCACCATGCTGGAGATCCTCGGCGAGGACTACATCCGCACCGCCCGCGCCAAGGGCCTCAAGGAGCAGGTCGTCATCGGCAAGCACGCCATGCGCTCCACCATGACGCCGATCCTGACCATGCTCGGTATGGACCTCGGCGCCCTCATCGGCGGCGCCATCCTCACCGAGACTACGTTCAGCATCCCCGGCCTCGGCCAGGCCGTGCTGGGCGCCATCAAGAACCAGGACCTGCCCATCATTCTGGGCGTCACCCTGATCACCTCCCTCGCGGTGCTCATCGCCAACCTCGTGGTGGACGTCCTGTACGCCGTGATCGACCCCCGAGTGAGGCTCGCATGACCGAACTCAGCAAGAGCGGAGCTGCTGTGGGCGAGCCCACCAGCGGTTCGCCCGCGCCGACCTCCTTCCTCGAAGTGCGCGACCTGAAGGTGCACTTCCCGACCGACGACGGTCTGGTCAAGTCCGTCGACGGGCTCAGCTTCCAGCTGGAGAAGGGCAAGACCCTCGGCATCGTGGGCGAATCGGGCTCGGGCAAGTCGGTGACCTCGCTCGGCATCATGGGCCTGCACACCGCCGGCCAGTACGGCAAGCGCAAGGCACAGATTTCCGGCGAGATCTGGCTGAACGGCACCGAGCTGCTGACCGCCGACCCCGACCACGTGCGCAAGCTGCGGGGCCGGGACATGGCGATGATCTTCCAGGACCCGCTGTCCGCGCTGCACCCGTACTACACGATCGGCCAGCAGATCGTGGAGGCGTACCGCATCCACCACGACGTCGACAAGAAGACCGCCCGCAAGCGGGCGATCGAGATGCTCGACCGGGTGGGCATCCCGCAGCCGGACAAGCGGGTCGACGGCTACCCGCACGAGTTCTCCGGCGGTATGCGGCAGCGCGCGATGATCGCGATGTCGCTGGTCAACAACCCCGAGCTGCTCATCGCGGACGAGCCGACCACCGCCCTCGACGTGACCGTCCAGGCGCAGATCCTCGACCTCATCCGCGATCTGCAGAACGAGTTCGGCTCCGCGGTCATCATCATCACCCACGACCTGGGCGTCGTCGCCGAACTGGCCGACGACATCCTGGTGATGTACGGCGGCCGCTGCGTCGAGCGGGGTCCGGCCGAGAAGGTGTTCTACGAGCCCCGGCACCCCTACACCTGGGGCCTGCTCGGCTCGATGCCGCGCCTCGACCGTGAGCAGCAGGAGCGCCTCATCCCGGTCAAGGGCTCTCCGCCGTCCCTGATCAACATCCCGTCCGGCTGCGCCTTCAACCCCCGGTGCCCGTACGCGGACATCCCGAAGGACAACGTCACCCGCACGGTCCGCCCCGAGCTGACCGAGGTCGGCGGCCGGCACTGGGCCGCCTGCCATATGACGCAGGAGCAGCGGGAGCGTATCTGGACCGAAGAGATTGCGCCGAAGCTGTGAGCGACGAAAAAGCAGTGAGCATCCCTGCGCAGAGCGACGGTGCCACCCTCAACAAGGACGCTGCCCCCGGCGAGACCCTGCTGAAGGTGACCGGGCTCCAGAAGCACTTCCCGATCCGCAAGGGCCTGCTCCAGCGGCAGGTCGGCGCGGTACGCGCGGTCGACGGCCTCGATTTCGAGGTCAGGGCCGGTGAGACCCTCGGCGTCGTGGGCGAGTCGGGCTGCGGCAAGTCGACGATGGGCCGGCTGATCACCAGGCTGCTCGAGCCGACCGCCGGAACGGTCGAGTTCGAGGGCAAGGACATCACGCACCTCGGCGTGGGCGGCATGCGCCCCATGCGCCGCGACGTGCAGATGATCTTCCAGGACCCGTACTCGTCGCTGAACCCGCGCCACACCATCGGCACGATCGTCGGGGCCCCCTTCCGGCTCCAGGGCGTCGAGCCGGAGGGCGGCATCAAGAAGGAAGTGCAGCGGCTGCTGTCGGTGGTCGGTCTCAACCCCGAGCACTACAACCGCTATCCGCACGAGTTCTCCGGCGGCCAGCGCCAGCGCATCGGCATCGCCCGCGCGCTCGCGCTGAAGCCGAAGCTGGTCGTCGCGGACGAGCCGGTCTCCGCGCTGGACGTGTCGATCCAGGCGCAGGTCGTGAACCTCATGGACGACCTCCAGGAGGAGCTCGGCCTGACGTACGTGATCATCGCGCACGACCTCTCGGTCGTCCGGCACGTCTCGGACCGCATCGCGGTGATGTACCTCGGCAAGATCGTCGAGCTGGCCGACCGGGACTCGCTGTACAGGGCGCCGATGCACCCGTACACCAAGGCGCTGATGTCGGCGGTGCCGATCCCGGACCCGGCGCGGAAGAACGCGAAGAGCGAGCGCATCCTGCTCAAGGGTGACGTGCCCTCGCCGATCTCGCCGCCCTCGGGCTGCCGCTTCCACACCCGGTGCTGGAAGGCCACGGAGATCTGCCGGACCACCGAGCCGCAGCTGCTGGAGCTGAGGCCCGGTCAGCGGGTCGCCTGTCACCACCCGGAGAACTTCGAGGACCAGGCCCCGCAGGACACGGTTCTGCTGACCGCCGCGAAGGAGGCGGCCGAATTGGTCGCCGACGAGGTCCTCGCGGAGTCGGCCGAGACGTCGGCGGCGGTGGCGGCGGAGCTGGCCGAGGAGACCGCCGAGCCGGCTGCCGAGGAGACCACCGAAGCGTCCGCCGAGCCGGCCTCCGAAGAGACCCCGGCGGAGACCGCCGAAGCGTCCGCCGAGGAGCCCGAGGCCTCCGCGACCGAGTCCCAGGAGTCAACCGACAAGTAGCACATGACAACTGGGCAAAGTCATGTACATGCCTGAACGGGAGAGCGCAGAGTCGTCCGTGTCCGACCACTGATCGGAACGCTCGAAAGGGACGACTGATGGCACTCTCCCGTTCGGCACGTCTGGGGACCCTCGCGACCGCGGCGGTCTCCTTCCTCGTCATCGCCGCCGCGCCCGCGCCCACCCCCGGCGCCCCCGGCATCGAGGACCCCTACTTCCCGAACCTCGGCAACGGCGGCTTCGACGCCCTCCACTACGACCTCGACGTCGCCTACGCCCCCGACACCGGCCGCCTGGACGGCCGTACGACCCTCACCGCGCGCGCCACCCAGAACCTCTCCTCCTTCGACCTGGACCTCCAGCAGCTGGACGTCAGCGGCGTCGAAGTCGACGGCATGCGCGCCGAGTTCACGCGCACCGGGGACGAACTCGTCATCACCCCGCGCCACACCCTCGCCCGGGGCCGCACCTTCCGGGTGAGCGTCACCTACGGCGGCATACCCCAACCTCTCGGCGGGCCCATCGTGTTCGGCTCCAAGTACGGCTGGATGAAGACCCCCGACGGGGTCTTCGTCGCCTGTGAGCCCAACGCCGCCTCTACCTGGTTCCCCTCCAGCGACCACCCCGCCGACAAGGCCACCTACGACATCCGGATCAAGGCGCCGAAGGGCCTGACGGGCGTCTCCAACGGCCGGCTGGTCTCGACGTACGACAAGGGCGGCTCGACGTACACCCACTGGCGCGAGTCGAGGCCGATGGCGACCTACCTCGCCTCGGCCACCGTCGGGAAGTTCGACGTGCGCACCGGACGGACCCCCGGCGGTATCCCGGTCTACGTCGCGATCGACCCGGTGCTGAAGGACGGCAACAGCGTCGACGTGTACGCCGTCACCGCCGCCGCCACCGACTACTGGTCGCAGGTCTTCGGGCCGTACCCGTTCGAGGAGACCGGCGCGATCGTGGACGACATGCCCGAGGCCGGGTTCTCGCTGGAGGTGCAGAGTAAGCCCGCCTACTCGGCCGTGCGCAGCGAGACCACCATCGTGCACGAGCTGGCCCACCAGTGGTTCGGCGACTCGGTGAGCGTGGCGCGGTGGAAGGACATCTGGCTCAACGAGGGCTTCGCCACCTACGCCCAGTGGCTGTGGGCGGAGCACCAGGGGACCAGGTCGGCGCACGACTCCTTCCGCGCCGCCTACGACGCCCGCCCCGCCGACTCGTCCTTCTGGCAGACCGAGGTCGCCGACCCGCAGCGCGACACGATGTTCGCCTCCGCCGTCTACCAGCGCGGCGCGATGACGCTGCAGATGCTCCGGGAGCGGATCGGCGACCGGGCCTTCTTCCGACTGCTGCCCGCCTGGACCGGGCTGCACCGGTACGGCAACGCGGACACCGCCGACTTCATCCGCCTCGCCGAGCGCGTCAGCGGACAGAAACTGGGCGACCTCTTCCGCACCTGGCTGTTCACCACAGGGAAACCCGCCCTGTGACCTGCCTTTGTAAGGTTCACACCCTTCGACAGGCGAGAATGTAGGGGTGCAGCTCCAGCAACTCTTCAGTCCCTCCGTCCAGCACACGCTCGATGTCATCGGCATCTTCGTGTTCGCGATCTCCGGCGCGCTGCTGGCCGTCCGGAAGAACTTCGACATCTTCGGCATCGCCGTGCTCGCCGAGGTCACCGCGCTGGGCGGGGGACTGTTCCGCGACGTGGTCATCGGGGCCGTTCCCCCGGCCGCCTTCACCGACCTCGGGTACTTCCTGACCCCGCTGCTCGCCGCGCTCGTCGTCTTCTTCCTGCACCCGCACGTGGAACGCATCCAGGTGGCGGTGCTGGTCTTCGACGCGGCCGGCCTCGGCCTGTTCTGCGTCAGCGGTACGACGAAGGCGTACAGCTACGGCCTCAACCTGACCGCGTCGGCGACCCTGGGCCTCGCCACCGCCGTCGGCGGCGGTGTCCTGCGGGACGTGCTCGCCAACGAGGTGCCCTCACTGCTGCGCTGGGACCGCGACCTGTACGCGGTCCCAGCGATCGTCGGCGCCACGATGGTGGTGCTGTGCATCCGCTACGACGTCCTGACCCCCCTCACCAGTGGGCTCGCGGCCGTCACCGCTTTTGCGCTGCGCCTGCTCGCGATGCGGTTCCACTGGCGAGCGCCGCGCGCGTGGAACCGCCGGTCAACGGTGACCGAGGAGTAGTCCCGGTGGTTCCGGTTCCGGTGGTTCCGGCGGCGTCGCCGGTAAGGGCACCGGTGGTTCCGGTAAGAGACCGGTCCTGGCCCCTGGCGTGGTTCTGGCCCATCTGCAGGGTCAGCCAGCGGAACACCGTGTCGACCTGGGGCCGCCACAGCGCCATGTTGTGGCCGCCCGCGCTGCGCGGCAGGAACACCACGTGCACGGTCGTGGGCGCCTTGGCGATGGCCTGCAGGGCCACGCCCGCCTGATAGCCGTCACCGGACTCACCGGAGATGTAGAGCGCGATCCGGGGCGGCACCGCGGCCTTCTTCAGCAGCAGGTAGGGGTTGTTCTCGCTGCGCAGGGCAGGGGTCTGCGAGGCGAGGGAGTTGCGCTCGCCGATCGGGTCGTTGTAGCCGGACAGGCTCACGGCGGCCCGGTAGCGGTCCGGGTGGGCCACGGCCAGCTTGACCGCGCAGTGCGCCCCCGCCGAGTAGCCGGCGACGGCCCAGCCCTGCGGCGCCGGCTGGGCCCGGAAGTTGTCCATGACCATCTTCGGCACGTCGATGCTGAGCCAGGTGTCGGCGTTGACCTGTCCGGGGATGTTCGCGCAGCCGGTGTCCACGCCGGCCAGCAGGTTGGTGCGCGGGGCGACCAGGATGAAGGGCGCCACCTGCCCGCTCCTCATCAGCGGCAGCAGCTGCTCATGGGCCTTCATCGCCCCGAACCACGCCTTCGCCGAACCGGGATAGCCGGGCAGCAGTTCCACCACCGGGAACCTCTTGTTGCGGTAGGCAGGCTCGTCGTACTGCGGCGGCAGCCAGACGTAGACCTCGGCGTTCACACCGGAGACCCGGCCCCTGAGCTGGGTGACCCGCACTCCGCCGGCCGCGTGCATGCCGGGACCGTCGGCCGCCGTGAAGGTCTGCCTGACCTTGGGCAACCGTTTCACCGCTATTCCGCCGGTCCCGTCGCTGCCCAGGTCCTGGGCCTGCTGGACGTGGTTGCCGGTGCCGAGCAGGTCGGCCCAGTTGTCGTACAGGTTGTTCTGGTTGTTGACCAGCACGAAGATCAGCGTGACGGCGGTGCCCTGGGCGAACAGGAGCATCAGCAGCCGGGCCGAGGTGCGCAGGGGCTTGGGCCCGCGCACCCGCGACCACAGGACGAGCGGCAGTATCAGTGCGACCACGGCCAGCACGATGGTCGTGTAGAGGAACGGAGTCCCGGTGAGGCTCATGTCCCCATAGAGGGAGAACCGCGACCCTGGGTTGTGGACGTGTCCGGACACTTACTTAGAAATTGCCGGAACCTCACCCGGGAGGCGGAGCCATCCCGGCGGAACGGCTGATGGAAGCAGAAAAGCTACCGCTTAGTAGTTTCTTGTTGTACCGTTCATCCATGCCAGAAGCAGCTTCCGCACCCTCCCCGTCGCGGGCCGTGATCGGCGACAGCGAGTTCGACCGCGACACCGCGGTCAGCCGGCGCGAACCCGGTGTCTACGACATCGACCTCTCCGCCGGCTGGACCATCATCAACGCCGTCAACGGCGGGTATCTGCTGGCCGTGCTGGGCCGGGCCCTCGCGGACACGCTCCCGCACCCGGACCCCTTCACCATCTCCGCGCACTACCTGACCGCCTCCCAGCCCGGCCCGGCGGTCGTCCGCACCGAGACGGTCCGCACCGGCCGCACCCTGTCCACCGGCCAGGCGTCCCTGTACCAGTACGACGACGAGGGCAACGAGGTCGAACGCATCCGCGTCCTCGCCTCCTACGGCGACCTCACCGCCCTCCCCGACGACGTCCGTACGACGGCGACACCGCCGCCGATCCCTCCCGTGGACCAGTGCTTCGGACCCGAGGACGGCCCCGCCCCGGTCGACGGCAGCTCGGCCATCGCCGGCCGCCTGATGCTCAAGCTGGACCCGACCACCCTCGGCTGGGCCCTCGGCGCCCCCTCCGGCAAGGGAGAGATGCGCGCCTGGTTCGGCCTGGCCGACGGCCGCGACCCCGACCCCCTGTCCCTGCTGCTGGCGGTGGACGCCCTGCCGCCCACGGCCTTCGAACTCGGCCTCAAGGGCTGGGTCCCCACCGTGGAACTCACCGTCCACGTCCGCCGCCGCCCGGCCCCCGGCCCGCTGCGGGTGTCCATCACCACCCGCAACCTGGCCGGCGGCTTCCTGGAGGAGGACGCCGAGGTCTGGGACACCCACGATCACCTGGTCGCCCAGTCCCGCCAGCTCGCCAGGGTGAGGCTCGGCTGACGCACGTCACCGGCGGTTCGGCCGGATCGGGCCCGGGTCCGCGTCGGGCGGCCGCAGGCGCCCGCGTGAAGGCGGGTGCGGCCGCCGGCCGTCTTCCGGGTGCCGGGCGCGTTGTGGCTGGTCGCGCCCACGCGGCGGAGCCGCACATCGACACAGTCCCGCGCCCGCGACTGCGGTGGTGCGGGGCCGCACTCAGGCTCGGCTGAGCGGGGTGCGGCCCAGCCAGGCCGCCAGTTCCCCGTAGGCGTCGGCGCCCGTGGGGGCCTCGCGGCGGGTGTCGAAGGGCGTCTCGGCGTCCCGCGGCCGGGAGTCCGGCAGGACCTTGCGCGCGGTGGCGAGGGCGAACTCGGCGAGCTCCGGGTCGAGTTCGAGCGGGTGACCGAGGGACTCGGCGAGGTCCCAGGTGTGGGTCACGAGCTCCATGACATAGCCGGAGAGCGCCCCGTGGCCCGGCACCTCGCCCCACGGCACCCGCACCGGGGACGTCATCCGCTCGTCGCTCTCCCAGGCCTTCAGGACGCGGACGCGTACCTCGTCGTAGGCCGCCGCCCAGCCGTCGTCCGGGACCCCGGGAGCGGTCGGCTCCACCGCCGTTCCGTCGCCGCCCTCCCCGACCACCGCGATCCGCCGGGTGCCGCCGACGATGTGGCCCAGCAGGGCCCGTACGTCGAACTCGGAACAGGGGGTCGGACCGGTGAGGTCCTCGGGTCGCACGGTCTTGATGAGGGCCGCCGCCTGCTCGGTGGCACGGGCGTAGACGGGGCGCGGGTCGGTGAAAGCGGTGGTGGTCATGGTGTGCCTCTCTGTGTATGACGCGACTCGGGAGGGCGTCTTCGCGAGCCGGTGGGAAGAGGATCGCGGGATAACCTGACATCCCCCGTCAACATTTGCGAGAAGCTCGCCGAGGGCGGGATTCTGAGCGCGTGAAGTCCGACCGGCTGCTGTCGATCCTGCTGCTCCTGCAGACCCGGGGCCGTGTCCCCGCGCACGAACTCGCCGACCGGCTGGAGGTGTCGGTCCGCACCATCTACCGGGACGTCGAGGCGCTGTCCGCCTCCGGCGTCCCGGTGTACGCCGAGCGCGGCCGGCACGGCGGCATCGAACTGCTCGCCGGCTTCCGCACCGACGTCACCGGACTGACCGCCGACGAGTCCCGCGCCCTGTTCATCCTGGCCGCCCAGGGCGCCCACGCCGCGCTCGGCCTCGACGCGGCCCTAGGCTCCGCCCTGCGCAAGGTGATGGCCGCGCTGCCCGCGCCGCACCGGCCCGCCGCCGAGGTGACCAGCCGCCGGATCCTGGTCGACGCCACCCGCTGGAAGAGCGGGCCCCGGCAGGCCGTCGACCTGGAGGTCCTGCAGGACGCGGTCTTCGCCGACCGGCGTCTTAGGCTGCGCTACCGGCACAGCGGGGATCGGGAGCCGCGGACGTACACCGTGGACCCGTACGGCCTGGTCGCCAAGGCCGGGGTCTGGTACCTGGTCGCCGACCGGCGGGGAGCGCCCCGGCTGTTCCGGGCCGACCGGATCCGTTCGGCCCGGCCGCTCGACGAGCCGGTGCGGCGCCGGCCGGGCGTCGAACTCGCCGACGTCTGGGAGGTGCTGCGCCGCCAGGTGGAGGACCGGCCCGAGGACGGGATCGACGTCACGGTCCGGGTGCGGCGGGCGCGCCTCGACATGTTCCAGCGCGTGATGGCGGCGCAGCTCACCGAACTCCCCGACGACGACGGGGAGAGCGACTGGGTCACGGCCCGGCTGACCTTCCCGGTGCGGCGCGCGGTCCGCCAACTCCTCGCCTTCTCGGACCAGGTGGAGCTGCTGGACCCGCCCGAGGCCCGCGCGGAGCTGCTGGCGGCGGCCCGTTCTGTCACGGCCTTGTACCAGGAGGGCCCCTTGCCCCGGGATTGACAGCCGGCGGACAGGACGAGCCCAAGTACCGCCAAGGCGGCGTTGGTTGAGTGCGGCTCCTCAGGACTTCCTCATCCTCATCGGAGCTGACCCTCATGAAGCGTGCCCGTCTCGTCCCGGCCGTCGCCCTGCTGGCGCTGTCCCCGCTGCTGCTGACCGCCTGCGGCTCGGGCGACTCGTCCACCTCCTCCGGCGGCGACTCCAGCCGGCAGCAGGCCTGTCAGGCGCCGTCCGGCATGCCCACCGGCGGTGCCGGCCGCCGGCCGAGCGGGATGCCGTCCGGCGCGCCTTCGGGTGCGCCGTCGGGCGCGTCCACCGTGCGGCCGACCGGCACACCCAGCGGTGCGCCCTTGGGCATGCCGAGCGGCGCGCCCGGCGGCCAGGGCGGTCCCGGCGGCGGCTGTGGCGGTCCGGCCGGGGGACAGGCCGGGGGACAGGTCGCGGGGCAGCCCGGCGGGCAGGCTCAGCAGGGCTGAGTCAGGGCGGGACCGGGGTCGTACGCCCGAAGGGCGGGGCGTACGGCGAAAGGGCAGGGGCGTACGGCGAAAGGGGCGGCGCGCACCGGGCGTGCCGCCCCTGCCCTCTGCCCGGGGCGGCTCAGTCCAGCCAGTGGCCGCGGCCGATGGAGATGAGCCGCAGCTGCCGGGTGGCGAGCTGGGTGACGCGCTCGCGCTCCTCCGCCGGCGCCTCCAGGGCCTCCAGGAACAGCGAGGCCGTGATCAGCATCTGGTCGACGTAGAGGTGCGCCAGCATCAGCAGGTCGTCGTCGCTCCAGCCCGCGGCCTCGGTGTCCTTGGCCAGCTCGGCCTTCACCTCCTCGGCGAACCGGACCAGTTGGGCCCGGATGGCCTCCCGCACCGGCTGCACACCGCCATGCCGTTCCCGGGCGATGAACCGGACATGTGCGGGGTACTCGTCCACGTGACGGGCGATCAGCTCGATGGCGCGCGTGATGCGCTCCTCGCTGCCGCCCGCCGTGGACACCGTCGTCCGCACCATCGGGTGCAGGCTGCCCAGCGCCTCGTCGACCAGCGCCACACCGAGGTCGGCGGTCGAGCGGAAGTGCCGGTAGAACGCGGTCGGCGCGACGCCGACGGCCCGGGTGACCTCACGCAGACCCAGGCTGCTCAGGCTCTGCTCCTCCAGCAGCGCGAGCGCGGCGTCGAGGAACGCCTGCCGGGTCTTCTGCTTCTGCGCCTGCCGGATGCCGAGGGTGTGACTCATGTCATCCAGTTAACAACTGTTCTCTGGAATTGGGAAGCCGGGAAGCGCGCTACAGTAGAAGTCAGTGAACAACTGTTACTACAACTGTTCACCGAAACTTCACACCGGCCCGATACGAGGTATCTAGGAGGGGGGATCCGATCCCATGCTGTTCCTCGTCGCCGCACTCATGCTGCTCGGTGTCGTGCTGGGCACCGTGGCCCACGCACCGCTGACCGTCACCGCCGCCATCGCCGCCGTCATCGCCGTCTGGCTCGGCGTTTTCGCGATCCGCGAGCGGCTCGGCCGCCGGCGCCGTACGCCGGCCAACTGACCGTCCGCCACGACTTCCAGGAGCTGAGCACCATGCAACTCACCGCACCGGTCACGAGCGGCAGCGACACCCGCCCGGCCGCGCGCGACGCCGACGGCATGGCCGTGGCGTCCTTCATCCTGGGCCTTCTCGGCCTGCTCGTCCTCAACATCTTCCTCGGCCCGATCGCCATCGTCCTGGCCGCCGTCGCCCTCTGGCGCGGCACCACCCGCCGTGGCCGGGCCCTCCTGGGCCTGACCCTGGGCGTGGCCGACCTGGCCGTCCTGGTGATCGCCATGCAGGTCTCCCACACCCTGTCGTGGAGCCTGTGACCCACCGAACCACCCCCTGACCGGCCAGGGCCCCGAGGACGACGGGGCCACCGGCCGAACCACGAACACCACGCGGTTCACGCCGCCAGTCAGCGATTTGCCGCCGCGGCCCTGTTCCCACCGCCGGCCAGCCGCCCCGGCCAGCACTGATACCGCCGTGGGGTAGCCGCCCCGCCTCGGCCATCGCTGTTCTCGCCGTGGGAGACTGGGCCCGCCGCCACTGGCACCGTCGCGCTCGCCGTGGGGCCCGCCACCGCCGTGGGCAGGGCGCACGGCAAGCCCAGGGCGGGGCGCCTCGCCATCAGGCCCCCGGGTGCGGCCGGCGAAGGGCGCACGGCCGAAGTCGACTGCGAGGGGGCCGTAGAATCAGGGCACCATGGCTTACCTCGACCACGCCGCGACAACCCCGATGCTCCCGGAGGCGGCAGAGGCCCTGTCCGCCCAGTTGAGCATCACGGGCAACGCCTCCTCACTCCATGCATCCGGCCGGCAGGCGCGCCGCACGGTCGAGGAATCCCGCGAAACCCTCGCCGAAGCGCTCGGCGCCCGCCCCAGCGAGGTCGTCTTCACCTCGGGCGGCACCGAGGCCGACAACCTCGCGGTGAAGGGCCTGTACTGGTCCCGCCGCGACGCCCACCCGGCCCGCACCCGCGTCCTGGCCAGCCCCGTCGAACACCACGCCGTCCTCGACGCCGTCCACTGGCTCGGCGAGCGCGAGGGCGCGACGATCGAGTACCTCCCCGTCGACTCCTACGGCCGCGTCCACCCCGACGCCCTGCGCGAGGCCATCGCCCGCAACCCCGACGACGTCGCCCTGGTCACCGTGATGTGGGCCAACAACGAGATCGGCACGATCCTGCCGGTCCGTGAACTCGCCGAGGCGGCCGCCGAGTTCGGCATCCCCATGCACGCCGACGCGGTCCAGGCCTTCGGTCAGGTCCCGGTCGACTTCGCCGCCTCCGGCCTCGCCGCGATGACCGTCTCCGGCCACAAGATCGGCGGCCCGTACGGCATCGGCGCCCTGCTGCTGGGCCGCGACCAGACCCCCGTACCCGTCCTGCACGGCGGCGGTCAGGAGCGGCATGTGCGCTCCGGCACCCTCGACGTGCCCGCCATCGCCTCCTTCGCCGTCGCCGGACGGCTCGCCACCGAGCGGCGGGAGTGGTTCGCCAGGGAGATCGGCGCGCTGCGCGACCAGCTGATCGCGGCCGTCCGCGGCGCCGTCCCGGACGCGATCCTCGGCGGCGACCCGGCGGCGGAGGGCCGCCTGCCGGCCAACGCGCACTTCACCTTCCCCGGCTGCGAGGGCGATTCCCTGCTGCTCCTGCTGGACGCCCAGGGCATCGAGTGCTCGACCGGTTCCGCCTGCACCGCGGGCGTCGCCCAGCCCAGCCATGTCCTGCTCGCCACCGGCACCGACCCGGACCTGGCCCGCGGCACCCTGCGCTTCTCCCTCGGCCACACCTCCACGGAGGCGGACGTCGAGGCGGTCGCCAAGGCGATCGGCCCGGCGGTGGAGCGTGCCCGGGCGGCGGGGCTCAGCTGAGGACGCGAGCGAGGCGCCGGGACAAGGAAGCGACCTACGAGGCGGGTTCCCTTCGCCGGCATTGTCCGGATCAGGTTCTGGGGGTCGCCTTCCGGTCCAGTCTTAATGACTGTGACTTTCCGGCCTCTCAGCCCGAGCGTCGATGTCGGCACCAGCGGAAACGGTGTACCTCTCCTTGAAGAGAACAGATATCTCGCGCTGAAGTCGGCTACTCCGCTTGGGCTCCCTCACTCGTCTCGTAGGTCTTGCCTTCAGCATAGAGCGGCCCATACCAGACAAAAAGGGCCTAGTTCTTGATTTTTTCGAGATATCTCTCCCAGTCCCAGTGCGGCCCGGGATCGGTGTGGTCCGTCCCCGGCACCTCCACATGTCCGACGATGTGCTCACGGTCCACGGGTATGCCGTACCGCCCGCATATCGCCGCCGTCAGCCGCGCCGAGGACGCGTACATGGCGTCCGTGAAGGAGGACGCGTCCTCCACGAAGCCCTCGTGCTCGATACCGACACTGCGCTCGTTGTACTCCCGGTTGCCCGCGTGGAAGGCCACGTCCAGCTCCCGTATCAGCTGGGTGATGCGGCCGTCCTTGCGCACGATGTAGTGCGCCGCCGCGCCGTGCGCAGGGTCCTGGAAGACCTTCACCGCGCTCGCGTAGCCGCCCTGCGTGACATGGATGACGACCCGGTCGACCGTGTAGTCGTCCGGCCGGTCCGCCCGCCGGTAGTTGGCCGGGGAGGCCGGCACCCAGCGCGCGCCCCGGAAGTCCACGGCACCCGCCACCCGGGGCTTCTCCACGCCGGGCAGCCGCCACCACAGGTGCGTCAGCTCCTCGCGGGCCAGCGCGGCCGCGCCGATGGCGGCCGCCGCACCGCCGACGAGCAGGGCCCGCCGCCCCAGCCGCCGATCGGTGTCGCCCTCGAGCCGTCGATCCGTGGCACTCACGCCCGCCCCCTCCGCAGTCCGTCCTGCCCGGCCTGTCCGTCCTGGCCGCCCGGCTCCACCCTGTTCCGCCCCTCGTGATCGTCAACGGATATCCGGCGGTCCCGGTTCCCACGGCCCCGTACCCTGGAAGGGTTATGACTGAGACCCCGCAGCGCCCCCTCCGCGTCCTCGCCGCCATGTCCGGTGGAGTCGACTCCGCCGTCGCCGCCGCGCGTGCCGCGGAAGCCGGCCACGACGTCACCGGCGTCCACCTCGCGCTCTCCGCGAACCCGCAGTCGTTCCGTACCGGCGCGCGGGGCTGTTGCACCATCGAGGACTCGCGTGACGCCCGCCGGGCGGCCGACGTCATCGGCATCCCCTTCTACGTCTGGGACCTCGCCGACCGCTTCCGCGAGGACGTGGTCGAGGACTTCATCGCCGAGTACGAGGCCGGCCGCACCCCCAACCCGTGCCTGCGCTGCAACGAGAAGATCAAGTTCGCCGCGCTGCTCGACAAGGCGCTGGCCCTCGGCTTCGACGCGGTCTGCACCGGTCACTACGCCAAGGTGATCGTCCGTGAGGACGGCTCCCGCGAGCTGCACCGCGCCTCCGACATGGCGAAGGACCAGTCGTACGTCCTCGGTGTGCTGGACGAGAAGCAGCTCGCCCACGCGATGTTCCCGCTCGGCGACACGGTCACCACCAAGGAGGAGATCCGCGCCGAGGCCGAGCGCCGCGGTCTCGCGGTCGCCAAGAAGCCCGACTCGCACGACATCTGCTTCATCGCCGACGGCGACACCCAGGGCTTCCTCGCCCAGCGGCTCGGCAAGGCGGAGGGCGACATCGTCGACGAGTCCGGCGCAAAGCTGGGCACGCACGAGGGCGCGTACGGCTTCACCATCGGCCAGCGCAAGGGCCTCAGGATCGGCACCCCGGCCCCCGACGGCAAGCCCCGCTACGTCCTCGACATCTCGCCGGTCAGCAACACCGTCACCGTCGGCCCCGCCGCCGCCCTGGACGTCACCGCCCTCACCGCGATCAAGCCCCGCTGGTGCGGCACCGCTCCCGACGGCCCGGGCACCTACACCGCCCAGCTGCGCGCCCACGGCGGCGAGACGGAGGTCACCGCCGAGCCGGTCGACGGAGAACTGCGCGTCACCTTCACCGAACCGGTCCGCGGCGTCGCCCACGGCCAGGCGATCGTCCTGTACGACGGCACGCGCGTGGTCGGCTCGGCGACGATCGCGTCGACCACGCGCGCGACGGCCGCGGCGGTGTAGTCGACAAGGCGACAGCCGCCTAGCCCGCGAAGAACTCCGCGAGCACCGGCCCCAGGACGTCCGGCTCCACCATGTGCGTCTGGCCCGCCAGCTCGCGGTAGACGCCGTCGGGCACGGCCCTGGAGACCTCCCGGGACGCCTCACGCATCCACTCCGGGCTCGCGCCGCCCGCGACCGCCAGCACCGGCACGGAGATCGCGGCGAGCCGGTCCCGGGGGACCAGGCCGTCGCCCATGACCGTGTCGTCGTAGGCGAGACTCGGCGCGACGGCCTCCATGCCGACCCACATCGGCGACTGGCGGGCGCGCTGGATCATCTCCTCGGCCAGGCCCGTCAGCCGCAGGAACAGCTCCACCGCGTCCCCGCGCCGGTCCTCCGAGAGCGCCTTGTTCAACTGCTCCTTGTACGTGGCCTCCCGCTCGGCGCCCCCCTGAAGAAAGTCCGCGTAGGGCACCTCGTACACGGCGGCCCGGCCGGCCGGCAGCCCGCTCGCCACCGCCCGCAGCACCAGCGCGCCGCCCGAGGAGACCCCGAACAGCGCCGCCTCGCCTCCCACGGCGTCGATCAGCGCGGCCAGGTCCTCCACCTCGCGCTCGACCGCGTACGGCTTCGTGTCACCGCTCTCGCCGCGGCCCCGCCGGTCGTAGACGACGGCCGTGCAGCGTCCCGCGAGCCGCTGCGCCAGGGGCGCCACGGTGCCGCCGGTGGACATCGCGCCGCTCACCAGGATCACCGTCGGCCCCTGACCGGTCACTTGGTACGCGAGGGCCGTTCCGTCCCGCGAAGTCGTCTTCTTGTCCATGTCGGTGCAGACTGCCGTACCGGCACGGGCTCATCGCTCACGACACGTCGACGTCGTAGAAGCAGAAGTGATCCTTGATCTCCGCCACCCCCGGTTTCGGCTCCGGGTACGCCCACACCAGGTCCGGCGCGTCCGGCAGGGACCAGTAGGACGCCGTGCCCTTGAAGGGGCACACGGTGTGCGTCTCGGAGGGGGTCAGCAGATCGAGGCGTACGTCCTCGGCGGGGATGTAGTACCGCACCGGAGAGCCCGTCTCGCGCAGCACCAGCGGTCGGTCGGTCTCCGCGAGCACCTGGTCGCCGTGCACCACGCGCACGTGCTGCTCGCTCTTGTCGATGGTGATCGTGTGTCCTTGGGCCATACAGGGACAGCACCGCCGGACCCGTGAATCTTCCCGCCCGGTACCGGCGGTGCGGCGGGCCGTACGGTAGGGGCCATGAACATCTGCGTCTTCCTGTCCGCCGCCGACCTCGACGAGCGTTACACGCGCCCCGCGCGCGAGTTCGCGGAACTGATCGGCAAGGCCGGCCACACCCTGGTGTGGGGCGGTTCCGACGTCGGTCTGATGAAGGTCGTCGCGGACGGGGTGCACCAGGCGGGCGGCAGGCTGCTGGGCGTGTCCGTGGAGTTCCTCGCCGCCAAGGCGCGGCCCGGCGCCGACGAGATGGTCATCGCCGCCGACCTCGCCGAACGCAAGAGGCTGCTGCTGGAGAAGGCCGACGCCGTGGTGATCATGGTGGGCGGGACCGGCACGCTGGACGAGGCCACCGAGATCCTGGAGCTGAAGAAGCACGGCCGCACCGGCAAGCCGGTCGTCCTGCTGAACACCGCGGGCTTCTACGACGGCCTCGAGCAGCAGTTCCGCCGCATGGAGGACGAGGGCTTCCTGCCGCGGCCGCTGTCCGAGCTGGTGTTCTTCGCCGAGGAGCCGGTCGGCGCGCTGGCCTACCTGGAGGACTCGTCCGGCATCCGCTGATGCGAGCATGGCGGGCATGGCTACTCATGTGATCACCGGTGCCGGGTCCGGCATCGGCGCGGCCGTCGCCCGCAGGCTGCAGGCGCGCGGGGACGAACTCTTCCTGCACGCGCGTGACGCGGGCCGCGCGAAGGAACTCGCGGCGGAGTTCCCCGGCGCCCGCACCCTGGTGGGCGACCTCGCGGACCCGGACAAGCTGTCCTGGGCGTTCTCCCACCAGACCCTCCCGGACCGTGTGGACTCGCTGCTGCACATCGCCGGTGTCGTCGACCTGGGCGAGGTCGGCGACCTGACCCCCAGGTCCTGGCACCACCAGCTCAACGTCAACCTGGTCGCCCCCGCCGAGCTGACCCGGCACTTCCTGCCCCAGCTGCGTGCGGCCCGCGGCCATGTGATCTTCGTCAACTCCGGCGCCGGCCTGAGCGCCCACGCGGGCTGGTCCGCGTACGCCGCCTCCAAGCACGGCCTGAAGGCCCTCGCCGACTCCCTGCGCCACGAGGAGCACGCGAACGGCGTCCGGGTCACCTCGGTCTACCCCGGCCGTACGGCCAGCCCGATGCAGGCCAAGGTCCACCGGCAGGAGGGCAAGGACTACGACGCCTCGAAGTGGATCGACCCCGAGTCGGTCGCCACGACGATCCTGATGGCCCTGGACCTGCCCGGGGACGCGGAGGTCAACGACCTGACGGTGCGCCCGGGGCGCTGACCCCGGCCGAAGGGTTCCGTAGGCTTCCGGGGTGAGCGAAAACAGCCAGTTCAGGTTCCCGGGCGCCACCGGAATCGGGTCCATGCCCGGCGGCGACGCCAGGGAAGCCGCCAAGACCGTCACCGGCAGCTTCGAGGACTTTCCGTATCTGGCAGAGCTGCCCGCGCGCGGACCCGGCGCCGACATGATCGGCCGTACCGCCGGGATGCTCGTCGAGCTGTACGCGCGCGTGGAGCCCAGCGGCTGGCGCATCGGGGACCGGCCGGGCCGGGACACGAAGCGGGCGCGGTCCTGGCTGGGGGAGGACCTGGACGCCCTGGAGGAGTTCACCCAGGGGTACGAGGGCGACCTGAAGGTGCAGGCGGTCGGGCCGTGGACCCTGGCCGCCGCCCTGGAGCTGAAGAACGGCGAGGCCGCGCTCTGCGACCCCGGTGCCTGCCGTGATCTCGCCGCCTCCCTCGCCGAGGGGCTGCGGCTGCACCTGGCCGAGGTCGGGCGCCGGATCCCCGGCGCCCGGCTCGTGCTCCAGCTCGACGAGCCCTCACTGACCGCCGTCCTGCGCGGACAGGTCCGCACCGCGAGCGGCTACCGCACGCACCGGGCCGTGGACCGGCAGATCGTGGAGGCCACCCTGCGCGACGTGATCGGGGCCCACGGCGGCGGGCCCGTTGTCGTGCACTCCTGCGCGCCCGACGTGCCGTTCGCCCTGCTGCGGCGGGCCGGCGTGGCCGGCGTCTCCTTCGACTTCTCGCTGCTCACCGAACGTGACGACGACGCGATCGGCGAGGCCGTCGAGGGCGGCACCCGGCTGTTCGCCGGCGTCGTGCCGGGCACGGACGGCCCATTGTCAGACCCTGCCGGTAGCGTCATGGGTGTCAGGACGCTGTGGCGCAGGCTGGGACTGCATCCGGGGCTGCTCGCCCAGGCGGTCACGGTCACCCCGGCGTGCGGTCTGGCGGGCGCTTCCCCCGCCTACGCACGGCAGGCGCTCGCCCACTGCGTCCGGGCGGCGAGATCCCTCGCGGACAACCCAGAGTAACGGGAGGACAACACGGTGGCCGGCGACAAGCAGCAGGCGGAGACGGCAGTGCCCGCCGAGGCACGTGACAAGCACGCGCAGCTCGCTGAGCAGATCGAGGAGCACCGCTTCCGGTACTACGTGAAGGACGCTCCCGTCATCAGTGACGCGGAGTTCGACGAGCTCCTGAAGACTCTTCAGGCCATGGAGGAGCAGTATCCGGAGCTGCGCACCCCGGACTCGCCGACCCAGAAGGTCGCGGGGTCGTACGAGACGGAGTTCACCGCGGTCGAGCACCGCCAGCGGATGCTGTCCCTCGACAACACCTTCAACGACGAGGAACTGGCCGCCTGGGTCGACCGCATCGTGCGCGAACTCGGCGACCAGAAGTACCACTTCCTGTGCGAGCTGAAGGTGGACGGCCTCGCGGTCAACCTCACCTACGAGCACGGCCGGCTCACGCGCGCGGCAACGCGCGGCGACGGCCGCACCGGCGAGGACATCACCCCGAACGTCCGGACGATCGCGGAGATCCCGGACCGCCTGGGGGGCGACAAGGTGCCCGAGCTCGTGGAGATCCGCGGCGAGGTCTACTTCCCGATGGAGAAGTTCCTTGAACTGAACGAACGCCTGGTCGCCGCCGGGGACAAGCCGTTCGCCAACCCCCGTAACGCCGCCGCCGGTTCGCTGCGCCAGAAGGACCCGCGCGTCACCGCCACCCGCCCGCTGCACATGGTCGTCCACGGCATCGGCGCCCTGGAGGGCTTCACCGGCCTGACCCGCCTGTCCCAGGCCTACGACCTGCTGAAGACGTGGGGCCTGCCCACCTCCCCGCACAACCGCGTGGTCGACGACCTCGACGGCGTACGCGAGTTCATCGCCCACTACGGCGAGAACCGCCACTCCGTGGAGCACGAGATCGACGGTGTCGTCGTCAAGCTGGACGAGATCCGCCTGCAGGGCCGGCTCGGCTCCACCGCGCGTGCCCCGCGCTGGGCGATCGCCTACAAGTACGCGCCGGAAGAGGTCAACACCAAGCTCATCGACATCAAGGTGGGCGTCGGCCGCACCGGCCGGGTCACGCCGTACGCCCAGGTCGAGCCGGTCACGGTCGCCGGCAGCGAGGTCGAGTTCGCCACCCTGCACAACCAGGAGGTCGTCAAGGCCAAGGGCGTCCTCATCGGGGACACGGTCGTCCTGCGCAAGGCCGGTGACGTCATCCCGGAGATCCTCGGCCCGGTGGTCGACCTGCGCGATGGCAGCGAGCGGGAGTTCGTGATGCCGGGCGAGTGCCCCGAGTGCGGCACCCCGCTCAGGCCCATGAAGGAGGGCGACGTCGACCTGCGCTGCCCCAACGCCCGCACCTGCCCGGCCCAGTTGCGCGAGCGCGTCTCCTACCTCGCCGGCCGCGAGTGCCTGGACATCGAGCACTTCGGCGCGGTGGCCGCCGCCGCGCTCACCCGCCCGCTGGAGCCGGCCGACCCGCCGCTGGTGGACGAGGGCGACCTGTTCGACCTGACGGTGGAGAAGCTGCTGCCCATCAAGGCCTACGTCCTCGACCCCGACAGCGGTCTGCCCAAGCGGGACCCCAAGACGGGCGAGGAGAAGGTCGTCACGGTCTTCGCCAACCAGAAGGGCGAGCCGAAGAAGAACACCCTCGCCCTGCTGGAGAACATCGAGGCCGCCAAGTCCCGCCCGCTCGCGCGCTTCCTGAACGGACTGTCCATCCGGCACGTCGGACCGGTCGCCGCACAGGCCCTCGCCCGCGAGTTCCGCTCCATCGACCGCATCGAACAGGCCACCGAGGAAGAGCTCGCGACCACCGACGGCGTCGGCCCGATCATCGCCGCCGCGCTCAAGGAGTGGTTCGCCGAGGACTGGCACCGCGAGATCGTCCGCAAGTGGAAGGCCGCCGGAGTCCCGCTGGAGGACGCCTCGACCGGCGAGGACGAGGGCCCGCGCCCGCTGGAGGGGCTCACGGTCGTCGTCACCGGCACGCTGGAGAACTTCACCCGCGACGGCGCGAAGGAGGCACTGCAGAGCCGGGGCGCGAAGGTGACCGGATCGGTCTCGAAGAAGACCTCGTTCGTCGTTGTGGGCGACAATCCGGGATCAAAGTACGACAAAGCAATGCAATTGAAGGTTCCGGTCCTGAACGAGGACGGTTTCGGCGTCCTTTTGGAGCAGGGCCCCGAAGCGGCGGCCGAAGTCGCGCTTCCGGCCGAGTAGGAGCGGTTGAAGGCCACCCGTTCGGTGCATATCAGTTGCATACGGGTGGCTCGGGCGCATTCGGGCAACCGTCGACGACCGGTGCCCGTGGAAGCCTTCCGCGGCCTACTGTTGAGATGTGCACCTGCCGTGCCCAGCTGCGGTTGGGGCATCTCCGTGCGCTTCCGGCGTGCGGGGAAGGTTTCTTCAACGCGGAGCTGCTGATGGCTGTCGGACATCGGGCCGCGTGGCGTGGGCACCGCCGGCTGTGAGAGGGACGGGAATGGAACCGACCGAGAGTGTCGCCCCGGACTCACGGCTGCGGCTGCGCCGGCGCGCGTGCACCTGGCGGGCGCCCCGGTGGACGGGGCGGGGCCGCGGGCGCACGGGCGGCCGGGCCCGCGCGGCCGGACCGGGCACCGCCACCGACGCCCGCCCGCCGATACCCCAGGCCATCGAGCCCGCCCCCGCACTGACCGGCGCCGACCCCGAACGGCACCTGTCCTGGCCCACCCTGCCCGCGGCCGTCGTGGCCGCCGCCGTGTTCGTCCTCGGCGCCGGCTTCTTCCGCGCCTTCTCCGGCCCCCACGCCCTCTTCCCGAGCGGCACGGTCGGCTGGGCGCTCGCCCTGCTCACCGGTGTGATCGTCGGCCACCTCGTCATGCTGGGCCGCGCCCACTGGTGGCGCGGAACCGGCTCCGGCGCCGCGCTCACCCTCGCCGTGCTGCTGCTCTACGGCTGGGTGCCAGCCGGCATGGTCAGCCTCACCGTGGTCGTCCTGGTCGGCATCGCCCGGCGCCACCACTGGCGGCAGGGCGTGCTGCACGGCGCGGTGGACATCCTCGGCATCGGCGCCGGCGCGCTGCTGCTCGGCCTGTTCGGCCGTGTCCCCAGCGTCGAGACGCCCTGGCGGCCGGACACCTGGAGCTTCGCCACCGCGCCCGAGGTGGTCCTCGCCGCCGTCGCCTACCTGGGGGTCAGCCGCGGCCTGCAGTGGTACCTGTACGCGCCGCGCGGCGGCGGAGTGCCCACTGTGGCCCGTACCGCCCTGGTGAGACAGGGCCTGGTCGGCGTGGCGCTGCTCGGCATCGCACCGCTGCTGTGCGTCGTCGCCGACGCCCAGCCGGTCCTGCTCCCGCTGTTCGCCATCCCGCTCATCGCGCTGGACTCCACCCTGTGGATGGCACGCGCGCGTGCCGAGGAGCAGCTGCGCGACCCGCTCACCGGGCTGCCCAACCGGCAGTGGCTGCTGGAGCGGATCTGGACGGCCCTCGACGACGCCGAACGCATCGGCGCCCGTTCCGCCCTCATGCTGATCGACCTCGACCGTTTCCGGTCGGTGAACGACACCCTGGGGCATCTCGCCGGTGACCGGCTGCTGCTCCAGATAGCCGACCAGCTGCGGCTCGCCCTGCCACGCGGGGCGGAGGCCGCGCGGCTCGGCGGTGACGAGTTCGCCGTTTTACTGCCCGTCGCCGACTCCACGACCTCGGCCACCCGTGTCGCCCGCGGCCTCGTCGCGGCGCTCAGCTCACCGCTGGACCTCGACGGGCTCACCCTCGTCCTGGAGGCCAGCGCCGGGGTGGCCGTCTTCCCCGACCACGCGCTGGACGCCGAAGGGCTGCTGCGGCGGGCCGATGTGGCGATGTACCAGGCGAAGAGGGACCGTACGGGCGTCGAGGTGTACGAGTCCAAGCGGGACTCCAACACCCCGGACCGGCTCGGTCTGCTGGGCGACCTGCGCCGGGCGCTGGACGCGCACGAGGTGCAGCTGCACTACCAGCCCAAGGTCCGCTTCGACGGACAGGTCGCCGGCCTGGAGGCGCTGGTGCGCTGGGTGCACCCCGAGCGCGGGAAGGTTCCGCCGGACGAGTTCATAGCGATCGCCGAGTCCTCCGGACTGATGCCCCATCTGACGGAGTACGTGCTGGAGACCGCGCTCGGGCAGGTCGCCGAGTGGCGCGCGCAGGGGCTGCGGGTGCCGGTCGCCGTCAACGTCTCCCCGCGCGACGTCCACACGCCCGGTTTCGCGGGGTCGGTCGCCGCGCGGCTGGCCCGGCACGGGGTCCCTGCGGGGGCCTTGCAGCTGGAGATCACCGAGCATGTGCTGCTGGAGGATCCGCAGCGGGCCGCGGACACCCTGGCGGCGCTGACCGGGCACGGCGTGAAGATGTCGCTGGACGACTTCGGCACCGGGTACTCGTCGCTGGTGCATCTGCGGCGGCTGCCGGTGAGCGAGCTGAAGATCGACCGGTCGTTCGTGGCGCGGCTGGCCGTGGACGCCGAGGACGCGGAGATCGTGCGGTGCACCGTGGACCTCGCGCATTCGCTGGGGTTGCTCGTCGTCGCCGAGGGGGTCGAGGACGACGAGACCTGGGAGCGGTTGCGGGATCTCGGGTGCGACGCCGTGCAGGGGTGGCTGGTCGCTACGGCGATGCCGCCCGAGGAGACGACGGCGTGGTTGCGGGCGCGGGGATCCCGGGGGTGGCAGCGGCCGCGGGCGGCTCTGCCGGCCGCCGAGTAGGTCTCCTGCCCGCCTGCCCGCCCGTGCTGCCTGGCTGGAAGGCGGGCGTCTGCCGTCCTTTTCGGGGCGCCTCGCCGCATCCTCGGCTTCACCAGGGCCGTCAGTTGCCCGTGAAGCGGGCGATCAGCAGGGCCAGCCGGCGGTCATGCGCCTCCTCCGGCAACCGTCCGCTCCGCATCAGCATCACCAAGCCGTGCAGCGCCGCCCAGAACGTCTCCGTCAGCAGGCCGGGTTCCTCTCCCTCGGCCGTGATCGGCTGGACGACGGCCAGCAGTTCGCCGAAGGCCTCCCGCAGCGGGGCCGGGGCCTCCTCCGTGGCGAACGGCAGGTCCACCAGGTGGGTGAACATCGCGTCGTAGAGGGCGGGCCGGCGCCGGGCGAAGGACGTGTACGTCCCCGCCACCGCCGCCAAGGCCTCCCGCGCGCCCGGTGCCGCAGTCCGCGCCTGCCGCAGCTCGGCCGCCAGGTCGGCGCAGCCCTGCACCGCGACCGCCGCCATGATCGCGTCCTTGCCCTTGAAGTGGCTGTAGAGGACCGGCTGGCTGTACTCGATCTCGGCGGCCAGCCGGCGCGTGGTCACCGCGTCCCAGCCCTCGGCCTCGGCCAGTTCCCGCGCAGCCGTCACGATCAGCCGCTCACGCTCGGCTCGCTCGCGCTCCCGCCGCGTCCAGATCGCCATGTCCGAAATTCTAGCGGTGCTAGCCAGTCTGTCGATGCTCTGCTAGCTTCGCTCCTGTAGCTAGCATTGCTAGAAAACCGGAGGGGTCATGACCGTCACCGCATACACCCTGGCTGTTTTGCTCGACCTGTTCTGCCTGTTCCTCGGCTACCGGTTCTGGTTCCAGCCGGGTCCCGCCGCCGCCGGTTACGGCGTTTCGGCCGATCCGCGTGGTGACGCCGGCGCCTACCTGTCGGTCAAGGGCCTCAGGGACGGCGCCTTCGGGGTGCTGGGCCTGGTCCTGCTGGCCGCCGTCGGTGCCCGTGCCGAGGCGTGGTTCATGGTCTGCGTGGCACTCGTCCCGCTCGTCGACACCCTGATAGTCCTGCGACACGGCGGGGCGAAGGCGGTCGCGTTCGGGATCCACTTCGCCACCGCGATCGTTGTACTCATCAGTGCCGGACTGCTCTTCGCGGTCTGACCGACACTCTCAGGGGGAGAGCGACCATGTCGTTGTTCGTACCGAAGTTCGAAGAGTCCGTGATCGTGCGCGGCGCCGAGGCCGAGGTGGTCGGGGGTGCGCCCGTCGGTGTCCAGCTGCTGGCCGACAAGAGCGCGACCGGAGGGGCGCTGTCCACCGTGCGCGTCACCCTGGCCGAGGGTGCCGACGGCGCGCGGCCCCACCTCCACCACAGCGGGGCGGAGATGTTCTACCTGCTCGACGGGTGTGCCGAGATCCTCTCCGGTGACGACATCGTGACCGCGGAGCGCGGTGACCTCGTCGTCGTCCCGCCGGAGAAACCGCACGCCTTCGCCGCCGTCCCGGAGTCCACGGCGGACATCCTCATCGTCTTCACCCCGGGCATCGAGCGCTTCGAGTACTTCCGCCACCTGCAGCGCATCCGCCTCGGCGAGGCCACCCCGGAGAGCATCCTCGAGGTGCAGGACCGGTACGACAACCACTTCCTCAAGAGCGAGGTCTGGGAGGGCCGCCGGGGCTGACGCGCGGCGGGGTCGGCAAACCGTTTCACGGCCACCCTGTCCCGCCCCATAGGATTGAGCCCAAAACACACACACTCACCCAGAGGATCGCTGCATGCCTGGCATCACGCGCGAGGAGGTCGCCCACCTCGCCCGGCTGGCGCGTCTGGAGCTGAAGCCCGAAGAACTCGACCACTTCGCAGGCCAGCTGGACGACATCATCGGCGCGGTCGCCCGCGTCAGCGAGGTCGCCGACCAAGACGTACCGCCGACCTCGCACCCGCTCCCGCTGACGAACGTCATGCGCGCGGACGAGGTCCGTCCCTCGCTCACCCCCGAGCAGGCGCTCTCCGGCGCCCCGGCCCAGGAGCAGCAGCGTTTCAAGGTGCCGCAGATCCTGGGGGAGGAGTGACCGCCATGACGGACAGCAACATCATCAAGCTCACCGCCGCGCAGATCGCCGAGAAGATCGCCTCGGGCGAGCTCACGGCCGTCCAGGTCACCGAGGCCCACCTGGCCCGGATCGAGGCCGTCGACGAGAAGGTGCACGCCTTCCTGCACATCGACCGCGAGGGCGCCCTCGCCCAGGCCCGTGCCGTGGACGAGAAGCGGGCGCGAGGGGAGAAGCTCGGGCCCCTCGCCGGCGTGCCGCTCGCACTCAAGGACATCTTCACCACCGAGGGCGTGCCCACGACCGTCGGCTCGAAGATCCTGGAAGGGTGGATTCCGCCGTACGACGCCACCGTCACCAAGAAGCTGAAGGCCGCTGACGTCGTCATCCTCGGCAAGACCAACATGGACGAGTTCGCCATGGGGTCCTCGACGGAGAACAGCGCCTACGGCCCGACCGGCAACCCCTGGGACCTCACCAAGATCCCCGGTGGCTCCGGCGGCGGCTCGTCCGCCGCCCTCGCCTCCTTCCAGGCGCCGCTCGCCATCGGCACGGACACCGGCGGCTCGATCCGTCAGCCGGCCGCCGTCACCGGCACGGTCGGCGTGAAGCCGACGTACGGCGCGGTGTCCCGCTTCGGCATGGTCGCCTTCTCCTCGTCCCTCGACCAGGGCGGCCCGTGCGCCCGTACGGTCCTGGACGCGGCGCTGCTGCACGAGGTCATCGCCGGGCACGACCCGATGGACTCCACCTCCATCGACGCCCCGGTCCCGCCGGTGGTCGAGGCCGCGCGCAACGGCTCCGTGCGGGGCATGCGCGTCGGCGTGGTCAAGCAGTTCCGCGGCGAGGGCTACCAGGCCGGTGTCATCCAGCGCTTCGACGAGTCGGTCGAGACGCTGAGGGAGCTGGGCGCCGAGATCGTCGAGCTGGACTGCCCGTCCTTCGACCTCGCGCTGTCGGCGTACTACCTGATCGCGCCGTCCGAGTGCTCCTCCAACCTCGCCCGCTTCGACGGCCTGCGCTACGGCCTGCGGACCGGCGACGACGGCAGCCACTCGGCCGAGGAGGTCACCTCCCTCACCCGTGAGGCCGGCTTCGGGCCCGAGGTCAAGCGCCGCATCATGCTCGGCACGTACGCCCTGTCGAGCGGCTACTACGACGCGTACTACGGCTCCGCGCAGAAGGTCCGCACGCTCATCACGCGGGACTTCGAGAAGGCCTTCGAGCAGGTCGACGTCATCGTCTCGCCGACGACCCCGACCACCGCCTTCGCGATCGGCGAGCGCGCCGACGACCCGATGGCGATGTACCTCGCGGACCTGTGCACCATCCCGACCAACCTGGCGGGCAACGCGGCCATGTCCCTGCCCTGCGGCCTCGCCCCGGAGGACAACCTCCCGGTGGGCCTGCAGATCATCGCCCCCGCGATGCAGGACGACCGCTTGTACAAGGTGGGCGCCGCCGTCGAGGCCGCCTTCGTGGAAAAGTGGGGTCACCCGCTGCTGGAGGAGGCTCCGTCGCTGTGAGCAAGGCACTGTCCAAGGCCAAGGGCTTCAAGAAGTCCAAGTCCGGTACGTACCTGTCCATGGCCACCACCGCGTTCGGCGCGGTCGGTGTCGCCAAGCAGATCAAGAAGGCCCGTGCCGAGGGCGACACGCTGCGGCTGATCGACGCCACCGTGTCCGCCGTCGCGATCGTCACCGGCCTCGCGATCCTCTACCGCGAGCTGAAGCGGCTGGGCGACGACGACGTCCTGCTGGGCTGAGAGGGAAGTTTTCACCGTGACCACCACGACCGACCTGGTGTCGTACGAGGACGCGCTGGCGTCGTACGACCCCGTCATGGGCCTCGAGGTCCATGTCGAACTCGGCACCAAGACCAAGATGTTCTGCGGCTGTTCGACGGCGCTCGGCGCCGACCCGAACACCCAGACCTGCCCCGTCTGCCTCGGCCTGCCGGGCGCGCTCCCGGTCGTCAACGCGACCGGCGTCGAGTCCGCGATCAAGATCGGTCTCGCGCTGAACTGCGAGATCGCCGAGTGGTGCCGCTTCGCCCGGAAGAACTACTTCTATCCGGACATGCCGAAGAACTTCCAGACCTCCCAGTACGACGAGCCGATCGCCTTCAACGGCTACCTCGACGTCCAGCTGGAGGACGGCGAGACCTTCCGCGTGGAGATCGAGCGCGCCCACATGGAGGAGGACACCGGAAAGTCCACCCACGTGGGTGGCGCGACCGGTCGTATCCACGGCGCCTCGCACTCGCTCCTGGACTACAACCGCGCCGGCATCCCGCTCATCGAGATCGTCACCAAGCCGATCGTCGGCGCCGGCGAGCGCGCCCCCGAGGTCGCCAAGGCGTACGTCCGTGAGCTGCGCGAGCTCATCCGTGCCCTCGGCGTGTCCGAGGCCCGCATGGAGATGGGCCAGATGCGCTGCGACGTCAACCTGTCGCTGATGCCCAAGGACGCCGACAAGTTCGGCACCCGCAGCGAGACCAAGAACGTCAACTCGCTGCGTTCGGTGGAGCGCGCGGTCCGCTTCGAGGTCATGCGCCACGCCGCCGTGCTGAACGACGGCGGCAAGGTCGTCCAGGAGACCCGCCACTTCCACGAGGACACCGGCTCCACCACCTCCGGCCGTACGAAGGAGGAGGCCGAGGACTACCGGTACTTCCCGGAGCCCGACCTCGTGCCGGTCGCGCCCACGCGCGAGTGGGTCGAGGAGATCCGCGCGGCGCTGCCCGAACTGCCGCTGGCCCGCCGCACCCGGCTGCTCGCCGAGTGGGGCATCTCCGCCACCGACATGCAGGCGATCATCAACGCCGGTGCGCTGGACCTGATCGTCGCCACGATCGACGCCGGTGCCGACGCCGCCTCCGCCCGCAAGTGGTGGATGGGCGAACTGGCGCGCAGCGCCAACGAGTCCGGCAAGGCACTGGACGAGCTGGCGATCACGCCCGCGCAGGTCGCCCGGGTCACCGAGCTGGTCGCGAAGGGCGACCTGAACGACAAGCTGGCCCGCCAGGTCATCGAGGGCGTCCTCGCGGGCGAGGGCACCCCGGACGAGGTCGTCGACAAGCGTGGCCTGAAGGTCGTCTCCGACGAGGGCGCGCTGACCGCCGCCGTCGACGAGGCCATCGCCGGCAACCCGGGCGTCGCGGACAAGATCCGCGGCGGCAAGGTGGCCGCGGCCGGCGCCCTGGTCGGCGCCGTCATGAAGGCGACCCGGGGTCAGGCCGACGCGGCCCGCGTCAAGGAACTGATCCTTCAGAAGCTGGGCGTGAGCGAGGGCTGAGGCCCGGGCTCCATACCCGTACGGCCGTAAGGCCCCGTTAAGGCCCCGGAAGGCATCCCGCCCTCCGGGGCCTCACGTCTTTCGCGTGAAGTGCCGGTCAGGGCGACAGAGTTCGCCGGAGTGTCCTGTGATGTCTCTCCCACTCCTGTGAATAACCCCACGATCATGGCAAACGATCATTTTTGCCTGCAAGAGTGTCTTCAATTGCTCATTCGTTCTTTGCGGGCTGTTCGGTTTATGGACGATCGTTCCCGGTCAAAGATCCACAAATTATCCTCTGGGGGCACGTCCGTGGCAGACCTCGCCCGTTGGTGTGTCCGGCATCGGCTGATGGCCGTGCTGCTGTGGCTCCTCGCCTTCGGCGGGGTCACCGCGGCCGGCGCCGTGGCCGGTTCGTCGTACTCGAACGCCTACGACGTCCCCGGCACCGAGGCCGGCCGCGCCGCGCAGCTGCTCAAGGAGGGCTTCCCGGGCCTGGGCGGGGACAGCGACACCGTCGTCTGGCACACCGGCACCGGCACCGTCCGCGCCGCCGACGTCGAGCAGACCATGACCCGCACCCTCGACCGGATCGCCTCGCTGCCCGGCGTGGCCTCCGTGACCGGCCCGTACGGCAGCCAGGGCGCGCACCGGATCAGCGACGACGGACACACCGCCTACGCCACCGTCACCTTCACGCAGGAGGCCGAGCACATCGGCAAGGCCGAGGCGCAGGCCGTGGTGAGCACCGCCAAGGCCGCCGAGAGCGACCGACTCCAGGTGGAACTGGGCGGCAGCGCCATAGGGCTCACCGCGTCCCCGCGCGAGCACACCGCCGAGGTGGTCGGCGTGCTCGTCGCGGCCGTCGTGCTGTTCCTCGCCTTCGGCTCGCTCGCCGCCTCGGCTCTGCCCATCGCCACCGCCCTGGTCGGCGTCGGCACCGCCTACTCCGGCATCGGGCTGCTCGGACACGCCATGACGGTCGCCGACTTCGCGCCCATGCTCGGCATGCTCATCGGCCTGGGCGTCGGCATCGACTACGCGCTGTTCATCGTGACCAGACACCGGCGCGGACTGAAACAGGGCCTGAGCGCCACCGAGGCCGCCGTGAACGCCGTGGCCACCACCGGACGCGCGGTCGTCTTCGCGGGTGCGACGGTGTGCATCGCCCTGCTGGGGATGCTGATACTGCGGCTGAGCTTCCTCAACGGGGTCGCCGTGGCCGCCTCGTTGACGGTCCTGCTCACCGTCGCCGCGTCCATCACCCTGCTGCCCGCCCTGCTGTCGTACATCGGACCCTGGGCCCTCAGCCGCCGCGAGCGGCGCCGGCTCGCCGAGCACGGGCCGCGCCCGGAACTGCCCACCGGTCTCGCCGCCCGCTGGTCGGCGTTCGTCGAACGCCACCCCAAGCTGCTCGGCTCGCTCGCCGTCGCCGTCATCGCCCTGCTCGCCCTGCCCACCCTCTCCCTCCACCTCGGCACCTCTGACCAGGGCAACGACCCGCGCACCTCCACCACCCGCCAGGCCTACGACCTGCTCGCCGACGGCTTCGGACCGGGCGTCAACGGGCCGCTCACCCTGGTGACGCGCGTGGACGGCGCCGCGGACGAGCTGGCCCTGGACAACCTCGACACCACCCTGCGCGCCACCAAGGGCGTCGCCTCCGTCACCCCGGCCACCTACGCCTCCGGCGGCTCCACCGCCTACCTCACCGTCGTCCCCGACTCCGCGCCGCAGTCCCAGGACACCAGCGACCTCGTGCACCGGCTGCGCACGAAGGTGCTGCCGCGCGCGGAGGCCGGCACCGCCCTCGACATCCAGGTCGGCGGGGTCACCGCCGGCTACGACGATTTCGCGAGTGTGATCGTCGGCAAGCTGCCGCTGTTCGTCGGCGCGGTCATCGGGCTGGGCTGTCTGCTGCTGCTCGTCGCGTTCCGCTCGCTGGTCATCCCGCTGAAGGCCGCCGTGATGAACATCGCCGCCGTGGCCGCCGCGTTCGGCATCGTCGTCGCCGTCTTCCAGTGGGGCTGGGGCAGCGAACTCCTCGGCCTCGGCCGGGCCGGCCCCATCGAGCCCTTCCTCCCCGTGATCATGGTCTCCGTCCTCTTCGGACTCTCCATGGACTACCAGGTCTTCCTGGTCAGCCGGATGTACGAGGAGTGGCTGGAGACCGGCGACAACCGGCGCGCCGTCCGGGTCGGCCTCGCCGAGACCAGCCGGGTCATCAACTCCGCCGCGGTCATCATGATCTCGGTCTTCCTCGCCTTCGTCCTCAGCGGCGACCGCGTGATCGCCATGTTCGGCATCGCGCTCGCCTCCGCCGTCGCCCTGGACGCCTTCGTCCTGCGCACCCTCCTCGTGCCCGCGCTGATGCATCTGCTCGGCGCCGCCAACTGGTGGCTGCCGGCCTGGCTGGAGCGCCGCCTGCCCCGCGTCAGCATCGAGCCGCCCGAGTGCCGCGCCGCGCATGAGAGGCTCGGCAGCGTCTCGGTGGAGGATCTGCGGAAGGAAGAGCAGCGCGATGTACGCGATATCCCTGGGTGACGACGGCGCCGAGCTGCGGCCCCTGGAGGTCTGGCACGCCGAGGAGGTCCTCGCCAACATCGACCGCGGGCGGGAGTTCATCGGCCGGCACATCGGGCTGCCGGACGTGATCACCGACCTGGACTCCGCCCGCGCCTACCTGAAGTCCTACGCCGACAAGCGCGGCGCCGACGCCGGCGGCCTGCACGGCATCTGGCTGGACGGGAAGCTGGTCGGCGGTCTGCTGTTCCGGGTGTGGGACACCCCGAGCGGGGTGTGCGAGGCCGGCTGCTGGCTGGAGCCGGCGGCGGCCGGGCGCGGGCTGGTCACGCGGGGCATGCGGGTGCTGCTGGACTGGGCCTTCGAGGAGCGCGGCATGCACCGCGTGGAATGGCAGGTGTCCTCCGCCAACGAGCCCAGCATCAACGTGGCCCGCCGGCTCGGCATGACCCACGAGGGCGTGCTCCGCGAGAACTACCCGCACCGGGGCGTGCGCACCAGCACCGAGATCTGGTCGGTGCTCGCACCCGAATGGCGTGCGGCACGCGCGCGTACCGCGCACAACGATCATTAAGGCGCCTCTCAGACAGGGTCCGTACGGTGCCGGGCATGGCTACGAAGACACAGGAAGGCGCCGAGGCCGGCACGACGGCCGACACCGAGGCGCGCAGCGACGACGAGACCAGGGAGACGACCGGGACCGCCGGGGAGAGGCGGGCCGCCGAGTCCGAGGGAGCGCAGTCCGCGGCTGTGGCCGCCGGTGGGGCGCAGTCGGCAGACTCCCCGGAGGCCGAAGGGGCCGAAGAGGCCGACGGCACTGAGGAGGCCGAGCTCGCGGCGCAGGCCGAGGGCGCCGAAGACGGCGACGTCGGCGGCAAGGCGCCCTCCGGGGTCGGTCAGGGCGCCGGTGCCGTCGTCTCGGCCGCGCTGGGCTTCGTCTCGCTCAGCGGTGGCTGGATCGGCACCATCGCGGGCGCCCGTGAGCAGCTCGTCGGTCAGCTGCGGACCTCCTCCACCGCGAGCGTCGCCACCCAGATCAAGGCGGTCTACGGCAACGCCTGGCACAGCACCGCGCTGTGGGCCGGCCTGTTCGCGCTGGCCGCGCTCCTCACCGGCGTGGTCGTACTCGCCCGCCCCGCCTTCGGCGCCCCCGGCCGCCCGCAGGCGCCCTGGATCAAGTCGGTCGCGTGGGCCGGCGTCTCGCTCGGCGTCATCGGCCTGCTGCTGGCCGTCCTGAAGTACTCCGACGCCCTGCTCGCCCTGCCCTCGACCGGCTGAGAACCCGCAGGTCCCAGGGGCCTTAGGGAATCCGAGAGCACCTCACGGACTCCCTAAGGCCCCTTACGCGCGCGTGCGGCCCGTACGCCGCCCGAAGATGCGGAACTCTCCCGATGTGGCGCACCCCCTGGGAGACGAAGGTGGAGGCATCGCAGAAAGCGACGCACGACACCGAATCTCCTCGAAGGACACGTCATGATCGAGATCGAGTACCACAAGATGCGCTCCGCCCAGCTGATCCACGAGGCCGAGCAGGTGCGCCTGGCCCGCGAGGTCACCCGGGCCCGCCGCGCGGCCCGCCGCGAGCGCTCCGCCGGCCACGACGGCGCGGCCGCCGAGTCCCATAGCGACCGGCCCCGCCGGCACCGCGTCCCGCGCACCGCGTGAACACCGGCCCGGCGGACGGGGCCGGCACGGAGGGTGGCCGTACGGGGGTCGGCCGCCCTCCGGCCCTCCCGGACCAGGGTCGTACGACTGCCCACCCCAGTCGTACGACCCTTCCGTCCGTTGCCACGACCACCCAGCCCATCAGTACGACGATCGCACCAGGCCTGTGGAAAACCGCTGCCACACCGTCCGGGCCTCGTGCGATGCTCGGGCCCGTGGAGACCAGGTCCGTCAGCCCCGTGTTCGTCGGCCGAACCGACGAGCTGGACACCTTGAACGACGCGCTCGCCCGCGCCCGCGCCGGCGAGCCCCAGGCACTGCTGCTCGGCGGCGAGGCCGGGGTCGGCAAGACCCGCCTCGTCGAGGAGTTCGCCACGGCCGCCGGCCGGCACGCGGTCGTCGCCGTCGGCGGCTGTGTGGAGATCGGCGCCGACGGGCTGCCGTTCGCGCCCTTCTCCACCGCGCTGCGCGCCCTGCGCGACGCCCTGCCCGAGGAGTTCGCCGCCGCCGCCCAGGGCCAGGAGGAGGAACTGGCCCGCCTCCTGCCCGACCTGGGCGAGGCCGGCGCCGGCCGCCACGACGAGCAGGGCATGGCCCGCCTGTTCGAACTCACCGCCCGGCTGCTGGAGCGGGTCGCCGCCGAGCACGTGGTCGTGTTCGTCCTGGAGGACCTGCACTGGGCCGACGCCTCCACCCGCCACCTCCTCGCCTTCCTCTTCCGCACCCTGCGCGCGGGCAAGCTCCTCGTCCTCGCCAGCTACCGCTCCGACGACATCCACCGCCGCCATCCGCTGCGCCCCCTGCTCGCCGAACTCGACCGGCTGCGCACCGTCCGCCGCATCGAACTCGCCCGCTTCACCCGCGAGGAGGTGGGCCGCCAGATCGCCGGCATCCTCGCCGCCGAACCCGACCCCGCGCAGGTCGACGAGATCTTCGAACGCTCCGACGGCAACGCCTTCTTCGTCGAGGAACTCGCCGTCGCCGCCTGCGACGGCTGCTGCGCCGGCCTCACCGACTCCCTGCGCGACCTGCTCCTGGTCCGGGTCGAGGCGCTGCCCGAGAGCGCCCAGCGGGTCGCCCGTGTCGTCGCCGAGGGCGGCTCCACCGTGGAGTACCGGCTGATCGCCGCCGTCGCCCAGCTCGGCGAGGACGACCTCATCGAAGCGCTGCGGGCCGCCGTCGGCGCCAACATCCTCACCGTCACCCCGGCCGGCGACGGCTACCGCTTCCGGCACTCCCTGGTCCGCGAGGCCGTCGCCGACGACCTGCTGCCCGGCGAACGCTCCCGGCTCAACCGCCGCTACGCCGAAGTCCTGGAGGCCGATCCCACGCTCGTCCCGGCCGACGCCCGCGTGATGCGCCTGGCCAGCTACTGGTACCACGCCCACGACGCCGCCAAGGCCCTGCCCGCCGTCCTGGACGCCTCCGTCGTGGCCCGCCGCCGGCACGCCTACACCGAGCAACTCAGGCTCCTGGAGCGGGCGATGGAGCTGTGGGACAACGTCCCGAAGGACGTGCGCTCCGCCCTGCGCCCGGTCGACTACACCGAGGTCTACCCCCCGTGCGGCTGCGACCCGGCCACCGCACCGCTGCGCTATCTCGACCTGATGGCCGAGGCGGCCGTGGCGGGCCGCTTCGGCGGGGAACGCGAACGCGCGCTGAAGATCACCAAGCGGGCGCTGCGCCTGCTGGAGGACGAGCCGGACCCCCTGCGCGCCGCCTGGTTCTGGATCCAGCGCTCCCGCCTGGTCCAGGCCCAGGCCCGCGGCGACGGCTGGCAGGAACTGGCCACCGCCCAGGACCTGGTGCGCGGCCTGCCGCCGTCCGAGGTGCACGCCGAGGTGCTGGCCCTCGCCGCCAACTGGTCCATGCTGCACCGGCCCGGCCCCGACGCCTTCGCCGCCGCCGAGCGTGCCGTGGAGTACGCGCGCATGGTCGGCGCCCGCGACATCGAACTCCACGCCCGCCTCACCCTCGGCTGCCTCAAGGTGGACGCGGGCGACACCGAGACCGGCTTGACGGAGATGCGGCAGGTGCTGCGGGACACCCTCGCGGAGGGCGTGCACCATGTCGCGGGCCGGGCCTATGTGAACCTGCCCTCCCAGCTGCAGGGCATCGGCCGCGACCGGGAGGCCGTCCCCCTCCTGCGCGAGGGCATCGCCTTCGCCCGCACCCACGGGCTGCCGGACTCCGAGTCCTGGATACGGGGCAACCTCTCCGAGGCGCTCTACTCGCTCGGCGACTGGGCGGAGGCCGCCGAGACCGCCACGCACGCCACCCGGGTCGGTCACAGCGCCAAGCCCCGGGGCCAGGGTGCCCTGCGCCTGGCACACCTGGCCCTCGCCCGCGGCGACCTCGCCGAGGCGAGCCGCCGACTCGCCGCGGCCCGCGCCCACTACGGCACCCACGACCCCATGCCCCAGCTCTCCCTCCCCCTGGCCCGGGTCGCCCTCGGCGTCGCCGCCGAGGAGGGCCGTATCGCCGACGCCCGCGCCGAAGTGCTCCGGGTTCTGGACGACGGCTTCCCACCCGGCACCCAGCGCTACGGCTGGCCGCTGCTGCGGGCCGCCGCCACCGTGGAGGCCGAGGCCCGCACCCTGCCCGCCGCCGAGCCGGGCCGCGCCGAGATCCTCGACCGCCTCGGCGAAGCCATGCGGAACCTCACCACCGGCGCCCCCCTCTGGCAGGCCTACGACCAGTGGACCCGCGCCGAACTGCGCCGCGCGAAGGGCACGGACACCGCCGACGACTGGTCACCGGTCGTCACCGCCTTCGAGTGCCTGGACCGCCCCTACGAGCTCGCCCGGGTCCGCCACCGCCTCGCCGGAGCACTCCTGGCCGCCGGCGGCGACGACGAACGCGACCGCGCGGTGGAACTGCTCCGGCTGGCCGCCGCCGTCGCCGCCCACCTCGACGCCCGCTCTCTCGCCGACACCGTCGCCCGGCTCGCCCAGCGCGCCCGCCTCACCCTGGCCCGCGCCCCTGGGCAGGCCCTCGCCTCCGCCGACCCGGCCGCGGCCCTCGGCCTCACCAGCCGGGAGCGGGACGTCCTGCGCCTGGTCTCGGCCGGCCGCACCAACCGGCAGATCGCCGAGGAACTCTTCATCTCCCCGAAGACCGCGAGCGTCCACGTCTCCAACATCCTCAGCAAGCTCGGCGTCTCCGGCCGGGGCGAGGCGGCGGCGCTGGCACACCGGCTGGGGCTGTTCCCGGCCGAGACGCTCACTGCCGGAACGGCGGGCTGAGACCTACGCTGAAGAAAAGCCGCAAGGGGGAGAAAGCGGGGGAGGGGTCGTGTTCAACGCCTTCGAGGAACTCTTCGCACCCGGCCGCAAACACACCCGGGACGAACAGAACCGCCTGGAGTTGACCCGCGAGGACGTGGGCGACAACGACCCCGGCCGGGGCCCGATAGACCTGGCCTCCGGGAAGGCGGTCATTCGCCTGCCGGACCCACCGCCGCCGGCCGATGCGCAGACGGAGGCGGAGGAGAGCCTGGACGAGGGCACCGCAGGGGCGTGAGCCGTTCGGCGGGCGCTACTTCACCTCCAGTTCCAGCAGCCGGTCGTCCCCCTTCTCCGGTCGGCCCCGGCCGTCCGTGTTGCTCGTCAGCAGCCACACCTTGTCGCCGCCCGCCGCGACCACCGTGCGCAGCCGGCCGTACTCGCCGGTGAGGAGGGCCTGCGGTGGCGCCGAGGCCTGTGTGCCCTGGAGAGGGATGCGCCACAGGCGCCGGCCCTTCAGGCCCGCCATCCAGATCACGCCCTTGACGTAGGCGATGCCGCTGGGGGAGGCGTCGTCGGTGTGCCACTGGGCGATCGGGTTCTGGAAGGCGGTGTCGGAGGACCTGCCCTCGGCCTGCGGCCAGCCGTAGTTCGCGCCCGGCTTGATCGCGTTCAGTTCGTCCCAGGTGTCCTGGCCGAACTCGGAGGCGAACAGGCGCTGTCTGTCGTCCCAGGCCAGGCCCTGGACGTTGCGGTGGCCGTAGGAATACACCGGGGAGCCGGGGAAGGGGTTGCCCGGGGCCGGTTCGCCCTCCGGGGTCAGGCGCAGGATCTTGCCGCCCAGGGACTTCTTGTCCTGGGCCAGGCCCCGCACGCCGCTCTCGCCGGTGCCCACGTACAGCATGCCGTCCGGGCCGAACGCGATCCGGCCGCCGTTGTGGACGATGCCCTTGGGGATGCCCTTGAACACCGTGTCCGGAGCGCCCAGTTGCTCACCGGGCGGCTTCCGCTCGTCGTACAGCATGCGGACGATGCGGTTGTCGGAGGCCGAGGTGAAGTAGGCGTAGATCATGTGGTCCGACGCGTAGTCAGGGGAGAGGGCGATGCCCAGCAGACCGCCCTCGCCGGCCGGGGAGACCCCCGACACCGTGCCCAGCTCGGTCTTGCGGCCCGTCTTCTCGTCGATCCGGATGATCGTGGCGTCGTCGCGGGAGGAGACCAGCAGACCGCCGCCGGGCAGCGGGGCCAGCCCCCACGGTGTCTTCAGGCCGTCGACCACGGTGCGCAGCACCCTCACCGAGCCCTTGGCCGGCGGTGCCGGCTCCGTGGCGTGGCGCGAGGGGGCCGTACCCGTGGCCGTCGTCCCCCCGGGGCCGCCAGGGGGCCCTCCTCCGTCTGAGGAGCAGCCGGCCGTCAGCAGGAGGGCGGCCGCGGCCAACACGGCCGACACAGCTCGTCGTTGCACGATCACGGTCCCTTCGACGCGGTCATCCAGCGGCACGTGCTACTTCTCATACACCGCCCGCCCCGCCCGGGGTTCCCGCCCCGGCACAACCGATCACTCCCAAGACCCCTGAGCCGCCGGCAGCAGCGACGCCTCCGCGAGGTCCTCGCCGGTCAGGCGCAGGTCGCCGGCCGCCGCGTTCTCCACGGCCCACCGCTCCTGCTTGGTGCCCGGCAGGGCGATCACATGGCGGCCCTGTGCCAGGACCCAGGCCAGGGCCACCTGGGCCGGGGTGACGTCCTCGCCGTGGCGGCGCGCGATGCGGCGCAGGCCCGCGACGATCGGCTGGTTGGCCGCCATCATCTCCGCCGTGAAACGGGGGTGGCGGGCCCGCAGGTCGTCCGGTTCGAAGCCCTCGCCGGGAGTCAGCGTGCCGGTCAGGAAGCCGTTGCCCAGCGGCATCGCCGCGAGGAAACCCACGCCCCGCGCCTCGCACCACGGCAGCAGCGCCTGGAGCGCCTCGGGGGACCACACCGACAGCTCCGCCTCCACCGCGGCGACCGGGAAAACCTGCTGCACCCGTTGCAACTGGCGCAACGTACCGTCGTACAGCCCCGCCCCGGAGCGGCGGCCGCCGCGCGCGCCCACCGCGCACAGGCCCAGCGCCCGCACCTTGCCGGCCCGCACCAGCTCGGCCATCGCGCCCCACGTCTCCTCCACGGGGACCTCGGGATCGGCGCGGTGAAGCTGGTAGAGGTCGATCACGTCCGTCTGGAGGCGGCGCAGGGAGGCGTCACAGGCCCGCTTCACATACCCGGGGCGGCCGTTGGCCACGATGTGCTGCTCGCCCACCAGCAGCCCCACCTTCGTGGAGACGAAGGCGTCCGCGCGCCGCTGCTTCAGCACCCGGCCCAGCAGCAGCTCATTGGTGAACGGGCCGTACATGTCCGCCGTGTCCAGGAGGGTCGAGCCCAGGTCCAGCGCCCGGTGCACGGCCTTGAGCGATTCGTCGCCCCGCTGCCGCGACCCGCTGTACGCCCAGCTCATCGGCATGCACCCGAGTCCGACGGCCCCCACCGCGAGCGCCCCCGCGCCGATCGTCCTGCGCTCCACCTGCCCGTGACCCTCCCTCTGCCCGGACCCCAACCTAACCTCTGCACGCGCGTGTGCCTGACATAGCCTCCATGGCATGAGTGCACAGGTGTGGCTTCCCATAGCGCCGGACGAGATCGAGGGGCTGCCCGAGGGGCCCCGGTACCTGTTCTGGGACGGGGGCGAGGAGTTCCCGGCCGACCCGGTCGACTGCTCCTTCTACGTCGTCCCCTACATGAAGCCCGCCGCGGTCGGTGTGCGCCCGCTGCCGGAGATGTCCTCCGTAGAGGTCGTACAGACGCTGTCGGCCGGAACCGACCATGTGCAGCCGGGCCTGCACCACCTGCGTCCCGGCGTGCGGCTGTGCAACGCGCGCGGGGTGCACGAGGCGAGCACCGCCGAGCTGACGCTGACCCTGGTCCTCGCCGCCCTGCGCGGCATCCCGGACTTCGTACGGGCCCAGGAGCGTGGCGAGTGGCTCGGCGGGTTCCGGTCGGCCCTCGCCGACAAGTCCGTCCTCATCGTCGGCTACGGCGCGATCGGCGCCGCCATCGAAGACCGGCTCGCGCCCTTTGAGGTCGCGCGGGTGGCGCGCGTCGCGCGCTCCAAGCGCACCACGGCGCGCGGTCCGGTGCATCCGCTCACCGAATTGCCTTCATTGCTTCCACACGCCGATGTCGTGATCCTCTCCACGCCCTTGACGGACGAGACGCGGGGGCTGGCCGACGCCGAGTTCCTCGCGCGGATGAAGGACGGCGCGCTGCTCGTGAACGTGGCGCGCGGCCCCGTCGTCGACACGAAGGCGCTGCTCGCGGAGGTGGAGAGCGGCCGTATCACCGCGGCCCTGGACGTCACCGACCCCGAGCCGCTGCCGCCCGGACACCCGCTCTGGCAGGCCCCCGGCGTGCTCATCACCCCGCACGTGGGCGGGCCCACCTCCGCCTTCCTGCCGCGCGCCAAGCGGCTGCTCGCCGACCAGTTGACCCGGTTCGTGAACCACGAGCCCCTGCGCAACGTGATCCTGACGACAGGCTCGTAATCCGTTTCCGACACCCTCCGCAACCCTTCGGATGCGGTCCGTACCGGCATCGCCGCTGGTCGTCACGGAGCGTAGAGAAGCTATGTCCCTGAGTGACGATCCTGGTGTATCGTCCCGGAAGGGGCTGCGCCGCCTACCGTCGGCGCCGGGGATGGACATTTCAGATTTGTGAGGGGGCGACGGGCGATGCACGGCCTATGGACGAGCGATCCGACGCGGCGGAGCCGCCGACGGCGACCCTGGCGCACGGCCGCGCGCAGACGTGGCCACCACACCAGCCATCACAGCCATCAGCAGCGCAGGCACAGCGGCCGCAGGAGGCATGCGCACCCAGCGCACCGGGACCGTCGGGACCCGGGAGCGGCGCGGACCGGGAGGCCCCGGTGAGCGCGCCGCCCTCGGTGACGACCGCCCTCGACGCGGCGGTGCGCGCCTCGCATCCGCAGCAGGCGCCGCCGCCCTGGCGCGCGCCCGCCGGTGGACGCACGCGCGCGATGGAGCAACTCGTTCTCGCCCTGGTCTGCGCGGCCTACGCCGTCGGGGCCGCGTTCGACTGGGGTGCGGACGAAGTGGCACTGATCATGGGCGACTTCGGGCTGAGCGCCGCGGCGGGCACCGCCGCGGTCTCGTGCTTCCTGTACGCCCGCAGGCGCCGTGTCCGCTTCCGCTCGGCCTGGCTGCTGTTCGCCCTGTCCTCGGCGATGGCGGCCCTCGGCAACGCGGTCTGGGGCTGGTACGAGGTCGTCCTCGGCCGGCCGGTGCCCAGCCCCTCCTACGCGGACCTGTTCTTCCTGTGCTTCGCGCCGCCTGCCATCGTGGGCCTGCTGGTGCTCGCCAAGCGGCCGGTGACCAAGGCCGGCTGGATCTGCCTGGCGCTGGACGCCTGGCTGATCGGCGGCTCGCTGCTCACCCTGTCCTGGAGCCTGGCGCTCGCCCAGGCGGCCCGGCTCGACGGACCGAGCGTGGCGCACACCGCGCTGTCGCTGGCGTACCCCATGCTGGACATCGCGCTGATCAGCATGGGGCTCGCGCTGCACTTCCGGCGCACCCCGGGCAACCGCACCGCGGTGAACACGGCGATCGGGGCGCTCGGGCTGACCGTGATGTGCGACGCGCTGTTCACCTCGCCGCTGCTGCACAGCAGCTACCGCTCCGGGCAGCTGCTGGACGCCGGCTGGTTCGCCGGTTCGCTGCTGCTCGCGTACGCCCCCTGGGCCGCGCCCCGCCGCAAGAGCGCGCAGCAGGCGCACGTACCGGACGGGCACACGCGCGTGGTCCACGAACACATGCCCGGACAGCGCGGCACCGGCTACCACCACGTGTCCGTGTCCGCCCCGGGAGGTGATCACAGCCGGTATCCGGCCGGCCGGCCGCTCACCGGCTCCCTCGCCGCCCTCACCCCGTACCTCGCCGCCGCCGTGTGCACCCTGGGCATCCTGTACAACGTCCTCAACGGGCGCCGACCCGACCACGTCGTGCTGATCACCGCGGGCGCCGTCGTCCTCGCGCTCGTCATCCGGCAGGGCATCATGCTGCTGGACAACATCACCCTGACCCAGGAACTGGCGCAGAAGGAGAACCACTTCCGCTCCCTGGTGCAGGGCTCCAGCGACGTGATCATGATCGCCGCGCCCAACGGCGTCCTGCGGTACGTCTCCCCGGCCGCCGCCGGGGTCTACGGCCGCCCCGCCGAGGAACTGGTGGGGACGGAACTGGCCGGCCTCATCCACCCGGAGGACCTGGGCTGCGTGGTGCACGAGGTGCGCCGCTTCCTCGCCGCCAGCCCCCTGGAGGAGCCCACCACCCGCATCGAATGCCGCTTCCGGTCCGGCGACGGCGGCTGGCTCAACGTCGAGTCGACCGTCAACCGTCACCACGGCGGCCTGATCTTCAACAGCCGGGACGTCACCGAGCGTGTCCGCCTGCAGGCGCAGCTGCAGCACAACGCCGAGCACGACCCGCTGACCGACCTGCCCAACCGCGCGCTGTTCACCCGGCGCGTGCAGCAGGCCCTGTCCGGCCGCCGCGCCACCGACCGGGGCGCCGCCCTGCTGGGCACGGCCGTGCTCTTCATCGACCTGGACGGCTTCAAGGCCGTCAACGACACGATCGGGCACCAGGCCGGGGACGAGCTGCTCGTCCAGGCCGCCCGCAGACTCCAGGACGCGGTCCGGCAGGGGGACACCGCCTCCCGGCTGGGCGGCGACGAGTTCGCGGCCCTGATCGCCGGGGACGGCAGCCGTGACCGTGCCGCCCGGGAGCGGAACATCCTGGAGCTCGCCGACCGCCTCAGGGTGACCCTCTCCCAGCCGTACGCCATCGACGGCAGCGACGTCAGGGTCAACGCCTCCATCGGCGTCGCCTTCGCCGAACAGGGTCTCGGCGCGGGCGAGTTGCTGCGCAACGCCGACCTCGCGATGTACCGCGCGAAAGCGGCCGGAAAGGGCCGGGTCGAGCTGTACAGGCCGCAGATGCAGCAGGACGTCGTACGCAAGGCGGAGCTGGCCACCCGGCTGCGTGCCGCACTGAACGACGGCGAGTTCGCCCTGCTGCACCAGCCGGTGGTGTGCCTGGCGAGCGGCCGGATCACGGCGGTCTCGGCGCAGGCGCGCTGGCGCTCCTCGCAGGGCGTGCTGTTCACCCCGGCCGAGTTCCTGCGGGTGACCGAGGACGGCGACAAGACCGCCGAGCTGGACCGCTGGATCCTGCACGAGGCCGTCGAGCAGGCCGCCGAGCGGGTCGCGACCGGGACCGTCGTACCGGTGGCCGTCCGCACGAGCGCCCGGCGGCTGCTGGAGCGCTCGATGCCGGTGGGCTCCGTGGAGGCGCTGCTGACCCGGCACGGGCTGCCGCCCGGTGCGCTGCTCCTGGAGCTGTCCGACACCGATCCGAGGGTCTCCCTGGACGAGCTGGAGCGGCGGCTGACCTCGCTCAGCCGGCTCGGGGTGCGGATCGCGCTGGACGGCTTCGGCAGTGGCTACGCGGCCATCACCGCCCTCAGAAGGCTCCCGGTGGACATCCTGAAGCTCGACCGCAGCCTGGTCGAGGGCGTCGTGGAGTCCGCGCGGCTGCACAAGATCACCAGTGGTCTGCTGCGGATCGCCGGCGATCTCGGGCTGCAGTCCGTGGCCGAGGGCGTGGACCTGCCGGAGCAGGTCGTCGCGTTGCGCGCGATGGGCTGCACGCACGGGCAGGGCATGGCGTTCGCGGGGCCGCTGGACGAGTACCGGCTGCGCCGGGCGCTCGGATCCGGCCCCTACCCGGTGCCCCACGCACCGGCCGAACCGGCGTTCGCGGGGAGTGTGGGCGAGCCGAAGGGGCGCTCCGGGGTGTACACAGGGGGTGTTACGGCTGTCTTCGGAGGCGGCAGTGCCCTTCGTTCACATTCTGAGACTCCCGTCCCACCCACTTGACACGTGGTGCGCGTCGGGGGGAGGGTCAGTGCCATGCGCACCCGAATTCTCGTACTTGGACAGCGCGTCGGCTGAGCTGGGACCCACCGGAGGACGATCCGGAAACCCCAGCGACCTCACCGGCGCGCTCCCCTCGCTTGCCTTGCGGCACGAGGGGTTTTTTGTTGCACGAGTGCCGTTCGTGCAGCGCGTGAACTCCGTACAAACCTCGCAAAAACCCTCAGCATCGAGAAGAGAATGCCGATGACCGAGCAGGCCACCGGGGCCCATCCGCAGCCGCGGCCCCGATCCGGAGGACAGCAGTCCGCCCCCGTCGAGCACGTCACGGGTGCGCAGTCCCTCATCCGCTCCCTCGAGGAGGTCGGCGCTGACACGGTATTCGGCATTCCCGGCGGCGCGATCCTGCCGGCGTACGACCCGCTGATGGACTCGACGAGGGTCCGCCACGTGCTGGTCCGCCACGAGCAGGGCGCCGGCCACGCGGCCACCGGCTACGCGCAGGCCACCGGCAAGGTCGGCGTCTGCATGGCGACCTCCGGCCCGGGTGCCACCAACCTGGTCACGCCGATCGCCGACGCCCACATGGACTCCGTCCCGCTGGTCGCGATCACCGGTCAGGTGGCGTCCAAGGCGATCGGCACGGACGCCTTCCAGGAGGCGGACATCGTCGGCATCACCATGCCGATCACCAAGCACAACTTCCTCGTCACCAAGGCCGAGGACATCCCGCGGATCATCGCGCAGGCGTTCCACATCGCCGCCACCGGCCGCCCCGGCCCGGTCCTGGTCGACATCGCCAAGGACGCCCTCCAGGCGAAGACCACCTTCTCCTGGCCGCCCACCATGGACCTGCCCGGCTACCGCCCGGTGACCAAGCCGCACGCCAAGCAGATCCGCGAGGCCGCCAAGCTGATCACCTCCGCCAAGCGGCCCGTCCTCTACGTCGGCGGCGGCGTCATCAAGGCGCACGCCACCGCCGAGCTGAAGGTTCTCGCCGAGCTCACCGGAGCGCCCGTCACCACCACCCTGATGGCGCTCGGCGCGTTCCCCGACAGCCACCCGCTGCACGTGGGAATGCCGGGCATGCACGGTGCGGTCACCGCCGTCACCGCGCTGCAGAAGGCCGACCTGATCGTCGCCCTCGGAGCCCGCTTCGACGACCGCGTCACCGGCAAGCTGGACAGCTTCGCCCCGTACGCCAAGATCGTCCACGCCGACATCGACCCGGCCGAGATCGGCAAGAACCGCGCCGCGGACGTGCCGATCGTCGGCGACGCCCGCGAGGTCATCGCCGACCTGGTCCAGGCGGTGCAGAAGGAGCACAGCGAGGGCCACAAGGGCGACTACACCGCCTGGTGGAGCGACCTGAACCGCTGGCGCGACACCTACCCGCTCGGCTACGACCAGCCCGAGGACGGCTCGCTCTCCCCGCAGCAGGTCATCGAGCGCATCGGCCAACTCGCGCCCGAGGGCACGATCTTCGCCGCGGGCGTGGGCCAGCACCAGATGTGGGCCGCGCACTTCATCCAGTACGACAAGCCCGCCACCTGGCTGAACTCCGGCGGCGCCGGAACCATGGGCTACGCGGTCCCGGCCGCCATGGGCGCCAAGGCCGGACAGCCGGACCACACCGTCTGGGCGATCGACGGCGACGGCTGCTTCCAGATGACCAATCAGGAACTGACCACCTGCGCCCTGAACAACATCCCGATCAAGGTCGCCATCATCAACAACGGCGCCCTCGGAATGGTCCGCCAGTGGCAGACCCTGTTCTACAACCAGCGCTACTCCAACACCGTGCTGCACAGCGGCCCCGACGACATCAACCCGGAGGCCAAGGGCACGCGCGTGCCGGACTTCGTGAAGCTGTCCGAGGCGATGGGCTGCGTGGGCCTGCGCTGCGAGCGCCCGGAGGACCTGGACAAGGTCATCGAAGAGGCGAACTCCATCAACGACCGCCCGGTCGTCATCGACTTCATCGTCCACGAGGACGCGATGGTGTGGCCGATGGTCGCCGCCGGCACCTCCAACGACGAGATCATGGCCGCCCGGGACGTCCGCCCCGACTTCGGCGACAACGAAGACGACTGAGCGAGAGAGACGTAAAAAGACCATGTCCAAGCACACGCTCTCCGTCCTGGTGGAGAACACGCCGGGCATCCTCGCCCGGATCGCCGCGCTGTTCTCGCGCCGCGGCTTCAACATCGACTCGCTCGCGGTCGGCGTGACCGAGCACCCCGACATCTCCCGCATCACCATCGTGGTGGGCGTCGAGGACCTGCCGCTGGAGCAGGTGACCAAGCAGCTCAACAAGCTCGTCAACGTGCTGAAGATCGTCGAGCTGGAGCCCGGTCAGGCCGTGCAGCGCGAACTTGTCCTGGTGAAGGTCCGCGCCGACAACGAGACCCGTTCCCAGATCGTCGAGATCGTCCAGCTGTTCCGCGCCAAGACCGTGGACGTCTCCCCGGAGGCCGTCACCATCGAGGCCACCGGATCCAGCGAGAAGCTGTCCGCCATGCTCAAGATGCTGGAGCCGTTCGGCATCAAGGAACTGGTGCAGTCCGGCACGATCGCGATCGGCCGCGGCGCCCGCTCCATCACCGACCGCTCGCTGCGCGCCCTCGACCGATCCGCGTAAAGCTGGAGTACGGCCGAAACCGGGCGGTCGGCGACACGCCGTCCGCCCGGATGCCGAGACCCCGAGACTTCCCTTCCCCTCACCGTCATACGGTGGGACGCACAACCTGCACACCAAGGAGAGAACCCAAAGTGGCCGAGCTGTTCTACGACGCTGACGCCGACCTGTCCATCATCCAGGGCCGCAAGGTCGCGGTCATCGGCTACGGCAGCCAGGGCCACGCCCACGCGCTGTCGCTGCGTGACTCCGGTGTCGACGTCCGCGTC
>NZ_JBITGJ010000039.1:0-77269 GCF_044456925.1 Streptomyces sp. NPDC050743
TCGGGGGCGACGGTCCAGCCCAGGCGGCGCAGTGCCATCCACGCGTTCGACGGCAGCCTGCGGCCGCCGGCATCCTCCCCCGAGGCCAAAACGTTCACGTCGGCGGTGTTCCAGTGCCCGGCCAGCAGCGCGCTCGTCATGTCGGCCACCAGGTCGACGCACCAGCCGACCCGCTCGACCAAGCCGGCACTGGTGAGGACTTCGCCGGTCTTCTCGTCCACGCCTGTACGAATGAGGGCGCGGGCGCAGGCGGTACGGGCCCTCTCGCCGTCGGCGAGGGGCAGCTTTCGGCTCACGACACCTGCCCCTTGTCGCTGCACTGGCCGGACTCGGTCAGCAGACGGCGGCGGTTGTCCGCACTGCGCATCCCGTACAGCCGCCCGGCGAACGTGGTCACCAGGCAGACGAAGTCCTCCAGTAGTTCATCCCGACCGCCGAGCTTCTTCGGGTGCAGTACCTCCACGGTGACGCCGTACACGGCGAACAGCCGCTTGAGCCAGCCGACACCGAACCGGGCCAGCCGGTCCTCATGCGTGACACGAACAACGGTCACAGAGCCGTCCGACACCATCGCCAGTACACGGTTGAGTCCGGGCCGGTTCTCCTTCAGGCCCGAGCCGCGATCCTTGACGACCTTGACGATCTCGCCCCTGGAGGTGGCCCGCAGTTCGGCCTCCTGCGCCTCCAGCAAGGACTCCTGCCCGGACGAGCCGGACACGCGCACATACAGCAACTCCAGCCGTGAACGGGCAGTTGTGGAATCGCCGCCGCGCTTCATGTTCTCCACATCCACGGAGGAGAACCGGCGCTCACGGCCGACCCACGTAAACGGGATCTTGCCGTCCAACGCCCACTGACGAAGCGTCATCGGGTGTATCCCGAGACGCTTCGCAGCCTTGGACATGCGCAGCAACTCCATGCACAGAACTATATATGCACAACACTAGGAATATCTAAGGAAGTTGATGAGCCTGTTCGGCCAGATCGACCGACCTCGTCTCTGGCGCATGTTGACGCCCGCTCAACGGGCGCTTGGCACCCGGGTTCGCCGCACCGTACCCCCTGAGCGGGGTGACCGGTGTGGCGTACCTGCGCTGTCAGCGACGCCTTCTCCCACTGCGGAAGCGTGCCAGCGGCTCCTTCTCCGCGGCCCGAGTCTCACTGGTGTTGCGGCGGCCACGTGCGCTCTGGCCATGGAAGCGGCGGCTCACACGGCAGTGTGCCTCGACAACGTCCGTCGGTTCGCCGCGAGCACACCGCCGCCGCGACCATTCAGCGGCATTTGCTGGCTCCGTGTCAGGCTCCACGAACGGGCATTCAAACCGCCCATCTGCTCATGCCGGGCACTCAGGGAGCCGGCGGCTGCTTCGATGCCCTGTCCCTGCCCGGCGCCCGTACCGCGCTGGTGATCGGCGAAGTGGCCGGACAGGGCATCCATGCCGCAGCTACCATGGGGCAAGTGCGCACGGCCGTGCAAACGCTGGTCGCTCTCGGCCTGGAACCCGACGAGCTCCTGGCCGTAGAACACCTTCACCCGGATGTCGGTTGGGTCTCGGCCTGCCCAGTCGGCCCAGAACGCCTGCCGGGTCTGCCACCGATGCCGAGCGCGTCCGCGAAACGGCTCGTCACCTCCGCCAGGTGCTCGAAGGCGCACCCGAAGTCGGGCGGTGCGGGAGCGCTGCTGTGCCCGAAGTCGCGGTATTCGGGTGCCATCAGACGTCAGCGGTCGGCATGGCGCGCTGGCAGCGGCTCGTACATCCGCCACGAGGGTGGGAAGCCGTGGAGCAGGAGCAGCGCGGGTGCGTCCTCCCGTCGGACACTGACCGTCGCCCACACGCCGATCACCGGTTCGCGGCCGAGCATGCTGTCTGGCACGTCTGGGGCGAAGGGTACGAAGGTGTTCCCGCAGGCGATCGCCATGGGGAACATCCACATGCTGATCATGGCGGGGAAGTTGAACGGCGAGATGCCGACGATCACACCGAGCGGCTGGCGGACCGACACCACGTCGATCTGGCTCGACACCCCCGTGGACGTCTCGCCCTTGAGCGCCGTGCCGAGCCCGCAGGTCAGTTCGACGATCTCCAAGCCCCGGGCCACCTCGGCCAGTGCGTCCGCATGGACCTTGCCCTGCTCAGAGGTGATCAGCGCGGCGAGGTCGTCGCGGCGCGCGTTCAGCAGCTCGCGGTAGCGGAAGAGGATCGCGGTCCGCTGCGCGAGCGAGGACGTGCGCCAGGTGGCGACCAGTTTCCGCACGACCGGCGTGGGCACTTCCGAGGCGGGCTCGGCGTATTCCGTGACCGTTGTGCTGGTCGCCGGTGGAAGACCGCGGACGCGGGAGGGCCCTGATCGACGGCGACCCGGAGGGAGGAAACCCATATCCGAGAAGAACCACGCCGCGGTCGCGGTCACCGGAGTGACACCATCGGCCCGCGGGCCCAGGGCTTCGCACCCTACGACTCGACTCCTGATGCCTAGGCTGTGGCCGCGGTGCGGTAGAACTCGGCCGCGGTGACGGTGGCGGGGACGCCGAGTTCGGCGGCGACCGCGGTGATCGCCTTGTCGCCGACAGCGAGGTCGGCCTGGCCGTCCGTGGTGAAATACGGCGCGATGAACGTCTCGTAGTGGGCTCGGGCCTCTTCCGTGGTCTGTCCGCCGAGGAACGTCTGCATGTGTCGCACCGTGGTGTCGGGGTCGTCGTGGATCACCTGAAGGGCGCGCCGGTGGGCTCGTACGACGGCCTGGACCGCGGGGTCGTCCGGTGAGATGTAGGTGGGGTCGACGGCCACGCCCACGGTGGGGATCTGGAAGTGGTCGCCGACCCAGGCCAGCACCTGCCAGCCGTGCTCGGCGGCCACCGCCTCCGGTGCCATGGTGCTGCCGACATAGGCGGCGTCGATGCTGCCGTCGCTGAGCCGGCGTAGATCCATGCCGTAGTCGCCGGGCGAGCGGACGATGGTCGTCACGTCACGGTCCGGGTCAAGGCCGGCCTTTCGCAGCACGATCCGGGCGAATGCGCCGGGCGGGGTATGCGGGGCGTGGACCGCCAGCCGTCGCCCGGCCAGGTCTGCCAGGGAGGTCAGGCCGGGGCGGGCGAGGAACCAGAACAGCGGGCGGTGGGTGTTGACACTGAGTGCGACCCACGGGGTGCCGTCGGTCAGTCGTGACAGCAGTGCCCGGCCGAGCCCGATGGTGGCGCAGCGGCGCAGCCGTTCCACGTCCCAGGTGCAGCCGTCGCGCAGCGCGACGTGGACACCCTCCTCGGCGTAGTAGTCGTGTTGGTCGGCGATGTAGGCGGCCAGCTCCTCGTGCAGGCCTCGTCCGACGTAGGCCAGGTCGATCGTGTGCATGAACGTCTTTCCTAGATCGTTTAAGGGTGCGGCCGCGTGTGCGGAGGTCGGCGGGGCGTCAGTACATGGCCATGCCGCCGTTGACCGCGGCCGTGGTACCGGTCATGAAGGAGTTGTCCTCGGCGGCGTAGAAGGCGACCGCCTGAGCGACATCGGCCGGGTAGGCCAGGCGGCCCAAGGGGGTGGCGGCCACCTGCCGCTGCCTCGTCGCGTCGTCGAGCACGGCATCGGCGGTGCGGGTCTCCACCGGGCCGGGCGAGACGACGTTGACCGTGATGCCCTGCGGGCCGAGTTCCTGGGCGAGATACCGGGCGAACTGCTCGAGTGCGGCCTTGGAAACGCCCAGCGCGATCATGCCCGCCCGAGGCAGGCGGCTGAGTCCGGTGCCGATGTAGATGAGGCGTCCCCACCCTCGTTCGGTCATCGTGGGCAGTACGGCTTTGGTGACCGCGAACGCCGCGTGCATCTCGGCGTCGATCTTGCCGCCCAGTTCTTCCCACGTCATGTCCTGGAACGGCTTGACCGCATACGGGATGAGCGCGCTATGCACGAGCACGTCGATGCCGCCCCAAGCCGCTTGGACCCGTCCGACCATGCTCTCGACGGCCGCCTCCTCGCGCACATCGGCCTGCACGGCCATGGCCTGGCCGCCCGCGGCCTCGATGTCGGCCACGACCCCCTCGGCCGCCTTGGTGTTGCGGAGGTAGTTGACCACCACGCGCATTCCTCGCGCGGCCAGAAGTCGCGCCGTGGCCGCGCCGATTCCGCTGCCGGCCCCCGTCACCAGTGCCACCCTGGCGGTCGTGCCGGTCATGGGCCCACCTCCTGATCGTCGTCGCGGGCCGTCGGGATGACCGCCCGGGGTTGTTCGTCGCCGATGCCCTGGCCTGTCGGGCGGATCGCCCCATACAGCACGGTGTCGACGGTCGCCCGCAGCAGATCGGCCGCGGTCCAGTCCAGATCGCGCGGCAACTCCGACATGAGCAGCCGCTCCAACGCGCCGCGGGTGATCTCACTCAGCAGCTCGGGCGGCGCCGGCAGCAAGCCCTGCCGGTGTCCCTCCCGGAACAGCTCGTCGAGCCGCCGGTAGACCACCGCGTCCACACGCTGCTCCACGTACTGGCGCAGTATCGCCCCGCCCCGCCCCGTCGCGAGCTGAGGCGCGCCGATCCGCCCGAGTTCACTGCCGGCCGCGATCAGGAACCGCTGCACCCGCACACCGAACGGCCGCCCTTCCGCCTCCTCGGTCGCAGCCTCCAACGTGCGCTCCACCGCGGTGAACTGGCGGTCCAGCACCGCGGCCAGCAGGCTGCGCTTGTCCGGGAAATGACGGTAGATCGTCTTCTTGCTCATCCCGAGCTCACGAGCGAGATCGTCCATGCTCACCCGCGCGAAACCCGACCCGAAGAACAGCCGGCCGGCCGCCTCCACGATCACGTCCGCGCGCCGCTCGTCACTGGGGGAAACTGAAGAAACTGAATTAGTTTCCATGGCTCCCATCGTGGCCTCGGTCCCTGCGCTGTCAAGGCATGCCGTGCGGCCGCAGTGCCTGCCGTGCAAGCCCAGCCGGGGGCGCGCGCTACCCGGCGGTGGAAGGCCGCCGACCGTTCCAGGCACCGTACAGCGGGTACTCGACGCCGGTCACGGCGCCAACCGACTTGCCCGTCTTCAGGTCGACGACGGCGATCCGTCCGGTGGCGTTGTTGTCGCCGAAGCCGTACTGTTGGTAGCCGCCTGTCGGCTTTAGATCCGGGTACCGGAAGGCGCACAGTGCCAGTTGATGCTCACCGTCGACGGCCAAAGCGAGGGGCACCTGACCCGTTCCGAGACTCACCGGTCCCTCATCGGGCAGCTGCGCGACATACGCGGTGCCGGGGAAGTTGACGCTGTACGAGTGGTACCACGTCGTGCGGGCGGCGAGGGTGGAGGCGAAGAAGAAGGCGTTGGGCAAGTTGATCACAACCTCGGGCTGACTACCCAGCCACGTCACGGCGTGACCGCCGACTGCCGCAGCCCTGCATCAGGAGCCGTAATGCGGTCCTTGACCTGCAACAAGCTGACCAAGATCATTACGTCGTCATTACGTGATCAGTGGCAAATGGCTGCTCCCGGCGGCCTCCGCCTGCATAAACGCGAAGACCCCGGCGTCAGCGTTTCCGCTGGTGACGGGGTCTTTGCGCACCTCGTTGTCGTGATGCTCGGCATCACGCGGATGGTCCGCCGCCGGGGCCGCTCGGAGCGCGCCCAACTGCGCCGCGTCCGGCGTGATGCCCGGTGCCGCGAGATGGGCCTGCGCCGGATACTGGCCCACATGGTGGCCATGGGAGAGGTCATCGGCGTCGACCCCGCCGAGCACCCCCAGGTTCGCACGGTGGCCAACCTGATCGACACCGCCCGCGGCAACGAACTGTTCGGCGTCTGGCCGTGGTAGCACCCCCGGCCGTACCGCGTGCCGCCCGCCGAACTGGAGCACTGATGGACTCCGACTGCTGCCCGCACGAGGGCGTGGAGATCCTGGACGAGGACTGGTGGTACTGCCGCGACTGCGGCGACGCCGGGCCCTACCTGGTCCCCATCCGCCGCGCCGAGCACCTGCCGGTGCTGGCGTACGAGGACTACGACGACGGCTACGGCGATGCGCTGACCAGCCGCGACAAGAGGCGGTACCACTGCCCACTGCGGCAATGCGCTGCACCGGGGCCTCCCACGGTCACGTCGAGCCGAGTGCCGACAGGATGCCCAGCCCGAGGGTCATCGAGACGGCGAAAGCCCCTGCTGCGTAGAAGACAGCGGCGGCCAGCGACTTCGCCGGAACCATGTGTCCAAGTCCTAGACATGGGACGGAATTTGTATGACGACATCCGACCTGTCTCGGGGTGAGTGCGGCAATGCGGCGATGTTCACCGGCTTCGACGACTTCTCCACTCCGAGCGTCCTGTGCGCTTCCGGGCAGCCCGAAGGCACTGACATTGATGTGCGGTGTCGCTGTCAGTGCCTTCGGGGGTTCAGGGGAATGTGGCGAACGGGAAAGGCTCCCCTCGGTGTCGTCCACACACTCGCGGTGCGCGGGTTTCGACGCGATCAGGCCTTGCGGGCCCGGATCTCCTCCGTGAGACGGGGCACGACCTCGAACAGGTCGCCGACCACGCCGTAGTCGGCCAGGTCGAAGATCGGTGCCTCGGCGTCCTTGTTGATCGCCACGATCGTCTTCGAGGTCTGCATGCCGGCCCGGTGCTGGATCGCGCCCGAGATACCCGCCGCGACGTACAGCTGCGGTGACACGCTCTTGCCCGTCTGGCCGATCTGGTGCGCGTGCGGGTACCAGCCGGAGTCGACGGCCGCGCGGGACGCGCCCACCGCCGCGCCGAGCGAGTCGGCCAGGGCCTCGATGATCCGGAAGTTCTCCGCTCCGTTGACACCGCGGCCGCCGGCGACGACGGTCTCCGCCTCCGTCAGCTCCGGGCGTCCCGTCGATTCGCGCCGGGTCCGCGAGGTGATCCTGGTGCCGGTCGCCTGGTCCGAGAAAACCACCACCAGCTCCTCGATCGTGCCGGCGGCCGGGGCGGCCTCCACCGGGGCCGAGTTGGGCTTGACGGTGATGACCGCGATGTCCCGGGTCACGCGCGAGCGGGTGGTGAAGGCGGCGGCGAACGCCGACTGCGTGGTGACCGGGCCCTCGGGGCCGGCCTCGACGTCGACGGCGTCGGTGACCAGGCCGGCGCCGACGCGCAGCGCCAGGCGGGCGGCGATCTCCTTGGACTCGGCCGAGGAGGGCAGGAGGACCGCGGCCGGGGACACGGCGGCGCAGGCGGCCTGCAGCGCGTCGACCTTGGGGGCCACCAGGTAGTCGGTGTACTCGGGGGCGTCGTGCGCGAGGACCTTGACCGCGCCGTTGTCGCCCAGGATCTTGGCGGCGGCCTGCGCGCCGGCGCCAAGATACACGGCGACCGGCTCGCCCAAGCGGCGGGCCAGCGTGAGCAGTTCGAGGGTGGGTTTGCGCACGGCTCCGTCGACGTGGTCGACGTAGACGAGGATGTCAGCCATGGACGTGTCTCCTGCGAAGGAAGAAGAAGGACGTGGGCGGGTGGGCGTCGGCTGGGCTCAGATGTACTTCTGGGCCGCCAGGAACTCCGCGAGCTGCTTGCCGCCCTCGCCCTCGTCATTGACGATCGTGCCCGCGGTGCGGGCCTGGCGCTCAGCCACCGCCTCGACCGCGGTCCAGGCGCCCTTGAGGCCCACCTCGTCGGAGTCGATGCCGAGAGCCGACAGGTCGAGGGACTCCACCGGCTTCTTCTTGGCCGCCATGATGCCCTTGAACGACGGGTAGCGGGCCTCACCGGACTGGTCGGTCACGGACACGACCGCCGGCAGGGACGCCTGAAGCCGCTCGGACGCCGCGTCGCTGTCCCGGCGGCCCGTGACCTGACCGTCGGCCACCGAGACCTCGGACAGCAGGGTGGCCTGGGGGACGTCCAGGCGCTCCGCCAGCAGTGCGGGCAGGACCCCCATGGCGCCGTCGGTGGAGGCCATGCCGCAGACGACGAGGTCGTAGCCGATGTGTTCGAGGGCCTTGGCGAGCACGAGCGAGGTGCCCAGGGCGTCCGTGCCGTGCAGGTCGTCGTCCTCCACGTGGACGGCGCGGTCGGCGCCCATGGAAAGCGCCTTGCGCAGCGCCTCCTTGGCGTCCTCGGGCCCCACCGTCAGTACGGTGATCTCCGCGTCGTCCGACTCGTCGGCGATCTGGAGGGCCTGCTCGACCGCGTACTCGTCGAGCTCCGAGAGAAGACCGTCGACGTCTTCACGGTCGACCGTCGAGTCGTCGGCGAAGTGCCGGTCGCCGGCCGCGTCGGGCACGTACTTCACACACACGGCGATCCTCAGGGGCATGACTGTTCTTCCTTCTGCTTGTGCGTTGTCGTGCGATTCGTTCGTCGTGCCGGGGCGCGGGCCGTACTCCGCCGTCCGGTCCGGCAGGGCTCTAGCCGTGGGTGGCTTTCGGCGTTCGGGGGCCGGCGTCGGGCCCTTCGGAGGAGGCTCGGCCGCGCGGGCCACGGCGATCCGTTGCGGAGTGCGGTGCGGGGGGCGCTTGCCTCAGGCGCCGGTGATCGGCGGGACGGCGCCCGGTTCGGTGAGCGGCAGGCCGAGATGCGCGCGCTCGGTGACCCAGCGGGTCGGCCGGTACCGCGGGTCACCGGTGCTGCGGTGGAGCTCTTCCTGGAGGGCGAGCAGGCGCTGGGCCCCAATGCGGTCGCCCCAGGCCAACGGGCCGACGGGATAGCCGAGTCCAGCCGTGACCGCGATGTCGATGTCGCCGGGGGAGGCGATGGAGCGCTCCGCGACGGAGGCCGCCACCGAGATGATCGACGCCAGCACCCGCTGGGCGACCGAGCCCGCCGTGTCGCGCACGACGGACACCGGGACGGCCGCGGCACCGCCGGCGGCCCGCGCCAGCACCGCGCGCGCGTCGCGCACCGCGCTCTCGTCGGACGCCGGGGTCATGGCCAGCACCCGGCGACGGGCGGTGAGGGACAGCGGGTCGACGCCCAGCGTGCGCTCGGCCGGCAGACCGTCCTCGGCGATCGCTGAGGCGACGGTCGTTCCCCAGACCGGGGACAGCACGAGAGCCTGCGCCGAGGGCGCGGATGCCTTTTCGAGAGCCGCCCCCGACTCGCTGAGCACCGTGCGCAGTGTGTCGCTGTCCCGGCTCTCGCCGGCGACCCACACCGGCCGGTCGGCATCGCCGGTGACCGGTTGTTCCGGCAGGTCGGCGGGGGCCGGGATGCCGGTCCCGTACGCGTAGAAGCCGCGCCCGGTCTTGCGGCCGTGCAGGCCCGCCGCTACCCGGTTGGGAGCGAGGTAGGAGGGGCGCAGCCGGTCGGAGTGCCGGAAGCCCTGCCAGATGGAGTCGGTCACCGCGGCGGTCACGTCCAGGCCGGTCAGGTCCATCAGCTCGAAGGGGCCCATGCGCAGTCCGAGGACGTCGCGGACGATGCGGTCGATGCCCGTCGTGTCGCAGACGGACTCCTCCAGCAGCGCGAACGCCTCGGTGATCAGGCCGCGGCCGACGTGGTTGATCAGGAAGCCGGGGGTGTCCGACGCGACTACCGCGGCGTGTCCGGTACTCCGGACCAGTTCGACGAGGGTCTGGGGGATCTCGGGGCGGGTCAGCGCGCCCGGAATGACCTCGACGATCTTCATCAGCGGCACGGGATTGAAGAAGTGCAGGCCGCAGAGGCGGGACGGATCGAGGAGTCCCGACGCGATCGGCGTCACGGGCAGCGAGGACGTGTTGGTCGCGAAGATCGCACCCGCGGGCAGGACGTCCTCCAGCTGCCGGAACAGCTCCGTCTTGGTGGCCAGGTCCTCGCGGACCGCCTCGATGACGAGCTCCACGTCGTCGCCCGGCGCGGCCGGCGAGTCTACCGGGAGCAGCCGCGCCGCAGCGGCTCCGGCGGCCTCATCGGTCATCCGCTGCTTCTGCGCGGCGCGCTCGAGCATGCGCCGGACGAACCCGATGGCCTCGCCCACGGCCTCCTGCCGCACATCGGCGAGTTCGACGGTGTGGCCGGCGACCGCCGCCCACTGGGCGATACCGCGGCCCATGGCACCGGCGCCGACAATCCTGATTCGCATGTGGATCTCGCCTCCCTCTCGGTTCTCGGATTTCCGCGCCTGCTCCAGTGGTGCGGGAGCCGGATCCGTCCTGCTGACCCGGCCGTTGCGGTCCGCAGCCGCTGGCGGAAACGCCCGCCCTCCCTGCCTCCCGCGCCCGGGCCGCGGTGACACCCGACGCATCGTGGCCCGGGCGCGGTGATCACCCACCGCCGACGCACCCCTCCGGACCGCCGTCGGCCTGACCGCTCCGCTCTGGGAGACGCAAGTCCGCGCGAACGGCCGCCGTCCGAGGCGGACGGACGTGTCCGCCGGTGTGCCACGCCAGAACGCCCGTCACATGTCGCCAGGCCGGGCCTGCACGCAGCGGTTGGGCGGACGGTCTTACGGTGCCAGCCGTAATCCGTTAGTGTCCAATACTAAATGGCACACGCTTTGAGACGTTCATTCGATGAATGACCGGGATTCGTCCCGGAGTCGGAACAGTGGGAACCACCATGGAACTGCGCCGCCTGGTCGCCTTCGTAGCCGTCGCCGAAGAGCTGCACTTCGGCCGTGCCGCCAAGCGGCTCCAGATGGCCCAGCCACCGCTGAGCCAGCAGATCCGGCAGTTGGAGAAGGAGCTGGGGGTCCAGCTCTTCGAGCGCAACACCCGCTCGGTCAGGCTCACCAGCGCCGGCCAGTCCTACCTGGAGCCGGTGCGTACCGTGCTCAAGGACCTCGACCTGGCCACACGGGCCGCCAGGGCCGCCGGGCTGGGCCAGTACGGGCAGGTGACCGTGGGCTTCGCCGGCGCCTCCAGCCATGAGAGCCTGCCCCGGCTGACCCGCGCCGTCAGGGCCGTCCACCCCGGCATCGAGCTGGTCCTGAAGGGGCAGACCTACGCCAACGCGGCCCTTGCGGGCGTCGCGGAGGGCTCGCTGGACCTCGGTTTCGTACGGCTTTCGGCCACTCCCCCGGGCGTGACACTGCGGGTCATCGGAGAGGAGGAGATGATCTGCGCGCTGCCCTCCTACCATCCCCTGGCCCAGCGCGATCGCATCCCGATCGCCGCCCTGGGCGAGGAACCCTTCGTGAGTTTCCCCGCCAACGCCGGGTCCAGCCTGCGCGACGCGACGTTCCAGGTCTGCGACACGGCCGGGTTCAGGCCGCGGGTGGTCCAGGAGGCTCCGGACTCCCACACCATCCTGGCGCTGGTGGCCGCCGGGGTCGGGGTGACGCTGACCCTGACGTCCTGCCTGCACGTCCAGCAGACCGGCCTGGTGTACCGCCCGCTGGCCGGGCCTCCCATCCGGCTCCAGGCGGCGCTGGCCTGGCGTACGGACAATCCGTCGGCCGCGCTGCACTCGGTCCTCGCCGTGGCCGAGGAGGCCCTGCCGACCCCCACCCTGAGCACCTAGACGATTTCCGTCCGAGTCTGACGTGAATCAGGTATTGGATCTTCTTGGTGCCGGAGTGCGAGGCTCGACGGGAACGGTTCCGCCGTAGAACTTCCCCCACCAGGGAAAGGCAGTCGCATGTCCGAACAAGCTGATGTCGTCATCTGCGAGCCGCTGCGAACGCCGATCGGCCGCTTCGGCGGCGCGCTCGCGGGCCAGCGGGCGGCCGGTCTCGCGGCGCTCGTCATCGCCGAGATCGTCGGCCGCACCGGGATCGACCCCGAGCGGATCGACGAGGTGATCCTCGGACACGCCTACCCGACCTCCGACGCCCCCGCGATCGGGCGGGTCGCCGCCCTCGACGCGGGGCTGCCCGACTCGGTCACCGGCATCCAGGTCGACCGCCGTTGCGGATCGGGCCTCCAGGCCGTCCTCGACGCCGCCATGCAGATCCGCAGCGGCTTCAGCGATGTCGTCGTCGCGGGCGGGGTGGACGTCATGAGCGCAGCCCCCTTCTACACCCACGACGGCCGGTGGGGCATCAAGACGCCGAGCCTCGAACTCCACGACTCGCTGGCGCGCGGCCGGGTCACCGCCGGCGGTGTCAACCACCCCGTCCCCGGCGGCATGATCGAGACCGCGGAGAACCTCCGCCGCGCGTACTCCATCTCCCGCGAGGACCAGGACGCCCTCGCGGTGCGCTCCCAGCAGCGCACCGCGGCCGCCATGGCGGCCGGGCTGTTCAAGGACGAGATCGTCCCCGTCGCGGTGCGCACCCGGAAGGGCGAGGTCACCGTGACCGAGGACGAGCATCCCCGCCCCGGCACGACGGCGGAGCAACTGGCCGCGCTCCGGCCGATCATGGGCAGGTCCGACCCGGAGGCGACCGTCACCGCGGGCAACGCCAGCGGTCAGAACGACGCGGCGGCCGCGTGCCTGGTGACCACCCGCGCCACGGCCGAGCGGCTGGGCCTGACCCCGCTGGTGCGACTGGTGTCCTTCGCCCGCGCCGGGGTGCCTGCCGAGACCATGGGGCTAGGCCCGGTGCCGGCCACCCGCAAGGCCCTGGAGAGGGCCGGTCTCTCGCTCACCGACATGGGCCTGATCGAGCTCAACGAAGCCTTCGCCGCCCAGGTACTGGCCTGCACACGGGTGCTGGGTCTGACCGACGCCGACCACGAGCGGATCAACGTCAACGGCTCCGGCATCTCGCTCGGCCACCCCGTCGGGGCGACCGGCGCCCGGATCCTGGCCACCCTGGTGCGCGAGATGCACCGCAGGGGGACCCGCTACGGCCTGGAGACGATGTGCATCGGCGGAGGCCAGGGCCTGGCCGCGGTGTTCGAACACATCACCGGCTGACGCCCCACCGGACCGTAGGCACCGGTCGGCCGATGGCCGGCCGTCATCCAACGAGGCACTGAGCCAAGGAAACCGGAGTCCATCGTGACACTGACCGTCAACGGCATACCGGAGATCGCGAAGCTGGCCGGCCGCGACCTCGGACACTCCCAGTGGAGGGAAGTCACCCAGGCGCTCATCGACACCTTCGCGGCGGTCTCCGGCGACGGCCAGTGGATCCACACCGACGTCGAGCGCGCGGCCGAAGGCCCGTTCGGGCGCACGATCGCGCACGGCTACATGGTGCTCAGCTGGGGCATCCCCATGGTGGCGGAGCTCCTCCAGGTCACCGGCGTGGGCATGGCCCTCAACTACGGTGTGAATAAGGTGCGTTTCCCCGCGCCCGTGCCGGTCGGCAGCAGGATCCGCCTGCACGCGGAGATCACCGAAGTACGCGAGGTGAGCCGGGGCGGGATCCAGGTGCACCGCGCCTTCACCTTCGAACTCGAAGGATCCGACAAGCCCGCCTGCGTCGCGGAGTCCCTCACGCACTACTACCCGTAAAGAGAGCCCTCCCCGGAAAACAACGACCTTGGCGGCCAGGCACCCTCAGATTCCTCTGGCCGCCAAGGTCGTTCCTATGCCTCCGGCGGGTGACGTGCGACGCCCGGCAGAACTGCGCCCCCGGCCGCGAACCCGGCCACCTGCCCGTCACCCGCGCCGTCACGGTTCCCGCGGCGGCGCGGGACGGCCGAGGACGTCGGGGAGGTACGAAGCATCCACGAGCGACGACACGGGCCTCAGATGGGCGAGTACGTCCGAGAGGTGGGTGCGTCGTGCCAGGGGTGGCACGAGGGCGAGGTGGGCGAGGCAGTCGAGGTCGTAGCGCAGCGCGGCGAGGCCGGGTTCGGTCAGTTCGACGGCGCCGGAGCGGCGGTGGGCCCGGCGGGAGCCGTTTCCGTAGACCGGACCGAGCGCGTGTCCGGGACGCGCGGTGAGGAGCGTGGTGCCCTCGTCGTCCGCGTCGGGGAGGAACGCCCGGTCATGGGCCCCGGCCTCGGCCAGGGCCCGGGCGAGGACCGCGGGTTCGATCAGCGGCAGGTCGGCGGGGAGCGCGGCGACACCGCACCCGGGATCGCCGGCGCGGGCGGTCAGTTCGCCTTGGCGCAGGGCCCCGTTGAGACCCGGGCCGGTCCCGAGGACGTGTCCGACACCGAGGTCGGCGACGGGTTCGAGGTCCTGGATCCGGTCGACCACGACGATCACCGTGGACACGCCGGGCGTGTGCCGCGCGGCGGCCACGGTGTCGCGGAACAGGGCACTCGCGACCCGCTGCCGGTCACGGGAGTCGAGTGCGAGGCGGCTCTTCGCCAGGCGGAGGTCCTTCTGCGGGATGACAACGGCCCAACGCACCTCGGAGCGCGCACGGTTGTCGCGGTGTCCGCCCATGCCGGCCGGGTGGTGGGCCCGGCCGTCCGCACCCCCGTCCGCGTGGCCGTGGTCGTGCTGGCCGGTGGTCATCGTACGAATCCGACACTCAGGGGTACGACCCGGTGGACTTCCGTGTCGAACCGGCGGGCCGCTTCCGCGCGTTCCGCGCTGACCTGGCCGTAGGTCGTCGAGCGCTGCCGGGCCGACCGGCCGGCCGCCGCGGCGAGGGCCTCGATGTCCGCGATGGTCTTCATCGACCCGTTCGTCGAGCCCGCCATCCGGCTGATGGTCTCCTCCATCAGCGTCCCGCCCAGGTCGTTGGCACCCCCGCGCAGCATCTGTTCGCACTGCTCGGGCGACAGCTTGACCCACGAGCACTCGATGTTGTCGATGTACCCGTGCATCAGCAGGCGCGCGAGGGCGTGGACGGCCCGGTTGTCCCGGGGGGTCGGGCCCGGCCGGGCGATCCCGGCGAGGTAGATCGGGGAGGAGTGGTGCACGAAGGGCAGCGGTACGAACTCGGTGAACCCGCCCGTCTCCCGCTGGATGTCGACCAGGGTCCGCAGGTGCCCGACCCAGTGCCGGGGCTCGTCGACGTGTCCGTACATCATGGTCGCGGTCGTGGGGATCCCCAGTCCGTGCGCGGTCTTCACCACCCGGATCCACTCCGCGGCGGGGAGCTTGCCCTTGGTCAGGATCCAGCGGATCTCGTCGTCGAGGATCTCCGCCGCGGTGCCCGGCACGGAGTCCAGCCCCGCCTCACGCGCCCCGGCCAGCCACTCGGACACGGAGATCCCCATCCGGGACGCGCCGCTGATGATCTCCATCGGGGAGAACGCGTGCAGGTGCATGTCGGGGCAGCGTTCCTTGACCGCGCGGGCGAGGTCGTGGTGGACGCTGCTGGGCAGGGCCGGGTCGATACCGCCCTGCATGCACACCTCCGTCGCGCCCACGGCCCAGGCCTGTTCGACCCGGTCGCCGACCTCGCCCAGCGACAGCCGGTAGGCGTCCGCGTCGGTCTCCCGCTGCGCGAACGCGCAGAACCGGCAGCCGACGTAGCAGACGTTACTGAAGTTGACGTTCCGGTTGACCACGTAGGTGACGGTGTCACCGACTGCGGACCGGCGGACCTGGTCCGCGAGCCGGCACATCGCGTCGAGCTCCGGACCGTCCGCATGGGCCAGCGCCAACGCCTGCGCGTCCGTGATGCCCGCAGGGTCTCGCTCGGCCGCCCGCAGGGCGTCGGCGACGTCGCTGTCGAGGCGCTCCGGCGCTCTCGTGCCGACCCCGGTGGGGAGGCTGCTGACCTGGTCGGCAAGGACCTGCCAGTCGCCGAACGCGTTGTCGAAGTCACCGCGCGCGGTGGTGAGGCGACCTTCCCGGTCGATCGCGGTGTGCAGGTCGGTACGCCCGGACGAGACGGCCTCGGCGGCTTCCTGCCACGGCCTGCCCACCGGCAGCACGTCGGCGGCGAGGCCGGTGTCCGGGTCGGCGAGTGCCCTCAGGTGCGGCTGGACGCGGGCGTCCGCCCACGGGCTGCCCGCACGGATGTACTCCGGCTGCGCCGCAAGGCGTTCGCGCAGTTCGAATCCGGCTCCGGCGGTGAGTTCCGCGAGGCGCTCCAGCTGCGGCCAGGGCCGTTCCGGGTTGACGTGGTCGGGTGTCAGGGGTGACACGCCGCCCCAGTCGTCGATGCCGGCCGCGAGCAGGAGCCGCAGCTCGTTCGGGTCGGACAGGTTCGGCGGGGCCTGGATCCGCATCTTCGGCCCCAGCAGGATCCTCGCGACCGCGATCGCCGCGAGGTACTCCTCCAGCTCCGCGTCCGGCACCGACTTCATGGCCGTGTCCGGCTTGGCCCGGAAGTTCTGCACGATCACTTCCTGGACCGCCCCGTACTGCCGGGCGATGCGGCGGATCTCCAGGATCGACTCGACCCGGTCCTCGGGGCTCTCGCCGATACCGATCAGGATCCCCGTCGTGAAGGGGATACTGCTACGGGAGGCGTCCTCGATGGTCCGCAGCCGCACCGCGGGGTCCTTGTCCGGGGACCCGTAGTGGCAGCCCCCCGGCTCCGCCCAGAGCGACCGTGCCGTCGACTCCAGCATCAGGCCCATCGACCCTGCGACGGGCTTCAGGCGCTGCAGTTCCGTCCAGCTCATCACCCCGGGGTTCAGATGCGGGATCAGGCCGGTCTCCTCCAGCACCAGGATCGCCATCGCCCGCACATACGCCAGGGTGTCCTCGTAGCCGTGTACGTCCAGCCACTCCCGGGCGGCCTTCCACCGGGCCTCCGGACGGTCCCCGAGCGTGAACAGGGCCTCCTTGCAGCCCAGTCGGGCTCCCTCCCGGGCGATGTCGAGGACCTGCCCGGGCGTGAGGTAGGCCTCCTCGACCCGGCCCGGGGTGGTCGCGAACGTGCAGTAGTGGCACCGGTCCCGGCACAGCCGGGTCAGCGGTACGAACACCTTCCTGCTGTAGGTGACGATGCCGGGCCGCCCCGCGTCGAGGAGACCCGCCGAGCGCACGGACCCGGCGACCTCGCACAGCGAGGCCAGGTCGTCGCCGCGCGCCCCGAGCAGGGCCGCCGCCTCCCGGCGGTCGATGTTCTTGCCCGCCCTGGCCCTGGCCAGGGCACGGCGTACGGATGTGGAAGTCACCGCGGTCTCCTCACGTGGACGCTCATGCATGGTCAGTGGGCGCGCAGGCCCATGGACCGCGCGATGAAGTTCAGCTGCACCGACGGCGGTCCGGCCACGACCCGGGCGATGATCCCGTCCGAGTGGTGCATCGGCAGCGTGTGGTCGCGGACGTAGCCGTACGCGCCCTGCAGCTGCACCGCCAGCGCCGACGCCTCGGCGTAGATCTGGCCGCACAGGAACTTGGCCATCGTGCTCTCCGTCTCGCACGGCAGGCCCGCGTCGAAGAACGCCGCCGACCGCTGCACCGCGCAGCGGGCCGCGTCCTTGCGGACGAACATCTCCGCGAGCGGCAGCGTCACACCCTGGTACGACGAGATCGTCTTCCCGAACTGCTCGCGCTCATTGGCGTACTCGACCGTCATGTCCAGGACCTGTCCGACACTGCCCAGGAACCCCGAGCTGATCATGATCCGCTCCAGGACCAGCCGCTCCTTCAGGATCTGCCAGCCCTGGCCCGGCTCGCCCAGCAGGGCCTCGTCGGGGACCAGCACGTCGTGGAGGAACACCTCGTAGATCCCGCTGATGTTGCGGCCCAGGGCCGGCATCCGGCGGATCTCCACACCCGGGTGGTCCGAGGGGACCAGGAAGACGGCGAGGTCGTCGCGCTTGCGGCCGCTGTCGCCGGTCTTCGCGAACAGCTCCATCACCGTGCCCGGGATCTCCGCACCCTCGCAGTAGGTCTTCTGCCCGTTCAGCAGCCAGCCGCCCTCGACGCGTTCCGCCGTCGTCGACACGCTCGCCGCGTCTGAGCCGACGTCCGGCTCCGAGACCGCGATGGAGAACCTGCCGTCGCCGCGCAGCACGGGCTCGGCGTACTTCTCCCGCTGTTCGAGGGTGCCCCAGCGGATCAGGTCGCGGATCCCGCTGATGTTCAAGTTCAGCAGCGCGACCAGGTCCGAACTCGCCCGCCCGACCTCCTCGCACAGCGCGATCAGCAGGCCGGCCATGCCCTCGAGGGGTTCGTCGTCCGCGACGATGTCGTACCAGCCCAGCTTGGCGATCTCGCGGTAGAGGTGCTCGGGGTAGGAGCCCTCCTCGTCCCAGATCCGCACGTCACGCTGGGGAGCGTGACGTGCGATCACCGCACGGGCCGTGGCCCGCAACTGCTCCTGGTCATCGGATTCGATGAAGGGGTTCGCGCTCATGGTTGTCGCCTTTCCGAAGGGGATCGGGCGGCCGGGTGGATCGGGTGGTCCGAACGGTGCGGTCGCCGCGGGGGAAGTCAGGTGGTGAGAGCCGTCCGAAGGGTCCGGACAAGATCGGACGGTGCGGCGGCGAACTGCTCGGCGAGCTGCCGGGCCCGGTGGCCGAGGTCCGCGGCCTCGACTACGTCGACCAGGCCGAGCCGGGCCAGGTCGTCTCCGGTGAAACGTTCATCCGCCACCAGCAGCCGGAACGCCGCCGCGGGACCGACAGCGGCCCGCAGGCGGCGGACCGTCTGGTCCGGGGGCAGGAAGCCCAGCCGGAGCTCCGGGAAGCGGAACATCGCGCCCGGAGTCGCCAGCGTGACCACGGCAGCGACGGCCAGGGCCCATCCGCCGCCGACGGCCGGGCCCTGCACGGCGGCGACCGAGGCGGGGAACGCTTCGACGAGGTCGCACGCCTCCTCGATCAGTTGCCGGCGCAGGCCGGGCCGGCCCACCGCGGTGCCGTCGTCCGACCGCACGTCGGCACCCGCGCAGAAGGCCGGGCCCTCCGCCTTCAGCAGCAGGACGTCTACGCCCTGTCCGCGGGCGTCCTTGAGCGCCGCGACCAGCTGCTGGAGCAGCGGGATGTTCATGGCGTTGCGCGCGTCGGGGCGGTTCAGCGTCACCGTCGCGACACCGCTCTCGATCTCCGACAGGCACAGCGGTGTCTGGTCCGCAACGGCGTTCATATGAGCTCCGGAAGGACTTCGGTGGTGAGCAGGTCCACGGCTTCCGCCGGGTCCGGGCCGACGGGGGCTCCGACGTATGCCTCGGTGAAGCCGGCCCCGCGGGCGTAGTCGAGGAGTTCGGTGAGCAACGCGATGCAGTCGCCGGGCGTTCCCGAGATGACGAGCTGGTCGGCCACGTACTGGGGCAGGAGTTCGGCCGCTGCGGCGATGCCCTTGCCCGCGTGGACGGCCTCGCGGGTCGCCGCGTAGTCGGACTGTTCGAAGCCGACCTGCTGCAGGCTCTCGTGCGGCTGGTGGGAGACGATCAGGGCGGCCTGTCGGCGGGCGGCGGCGTTGGCGCGGTCGCGGTCCGCCGAGACGGACACGTTCACTCCGTATATGCGGGTGAACTCCGGGCGGTCGCTGCGCTCCCGGCCGGCGTCGAGGCGGTCCAGGTTGCTGACCGCGTCGAACTGGCCGCTGCGGAAGGCCGCGAGGCTGTGCGCCGGGAAGTTGCTCGCGCAGATCACGCCGTCGGCCAACTCGCCCGTCATCTCAAGGACCTTGGGACCCGTGCCGGCCACGATCACCCGGACCGCGGGGTCGTCGACCCAGTCGAGGGACGCGCGACCGTCCGCACGCAGGCCCAGGTCCGCGCAGGTGAGGGGATAGTCGCCCATGCGGACGCTCTCACCCCGCCAGAGCGCGCGGCAGAACCTGATGAGTTCGGCGACGCGGCCGACGGGCTGCCCCTGCTCCATCAGGGCGCGCACCAGGCCACCGCCGGTGCCGATCCCCATGCTCACCTGGCGGCCCGCCGGCATGAACTCGGCCAACGTGGCCATCGTGGACGCCTGTTCCAGGGGGTTGCGCCCGAACGGGAACGTCACCGCAGTGCCGACACCGGCACCGGTCCTGGCCGCGATCGCCCCCAGGACGACGCCCACTCCTCGCGACTGCATCTGGTCGGTCACCCAGATCGTCTCGAAGGTCCGAGCGGCGACCTCGGCGACCTCGACCAGGCTCGGTCCACCTGCCCAGGCGTGTAGCTGAATGCCCTTGATCATCGACTCTCGATTCACGATGGTGAACTGTGTCCACGATGCTGAATAAAGGGATGCGCGAATCCATTCCGGCCGAGATTTCGAACATCTGTCGGCCGGTCATGGCGAGGCCGAATGCACGACCGCATCCGGCCTCGCCGGAGAATCAGCGACGAGCTGCCACGTAGTCGGGCTCAGTGAGGTACGTGCTCACGATTTCCTCGATCAACGGGCCATCGGCCTCACTGCGTTCCTTCAGCTCGATCCACCGCGGATCCGCCCTGAAGGCATCCCAGAACACGACTGCTGCGTTCACGTCATCGAACGCGCACAGGTAGTAGATCCGCCGCCGGTCGCCGACGACGTGCCAGAAACCCCTGAGGTCCAGACCGAATTCCCTGAAAAGGTCCAGGGTCTCGTCGGCGAAGCGCCGGTGCAGGTCCTCGGTCCGATCCGGCAGCGCGATGTACTCGCGCAGTTCGAGGATCATGCCGGGATCCCGGAGACCGAGACGCCCGAACGGGTCTTGTAGCGCCGGTTGATGTTGATGAGGACGGCGGTGAGCGGCTCCAGCTGACGGGCCAGGCGCAGGACACCGCCGTCGATGCCGGGGCGGCCGGTGATCGTCGCGGCGAGGGCGGCGACCTTCTCCTTGGCGTCCTTGTCGTCGCCGACCACCAGGACGTCCTCGTGACCGAGGGGGCCCTCGGCCTCCCACAGGGAGACGGCGGACAGGTGGTGGAACGCGCCGACGACCACGGCGTCGGGCACGAGCCTCTGCGTCTGCTCGGCGGCGCTGCCGTCCTCGACGTCCAGGCCGTACGCGCCGCGCTTGTCGAAGCCGAGCGGGTTGACGCAGCTGATGACCAGCTTCCCCGCCAGCACCGGCGCGAGAGCCCCGATCAGTTCCTCGTGGCCGTCCCACGGCACGACGATCAGGACGGCCTCGGCCGCCTCGACGGCACCCCTGTTGTCCAGGCCGAGCACGTCGACGGCTGAGCCGACCCGCGCGCGGATCTCGGCCGCGGCCTCCTCGGCGCGCCCGGCCGAGCGGGATCCGATGACGACCTTGTGGCCGGCGCGGGCGAAGTGCAGGGCCAGGCCCTTGCCCTGTGGACCGGTACCTCCCACAACGGCGATGGTGTGGCTGTCCATGGTTCGTGCTCCTCAAGAAGGTGTCCGCCACCGGCGGTGCGGGTTCACAGTCCCGGCGGTGCGGGCGCCGGGCCTGTGAGTCTGGTGGGATCAGCCGGCGGATCGCTCCGGGCCGGCCTCCGGGTAGTCGGCCGGTACCCGGCCGCCACTGCGCACCGTGATGGCACGCGCGGCGGTGACCAGGTACGGGGCCAACTCGTCGATGTCCTGCGGCGTGAGATCCGTTCCCATGCCGAGCAGGCTGATCACGAGGCAGGGCTGCCCGTCACGGTCGAAGACGGGGAAACCCATGACGTTCAGCTCGGGGGCATACTCCCCGAAGACGACTCCGAAACCGCGGGAGCGCACTTCCTCGCGGCGCGAATCGTCGTCCGCGGCCGGCACGCCGTCACGCCACGCGTCCGTCAGCCGGCTGAGCAGCGGCGCGTCCCGGTCGAACCGGGAGCCGATCTCGATGGTGATCTTGATGTCCTTGCGGCTCTCGATCTTCGCGATCGCGGTGAAGTGCCCGTCGGGCATCGGCGCGATCGCGAGACACGCCAGCTCGGTCCGCTCGGCCAGCCGCTCCATGAACGGCCGTGCCTCGGCGACCGGGGTGGTCCTGGTGACCGCCGCCACGCCGTACTCCACGAGCAGCGGTCCCAGGTTGTAGCGCCGGGTGTCGGAGCTGTACTCGATGAGACCTTCACTGACCATCGTCCGGATCAGGTTCGACGCCGTGCTCTTGGCCAGCCCACACGATTTGGCGAGTTCGGTGACCGTCGCCCCGTCGGCGTGCCGGACCAGGTGGTCGAGTACCCGTACCGTGCGCGACACCGCCGGCACGAGAACCCCGGCTCCCTGGTCGGCATCGTCGTCGACGACCACGTCGCTGGCTTCGGAAGGCCCCTTCGCCACGTCTCCTACTTTCCGGTCAGGGAAGTCTCAGTGCTTGGCTGAGTCCCCTACCAACTCGACAAAGTGGAACAGCGTACCGTCGGGGTCCGCCGCGAAGAGGATCTTCCACCCGTTCACCCCGTCGGGAGCCATGACGGTCTGAGGGGTGTGCAGGAACTTGACGCCCGCGACGCTCAGGCGGTCGTACTCGCCCTGGATGTCGTCCGTGAGGATCGAGAAGCGGCACAGGCCGGGGTTGACGGTGTCGGCGACGGACCGCTCGCGGGTCGCCGGCACGTCGCGCCACTCGATGATGTCGAGCATCGCCTCATCGGGCGCGTTGTTCAGGCGCATGTGCGCGAAGCGCAGCTTGCTGCCCTGGTCGATCATGAACGCCCGCGCGAGGTTGGCGTCGTCGACCTCCTTGTCCTGCACGACCTCGAAGCCCACGAGTCGGTAGAACTCGATGGTGCGATCCATGTCGGTGACGTTGAGACCGACATGCCAGAATCTACGCATAGGTGGTCCCTCTCGTGATGTGTGTCTGCACGTGATGTGTGTCTGCAGGTGCCATCCGGGCACGCGCGCCGCCGGGCCGCCGTCTCGGGCGGCAGCGCCGCGGAAGGGAGCCGGTCAGTGCCGGGCCGGAGCGAGTTCGCGCCGCAGGAGCTTCCCGGTCTCCGTTCTCGGCAGGGACGAGACCACTTCGAACTCACGGGGTTTGGCGTGCGGCCCGACCGTGGCGGCCACCAGGTCGCACAGCTCCGAGCGGAGCGCCTCACCGACCTCACCGCCGACCTCACCGCCGACCTCACCGTCGGTGAACCGCAGGAAGACCTTCACCCGCTGACCGATCCTGTCGTCCGGGATGCCGACCGCGGCGGCCTCGGCCACCAGCGGGTGGTTCACCAGGGCGTCCTCGATCTCCGAGGGGCCGATCCGGTAGCCGCGGCTCTTGATGACGTCGTCCGCGCGGCCCAGGTACTCCAGGCGCTGTCCATGAGCACGCCTGGCCAGGTCGTTCGTCCGGTGCCAGTCGCCGACCGGGGGCACCGGGCCCTCGGTCCTCGCATCCCAGATCCCCAGTAGCGCGACCGGGTCGGGAAGCCGCAGGGCGATCTCGCCGACCTCACCGTGGGCGACCTCCCGGCCGTCCTCGCCGAGCAGCGCGATGGTGTGACCCGGATACGGGGCACCCATCGTGTCGTCGTCGACGGAGCCCAGCGCCGCCGAGTCACCGATGAGACCGTTCGCCTCGGTCTGGCCGTACGCCTTGTTCACGGCCTGCGACAGGTGCAGCCGGGACCACGCCATCTCCGAGCGCCCCGCCGGCTCGCCGCCGGTGACGACGGCACGCAGCCTGCGCTCGGGCGCCCGGCCGTTCGCCTGCAACAGGCGCAGGACGGAAGGCGGCAGGAAGGCGGTCGTGACGCCGCACCGCGCGAACAGGTCCAGCGTGGCGTTCGCATCGAAATGCGTCTGCCGCTGCGCGACGACCGGGACGCCGAACGACCACGGGACGAGGAGCCCCAGCATGAGGCCGCCGATCCACCCCCAGTCGGCCGTCCCGTAGTAGACGTCCCTGGGCTGGAACAACTCGAAGGCGTAGTCCACTCCGCCGTGGCCGAGCAGCACCTGGTGGCCGTGCAGGATGCCCTTGGGCGGACCGCTGGTGCCCGAGGTGTACATCAGCAGGGCGGGGTGCGTCGGACCGGCCGGCCAGGGTGCGTCGGAGTGGTCGTCGACCTTCCGGCCGGCGATCCCCTTCCCCTCGGTACCGTCGACCGTCAGCACGATCCGGCCCTCGACGTCGCAGCCCGTCGACCGCAGCCGCTCAAGGCCCAGCCCGTCGGTGACGAGCACCTTCGCCCCTGAGTCGCTCAGGCGGTGGGCTACCGAGCCGCCGGCCATGAGCCGCGGGATCGGAAGGAGCACCGCCCCGGCGGCCAGCACTCCGAAGACGGCCTCCGCCGCGGCCGGCGAGGGGTCGAGGTAGAGCGCGACCCGGTCGCCCGGGGCGACGCCCTGCGCCCGCAGTACGTCGCCGATCCGCAGCGCGGCCTCCTGGACCTCGCCGAACGGGATCTCGCCGACTTCCTGCGGTCCGGCCGTGAGAATGGCCACCGCGTCCGGATCCTGCGCGAAGAGCGCATCCTGGGCGATCGAGTAGTCCGGAGCGGGTGACCACCGCGCGAGGCCCCGCAGTTCCCGCAGGCGGGCGACGACCGGGACGTCGGCGCCCTGCGGCGCTAGTCCAGACGTGCCCATACGCTCTTCTCCTTCGTGAAGCTCTCGATCGCGCTGCGACCGAGGTCACTGCCGTAGCCGCTGTGGCGGAACCCGCGGTACGGCGAGGCCGGGTTGAGCACGCCCCAGCTGTTGATCCACACGTTCCCCGCGTCCAGCGTCCCCGCGAAGCGCAGGGCCCGGCCGACATCGCGGGTGAACACACCGGCCGCGAGGCCGTAGATCGTGTCGTTCGCCAGCTCGATCGCCTGCTCCTCGCCCTCGAACGGCAGCACACCGAGGACGGGGCCGAAGATCTCCTCGCGAGCGATCCGCATGTCCGCGGCCACGTCCGCGAACAGCGCCGGCCGGTAGAAGAAGCCCGGACCCTCTGCCGGAGCCTCGGTGCTGCCCGCCAGCAGACGGGCCCCCTCCTCGGCGCCCGACACCACGTAGGAGTGAACCGAGTCGCGCTGCGCCGCGTTGACCAGCGGGCCGATCTCCGTCTCGGGGTCGAGTGGGTCGCCGACCCGGGCCGCGTCGACCCGTGCCTTGACCAGCTCCACGACCTCGTCGTAGATCGGGCGCTCGACCAGGAGCCGGCTGGGCGCGGTGCAGGTCTCGCCCTGGTTGCCGTACATGGCCGTGAAGACCACGTCGGCGACCGCCTTCGGGGCGGCGTCCGCGAAGGCGACCAGCGCCGACTTGCCGCCCAGCTCCAGGGAGGTGGTGATCAGCCGGTCCGCCGCCATCCGGCCGATCTCCTGGCCGATCTCGGTCGAACCGGTGAAGGTGACCTTGCCGACGTCCGGGTGCTGGACCAGCGCGTTTCCCGCCACCGAGCCGCGGCCCGGCAGGACGTTCACGACGCCGGCGGGGATGCCGGCCTCCAGGGCCAGCTCACCCAGCGCCACCGGCACGAGGGGTGCCAGCTGCGCCGGCTTCAGGACGATGGAGTTGCCCATCGCCAGGGCCGGCGCGATCTTCCAGATCGACTGCACGGCGGGGAAGTTCCACGGGGTGATCGCACCGACCACACCGATCGGCTCGCGCACCGTGTAGTTCAGGAAGCGGCCGGGGGCCGGGGTCGTCCGCCCCTCGATCTTGGTCACGAGGCCGGCGAAGTACTCCACGGTCTCGACCATGACCGGCAGGTCGATCGTCGCGGACTCGCGGATCGGCTTGCCCATGTCGCGGGTCTGCAGCTCGGCGAGCCGCTCCTTGTTCGCTTCAATGAGCGCCGCGTAGCGCAGCATCAGACGGGTGCGCTGCGAGGGCCGCATCCGCTGCCACGCCTTGGCGCCGGCTCGCGCGGCCTCGACGGCGCGGGCGACGTCGTCCACGGTCGCCTCGGCGACCTTCGCGATGATGCTGCCGTCGGCGGGGTTGACGGTCTCGAACGTGGCTCCGTTCGAGGCGTCTGTGAGCTGGTCACCGAGGACCAGCGGAACACTGGAGGTGAGTGCACGCATGATCGGGTCTCCTTCGTTCGGGCCTCAGGGGAGACGGTGCGCGGTCGGCAGGACTGCCTCGGCGAGGGCCTGCAGTTCCTCCATCGCGGACTCGAGCGTGGCGTGCTCGAACGAGGTGTCGCAGATGAAGTGGGTGACACCGAGGTCGCCGTACGCCTCGATCGTCTCGGCGTTGTAGGGCGCCTTGCGCAGCGGGCGCGCGGTGAGCGTGATCTCGCTCATGTCGCGGCCGGCCTGCTCCACGTACGACTTCAGCGTGGCGAGGTAGCCCGCGTAGTCCTCCGGGCCCACGGCCAGCGGGTGCCAGCCGTCACCGATGGCGGCGATACGGCGCAGCGACGCCTCGCTGTAGCCGGCGAACCAGACCGGTATCGTGCCGCGCACGGGTTTGGGGAACATCATGAAGTCGTGCAGGTTGTAGAAGTCGCCGTCCCAGGAGACCTCGTCCTCGGTCCACATCTGGCGCATGGCCTTGACCATCTCGGTCACCCGGCGGCCGCGGTCCTTGAACGGCGCGCCCAGCGCCTCGAACTGCTCCTTCATCCAGCCGACGCCGATGGCGACGGACAGGCGGCCCTTGGACAGGACGTCGATGCTCACCAGCGTCTTCGACGTCTGTACCAGCGGGCGCCACGGCAGGATCAGGCAGGACGTGCCCAGCTCGACGGTCTCCGTCGCGGCCGCGGCCCAGGTCAGCGCGGTGAGGCAGTCCAGGTAGGGGGTTTCGGGCGCCCAGAGGAACTTGCCGTCGGCGGTGTACGGGTAGGCCGTCTCCACCTTCGTGGGCAGGGCCACGTGGTCAGTCATCCACAGCGAGTCGAAGCCGATCTTCTCCGCGTAGCGGGAGACCTCGCTGATCGCGTCCGGTCCGGCCCAGGGACCGGCGCCGGGGATCCTGATACCAACCTTCATGTGATGCTCCTGTCAGGACGTTGTGAGTTCACCGGACGACGCGCGCGGCCAGCAGCCGTGCGATGTCTTGGTCGTTGTGGCCGAGCTCCTTGAGAAGCTCGGCGGTGTGCTCGCCCAGGGCGGTCGGCGGACGCTCCACACGGCCGGGAGTGTCCGACAGCTTGATCGGCAGGCCCGGCACCCGGACCTCGCCGAGGGCCTTGCTCTCCAGGTCGACGACCAGTTCGAGCGCGCGGATCTGGGGGTGCTCCACGGCCTCGTTGTACGCGAGGACCGGGGCGCAGATGATGTTCTGGTCGGTGAGCAGGGTGACGATGTCGTCCCGGTCGCGCTCGGCGAACCAGGGTGCGAGCACCACGTCGAGTTCCTCGCGGTGGGCCAGCCGGCTCGCCGCGTTCGTGAACCGCTCGTCGTCGAGCAGGTGCTCGGCGCCGGCCGCCTTCACGAACCGCTCGAAGTGCCGGTCGTTGAAGGCGACGACGTGGACGGCCCCGCCGTCGCGCGTCGCGTACGCGTTGTACGGCGCGTAGAAGTTGCTCGCGTTGCCGACGCGCGGTGCCACGTAGTCGGCCAGCATGTACTGGCCCAGCCACGGCGACTGAAGGTGGAACAGCGAGGCCACCAGCGACACCGAGCCGTTCTGGCCGGCTCCGGTCTTCTGCTTCGCGAAGAGCGAGACCAGGGCCGCGACGGCGACCAGGTATCCGGCCGAGCTGTCGGCCACCGGCGGGCCGGCCTTGATGCCGCGGCCGTCGGAGTCCCCGGTGGCCTGGATCATGCCGGTGAGGGCCTGGGCGACAGGATCCAGCGCGGGCCGGCCGGCCGACGGGCCGCTGTCGCCGTAACCGCTCACGTTCAGGCAGATCAGGTGGGGGTGGCGCTCCCGGAGCTCCTCGGCGGTCAGGCCGAACTTGGCGTGGGCAGCGGGGAGCATGTTCTCGATCAGCACGTCGGCGCCGGCGCACAGCTCGTGGAAGAGCTCCCGGCCCTCCTCCGTGCGCAGATCGAGTGCGATCGCCCGCTTGTTCCGGTTGACCCCGGCGTAGACACCGCTCATGCCGTTTCGGCCGGGGCCGAACGTACGGGACTCGTCCCCTGCGATGGGCTCCACCTTGACCACGTCGGCACCGAAGTCAGCCAGGATCGACGCGCCCAGCGGGCCCGCGACCATCGTCGCGGCGTCGATCACCCGCGTTCCTGCCAAAGCCCGAACCTGCTGAGTCATCCTTGACCATCCGTGTTCATTATCTCGAACTCGCGCCAGCATTTGGAACGACCATAGGTAGGGTGTTCATCGGCGTCAAGACTCGCCTGGGGACTTCCTGAGAAGGCCCTCTCGTCCCGGGGCCCTGGCGCCGGGGCGCCGACGACCGGACCGAAGGGCCGGCGCGCAGGCCTGACACATCGCCAGATCACCTCACCTGACGGCAACTTGGAGTCGAACTGATGGCGCATCACCGGAGAGTGGCGAGGACCCCGGCCGAGCCCGGAGGAGCCGCAAAGAGACCTCGGCCGACGGGAGTCGATCAAGGAATCCGCCGCTCGGCGGGAGTTTCGCTCGCGCGTCCAGCCGTACCGGCGGCGGCCTGTACAGTGCTGCCGATCACCCACACCCCCGGGAATTGGCCCGTTCTGCCGCCTTTGCCCTGTCGTGCGGGAGATCCTTCGGTACCCCGAAGCTCCCGGGTTTCCAGCGCCCCGCACGGTCGGCGGCCGGCCCGCCGGGCCACCCACATCCGCACAGCGGACATGTGGCGCATTCCGCACCAGCAGCATCATTCCGGCCGGGTCGCGACAGGACATCCTTGCAGCGACACCCCCGTCCCGGACACACCTCCGCCGGGCCCGCCCGGATGCGACCGGCGGGCGGACCGCCTACGGGACACAGCCACCTCTGAGGAAGGCGTTCATGCACACGATCGATCTCGCCTACGTGGGGCGCGGTCCCCACGAGGAGCTAGTCACCTACATCGCGGACCAGCAGGACTTCTACGCCGACGCCGGTGTCCACGTCGCCCTGCGGGACGGCTCGATCTGGGACCCGGAGCGGCTGCGCCGCGGGGCCGTCATCGGCCTGGGCCGGACGCTGCTGTCCCGGCTGGTCGGCGACATCCCATGGGTCGCGCTCAATGTGAACACCCAGCAGCCCCAGTTCTGGTTCCTCGCCCGGCCCGGCCTGGACTCGCTGGCCGACCTGGCCGGGAAGCGTCTGGCCGTGCATCCGCGCCACACCGGGCCCGGCTGCTTCACCCGCATCATGCTGCGCCAGGCCGGACTGGACCCGGACCGCGATGTCGAGACCATCGTCCGTGCACCCGGCGACTACGGCATGGACCTGCGCAGGCTGCGCGAGGGCACGATCGACGCTGCGGTGGTGGGCGACACCCTGGTGCCCGAAGCCGTGGCCGCCGAGAACGGCTGGCGGGTGCTGGCCTTCGCCGGTGACCTCTTCCAGATCCCGACCGTCGGTGTGTCCGTCGACCCGACCTACACCGATCCGGAGGATCCCGCAGTCCAGGCCGTCGTGCTGGCCCACCGGCGCGCGCTACGGGTGATCCGGGACGAGCCCGACACCACGGTCAGGTATCTCCAGGCCTTCCTCAACGGATACACGGAAGAGGAAGTCCGGGCGCACTACGAGAGGTTCATCGCCCCGTCGTTCGGCATCGACGGTCAGGCGGACCTCGCCACCGCCGAGACGGCCGTCAAAGCGGTCGCCGCCGAACTGGGCGTGCCCGCCACGTTCACCGCGGCGGATTTCTATCGCACCCGACCCACCACGGCTTAGGCCGCGGTGTCTTTTCGCAGCATCAGAGAAAGGCTGGCTTGTGAAAGAGTTCCTGATCGAGGTCACCACCAACATTCCCGACGGAACCGAGGCGGCCGAGGTCGACCGCCGTCGCGCCGCGGAGGCCGCCCGGGCCGTCGAGTTGATCGCCTCCGGCCACCTGGTCCGGATCTGGCGTCCGGTGGGTGAGACTCGCAGCATCGCCCTGTGGCGGGCCAACGACGAGGCCGAGTTGCGTGACAGGATCCTGAGCACCTTGCCGCTGTGGTCCTGGATGACGTCCGTCGTCACCCCTCTTGAGTCGCACCCGAGCGACCCTGGCAAGCCGGACACCACCGTCTGACTTTTCTTCCTCCGTGCACCTGCCCGGCTGCGGTCGGAGCGGTCGGCGGGTGTGCGGGGCAGTGCGTGCCCACGGAGGGAGACCGGGGTTCCCAGTGCCGCCTGCCGCCAGGCACGGTCAGCGACTGGCCTGTTTCACAAGCCCATTCAGAGCGAATGCCGCCGTCCGCCCGCTCACAGGCGCGGACACGGAGGACGGCCTGGACCGCCTCGATGCGGTCGTTGCCGAGCTCGAAGAGGCACGCTTCCTTGAGGACAAAGTACGGGCAGCGCTCGTCGATTGCGCGCGCCAGTGCACTCCGGATGTGGCTTTCCGGGTGCTGCTGAGAGCGATCAGATGCGCCGCCCCGGACGCCTCGCTGTCCCGGGACCAGTACGCGAGGCTCGAGGCCATCGGAGCGGCTCTGCAGTACGGCGAGTTCGTGGTGGACTTCGTCCGATACCTGGTCGAGGACTAGCTGGAAACTCGACGCGTTGCGGGACCGCTGCACCCGGGATGGTGCGGCGGTCCCAGTCGGCAGTCGGGCGCGCTGCGCGCCTGCTCCTTTTTGGCACACCGGTACGCGGCGAACACGCTCGCGGGCAGGGCACCGCCACCCATCGCTCCCGGTGCCCAGTCGTTCGTCCGCGTCCGCAGCGGGGGAAGGCCGGTGCGGTACGGGGTGTCGCCGGACACGCTGGGCTGTGCTCGGCGGGCGCCGCCTTCTGCGCGGGCTCCGCGGCCTCTGCCGAGACCGCCGTTCGGCGCCTGCGACGCGGTCAGGACGGGCACCGCCGCCGCCGCGATCGCCGTATCTCTAGCCCCCTCAGTGCCTCCTTGAGTGCACGTGCTGTCACTGTGCAGTTCCCTCCCTGGGTGAATCCGCGTCTGCTCTACGCGGCCGGAGGGCCAGTCCGTCGCGCGGAACCGGGCGGATGAGGCGGGCACGCTTCCGGGAGCGGGGTACGCACCCGTGTCCGTCAAGGTCTCACCAAGCGGTCGGGGCGGTCACCGACCCCGATCGCCGACCCTGCCCTTGCCGATAACCTCATCCGTGTACGTCAAGCGGCATGTTGGTACTCGTGGAGGATGCCGCCCAGGCGTTCACGCCTCCGTATGCCGAGGCGGGCGATCTGCCCTGGATCGGTGATCGCCGCGGGCAAGGGCTGTAGCGGACGGGCGTTCGCGATGCCCTGATGGGGTCGGTGGCGGTTGTAGAACCGCTCGAACTCGCGCAGGGCATAGAGGAGATGGCGCTCGTTCCAGATCAAGGTGCGGTCCAGGAGTTCGCGGCGGCAGGTCTGCACCCACCTCTCCATGATCGAGTTCATTCTCGGCATCCGGACCCCGCTGAGCACGACCTCGTGCACGGGGCGTGCGGCGCTGCCGGAGCTCAGTCTTCGTCCGGTCACGTCCCCGTCAGGAAGTGGGCATGAACGAGGGCAGCTGCCAACGGCCTTCGGGCACGGCGGGGTCGGGTCCGTAGAGCCGGATCACGACCACGAAGGGTCCGTCGGGGGCGGGCAGCCAGTTGGCCGCCTGCTCCGGGTCTCTGGGGCGCTGGTGCTGGATGCGCAGGGTCAGTCCGCCGTCGGGGTCGTAGACCAGCCCCGGCGTGCGGTCTCCGATCGAGTAGCGGTCGATGGGGTTGTCGATCAGCAGGATCTCGGGGAGGCGGTACGCCGTGGCGGACCAGAAGAAGCGGGCGGGGGGCAGCTGCCCCGGCGGGAAGCGGACGGTGTATTCGTGGCTGCCGCCGTCCAACGGATTGCCCTGGTCGTCGACCCTCCAGCGGCCGTACCAGGCCTCTTCCTCGGGCAGGCCGTAGATGCCGAGGACGGCTCCGAGCGCACGGGCGAAGGGCTTGCCGGCGAGCTGCGCGCGGGTACCGAAGAGCCCGGCGGAGGACGTGGTGGCTGCGGCCTTCTCGGTGAGCTGGGCCCGGCCGTCCACGATGCCCTGCTCGAGGCTGTCGCGGACTTCCGGCGGCAGCGTGGCGGGCTCGAAGTTGCCCCCGCCGATGCCTAGTTCGGCCAGCCGTGTGCGCAAGTCGGCGTCGGCGGGCAGGACGGGGAAGAAGCCCAGCAGGAAGTCCAGGAAGGTGAAGAACTCCAGGCTGTCGACCACCTCGTCGCGCCAGACCGGCCAGGCCGGCTCCGGCTCGGGGGCGGGCGGCTGGATGCCAAGGTGCGCGCTGAGCGGCTTGAGTACGTACTGGGCCTGAAGGCGCTTCAGGTTCGGGACGTCCTCGGGGCCGGCCAGGTAGGTGCGACCGAGGATGCCGACCAGGTTGGTGTCGGCGCGCAGTACCCGTTCGAAACCGTCGGGGACTGGGTCCTTCCAGCCTGGCCCGGCGACCAGATAGCGGCCGGCGTGCGGCCCCGTGGCCCTGGAGCCGATGAAGCCGACGTAGGTGGTGTCCAGGTCGTGCGGCGGGATCACGTAGTAACGGTCCATCGCCGGGACCTCGATCACCCACGGTTCGGCCCGTAGGTCGAGCCATGCCCAGGAGTAGGGGGTGTCGTTGTTCGGGGTGACGATGTCGGTGTTGGCCGGAGTGAAGGGCTGCGGATAGTGCCGGAAGACGCCGAAGCCGCCGACGTACCGGGGGTCGGCGTCGTCCAGGGCTTGCTGGTAGAGCCTCCGGTAGTTCTCCAGCATCGCAAAACCCCAGATCCACGCCTCGGTGGTGGTCTGCCGGATTGTCGCCGGGTCCACTTTTGCCAGGTTTCCCATGCTTCCGCACCCCTCCCAGACGGGAGTAAGTCGGACATATCTCTACAACAGGGATGCTATGCGGCTCTCTGGCGGGAGGCATGTCGGCGTCCGCCCGGAGTGAACGCGCGTCCCCCGGAGTGAACCGGCGCGCACCCGGAAACGGCACCGCGCAGGTGAACGGCCCCTGACCAGGTAAGGCGAATTCCAGGGGGCCGTTGTGCTGCGCCGTTGCCCGCTCGCCACCGTGGTTCCCCGCGGTTCCCCGCACGATCGGGCACGGATGGGGCACGGGCCACCTTCTGATCCGTAGCTCTAGCCTGCGCGTTGCGACTGTGTCCGGATCATGGGCGGGAACGCTAAAGGGCCCTCTGAACTGGGACGATAGGGCTTCCTAAGGCGCGGGCCACTCCCGGTGATCCCGGAGTGGCCCGCCCCACTTGGAGAACTCCGTGGAGAGCGCTATCCGGTTGCCTTGTCGTCAGCCTCCATACGGGCCAGCCGCGCATCGAGGACCGCGTACTCGGCCTCTTGGATGGCGGCCGAAGCGAATGCGACGGCGGCGACCGCATCCGCCTCCGCCTGGCTGGCCCGGCGCGCTGCGCGAGCCGCGTTGTGTTCGCGCTTGCGGGCCTCGATGTCGCTGCTCACCTGGGCCGTATGGTTGCGCCAATTCTCCTGCATCTCGGCCCACCACTGCGAGATTTTCACTTCCGCGTCGCGCGCCGACTCTTGGAGTCGCGCGGCTTGTGCCTGGGCGTCTTCGCGGGCCCTGTCAACCTCGGCTTGCAACTGCTCACGGCTCTGGGTTGCGGCCTGGGATACGTGATCTTCGGCAGCCTTGGCCCGCTCAGCAAGGGTGGACAGGATGTCTGACACGGCCATTGGCTGTCTCCTCCCTGGGACGATGGTCGCGGCCCGCCACAAAGATGCGCGGCGCCGTCTTCGATTCACCGCGTACGTGCGGGGTATCTCCGCGGCTCCACAGTGCCGAAGCGCGGGCTCGCCGGCTTGCGCTACGGCCGCGTTCCTGGAAGAGAACCTGCCGGATCGGGTATGTGTCCGTGTCAGACCTCTCGGTCGTCCACGCTACTCGCCACGTGGGCGATCGCATCTTGAGACCGGCCCTCCCGGACAGCCGAACCACAACTGATCACGGCGGCCGCGGCCTGCGGCCGCCTAATCGATCACCGCTCTGACCTGCTGCCGAGCTGTCGGCAGTTGTCGACGTTGGTCACCATTGAGCACCCTTCCACGGCCCCAGGACGGCCCGGGAGGGCGCTCGTGCGTGAGCACCGCTTTAGGAGATCATCCGGACGATCCAATGGCCAGGGGTGAGGCTTTCCCTGCCTGGTCTGCTTGGTGCGCGGCTGGTTCACCTGATACGGCAACGTGCGCAGGTGTTGCCGTCAAAAGGTGCCGTCAGTTCAAGGGGGCGGAGCTGCGCTTTCGTCCTCGGTAGCGGCGTGCGGTAGCGCTGGACGATCGTCTGCAGTAATCAACCGATGAGTTCCGCAGGCTGGGCCGGTCTACCCCGTCGTACACCATCGAACCTCGGACTGGAGACCCACCATGACCACTCCTGCACACGCTGGTCGCATGCTGTTCGTGAGCATCCCCGTGGCGGACATCGAGCGCAGCAAGGCGTTCTTCGCGCGGCTCGGGTTCAGCTACAACCCGATGTTCACCGACGAGACCGCCGCCTGCATGCTGGTCGGCGAGCAAGCCTCCGTCATGCTGCTCAGCCACGAGACGTTCGCGAAGTTCGCGAAGCTGCCGATGGCCGATCCCACCACGCACACGCTGGCGCTCTACTGCTTCAGCGTGTCAGCCCGCGATGAGGTTGACACGGTCGCTGAGACTGCGCTCGCCGCGGGCGGCTCCGAGGCGGATGGCCCCGAGGACCACGGCTTCATGTACTCACGCAGCTTCTTCGACCTCGACGGCCACGGCTGGCAGGTCATGTGGATGGATCCGTCGAGCACCTCGGACAGCTCGACTTCCAGCACGCCCGCGAGAACGTGATCCTGCTCGGACCACCGGGCACCGGCAAGACCCACCTCGCCGTCGCGCTCGGGATCCGCGCCTGCCTCACCGGGCAGCGCACGCTGTTCGCGACCGCCACCGAATCACCCACGGCCACCCCGCCGAGGGCCGCAGACCCGCTCAGGACACCTCGTTTCCAAGCCGAAACGCGCCGGAGGGGTCCGCTCAGGCGCGCGCTCGGCTGCTCAAGCGCCGTCTGCCGGCCGCCTGAGAGGCAACTGCCGTCATAGGCCCCGGACCATGATCGGTCCGGGGCCTTTTGGCTGGTGCCCCGGCAGGATTCGAACCTGCGACACCCGCTTTAGGAGAGACCCTATAGCTGCCCCCGTCTGTGGTGATCTTCCCTGGGGTTCACCGTTCTTACTGGTCGGCGAGGTAAGGCCTTCCGGCCCCGTCCGATCCTTCCTCGCCTTTACATGGCCTTCCGTTCCCATGATGGCCCCCCCCGCGAAGCCGTGGGAACGAGGGCGGGGGAGTGGGCTGAGGTCGGCTGCGGTCGTCGAAGCGGTGAGCACCGCAGAACCCTTGGGGGCGACAAAGGCTCCGCCCCCACCGGGGGCTCGGGGCCCTCGGACCGGTTGTGCGGGCCGTAGATGGCCGGCGGGCAGAGGGCAGCGGCTTGGGCTGATCTGCGGGACCAGCCCGTACAGGTTGCTCGGCCGGATCTCCGACTGGCCGACGTAGCCGCAGGGTGCGGGCAGGACATTCACGTCCAGGCATGCGGTGACTCAACGGCTCAGTCGGGGCGTCGGCGGTGCAGCGGAAGCCGGCGAGCCGGCGCGCAGGGAATCGGTAACCTCGTCCGTCCTTGGTGCGCAGTGCCACGTTGTGCCCCTCGCGGAGGAGGCGCTGGTATCCGTCCTCGCCGAGGGCCGGGAGCAGAGCCTCGTGCCCAGGGGAACGCCGGGCATCGGCGTAGGTGCCAGGTGCACGGACGAGCAGGCTTCACCCTTCTTATCCGGCGTGCATCACGATGAGGATGTCCTCCGCGTCGTCGTCGAAGCATCTGCGTCCGACTGGGCAAGGGCACCGCATCTGGGCAGGTGAAGCCATAGAGGTCTACCGAAGAGGAGGAGCCTGGCCGGAGCGCAGGTGTTCTCTGAGCCACTGTTCGGTGTTGTTCACGTGCAGCAGTGCTGCGGCCTGACTGAGGTAGGCGTCTCGGGTGGACAGGGCATGGAAGATCGCCTCGTGCTCGGCCAGGGTGCGGCCCGCGGCCTGGGTGTCGACCAGGCCGCGCCAGATGCGGGCGCGCAGAGTGCGGCCGGAGATGCCCTCCAGGAGGGTGAGCAGGGTCTCGTTGCCCGTGGCCGTGATGACGGCGCGGTGGAAGGCGGCGTCGTGGATGTTGAGCTGCTCGACGTCGTCGCGGGCCTCGCGCATGGCGTCCAGGTGCCGCTCGACCTCGGCAAGCTGCTCGTCGGAGATCCGGGTGGCGGCCAGGGCGGTGGCGGCCGGTTCGAGGAGACGCCGCACCTCCATGAGGTCCTGCAGCGCGGCGGAGTCGCCTTGCAGCAGTTCCACCGCTCCGCCGAGCCCTTCCAGGAGCAGGCTCGGCTGCAGGCTGGTCACGTACGTGCCGTCGCCCCGCCGCACCTCCAGAACCCGCGCGACGGCCAGCGCCTTGACCGCCTCACGGGCCAGGTTGCGGGACAGACCCAGCTGGGCTGCCAGGTCCGGCTCCGGCGGCAGCTTGGAGCCCGGAGGCAGCGCACCCGTGCGGATCAGCTCGCGGATCTGCGCTATGGCCTTGTCCGTCAGAGACACTGCGAACTCCTTCCGGGATCGTTCGCCGTGGGCACGTCCGACCTGATCAGTTCTCGGGCACGGAGATCATCCCAGAGATCTTCAGGGATCCGTCGATCGTGGAGTTCCACGTTTCGTGCAACCTGCTCCGCATTCCGCATACCGAGGGTGATGTTGATGATACTGGGATGGGTGCGCGGGAAGGCGATCGCGGCGGCGGGCAGGGTCGTGCCGTGCGCCGCGCAGACGTCGGCGATCGCCCGAGCGCGGGCCACCAGGGCAGGCGGGGCGTCCTGGTAGTCGTACTTCATGCCCTCGGCAGGGCGGTCGCTGGAGAGCAGCCCCGAGTTGAACACGCCCACGGCCACGACGCTCTTGCCGAGTGCCTGCGCGGCGGGCAGGACATCGTCCAGGGCCGACTGGTCGAGGAGCGTGTAGCGCCCGGCCAGCATGACCAGGTCGGCTGCGGTCTCGCGCAGGAAGCGGGCCAGCATGGCCGACTGGTTCATGCCGGCGCCGATCGCGCCGATCACTCCCTGGTCGCGGAGGTCCGCGAGGGCCGGCATGGCCTCCTCGGCGGCTTGCCTCCAGTGGTCGTCGGGGTCGTGCAGGTAGACGACGTCCACGCGGTCCAGGCCGGTGCGTTCCAACGTCGCCTCGATGGAGCGGAGCACTCCGTCACGGCTGAAGTCCCACTGCCTGCGCAGGTCGTTCGGCACCATGAAGCCCTCGGTGTCGGTGCCGCGCGGCTGCTCGTTGGGAACGAGCAGGCGGCCGACCTTGGAGGAGACGGCGTACGTATCGCGTGGACGGTCCCGCAGGGCGGCTCCCAGGCGTCGCTCGGAGAGACCGAGCCCGTAGTGCGGTGCCGTGTCGAAGTACCGGATGCCGGCCTCCCAGGCCGCTTCGATCGCGGCCTGCGCGTCGTGAGGAGGGGTGACGCGGTAGAGATTGCCGATCACGGAGGCCCCGAAGCCGAGTTCGGTGAGTTCGACGGGGGTGTTCGTGATCTTCCGGTATCGCATGGTCCGATGTGTCACCTGTGCTCCTCTGCTGGTGCGGTTCGGTACGGCGGCCGAGGGCCGGTCATCGCCTGACGGCGGCCGAGCCACCTGCCATGAGCGCCTCGACCTCGGTGAGTGAGGCCATGGAGACGTCGCCGGGCGTGGTCATGGCCAGTGCGCCGTGGACGGTGCCGTAGGCCAGAGCGCGTTGCAGGCCGACGGCATCGAGGTTCGCCGCGGGCCTGGCGCGAGCCGTCGAGCCGCCCTCCTCGCCGTCGCCTGTCAGCAGTCCGTAGATCAGTCCGGCCGCGAACGCGTCGCCGGAACCGATGCGGTCCAGGACGTGCAGGCCGGGCATGTCGGGGCCACGCACGCAGCCGGTCCGGGCCGACCAGGCGGCCGAGGACCAGTCGTTCACCCCGGCCGAGGGCACCGTGCGCACGGTCGTCGCCAGCACCTCAGCCTGGGGCAGGCGTCCCGCGACCTCTGCGAGTGCGTCCTGCACCTCGTCCTCCTCGACCCGCAGCGCCCCTGGGTACGGTCCGGCCAGGCCCAGGGCACCCACGACGACATCGGCGTGCCGGGCTAGCCGCAGGTCGACCTCGCGGGCGGCGTCGGCGCCGCCCCGGCCGGCCCACAGACTCGGGCGGTAGTTGGGGTCGTAGGAGACCGTCACGCCGTGCCGCCGCGCGGCCGCCATGGCCTCGTCCGCGACGTCCCCAGTGGTGTCCGACAGACCGGCGAAGATGCCGCCGGTGTGGAACCAGCGGGGTCCCGAGGAGAAGACCGCGTCCCAGTCGACATCCCCTTTGCGTAGCTGCGAGACGGCTGTGCCCGCGCGGTCGCTGACGCCCAGTGCGCCCCGGATGCCGAAGCCCCGCTCCACGAAGTTCAGCCCGTTGCGGGCGGTGCGGCCGATACCGTCGTCGGACACCCAGCGGATCAGGGAGGTCTCGACTCCGCCCTGGAGGATCAGGTCCTCGACAAGCCTCCCCACCGCGTTGTCGACCAGGGCGGTCACGACGGCCGTGCGCAGGCCGAAGCAGCGGCGCAGTCCCCGCACGACGTTGTATTCGCCGCCGCCTTCCCAGACCTGGAAGGTGCGGGCGGTGCGGATCCTGCCCTCGCCCGGGTCGAAGCGGAGCATCACCTCGCCGAGGGCCACCACGTCGGTCACGTCGCGCTCCTGTGTACGGCCTCGGCGGTCAGTCGGCGGATCTCCTCGTACTCGCCCCGTTCCAGATGGGCGGCGGTGGCCATCCAGCTGCCGCCGACGGCGAGGACCGCCGGGTCGGCGAGGTAGGCGGTCATGCGGTAGGCGTCGATGCCGCCCGTCGGCACGAACCGGGCCTGCGGGAAGGGCGCCGCCAGGGCTCGCAGCATCGGGATGCCGCCGAGCGGCTCGGCGGGGAAGAGCTTGACGGTGTCGAGGCCGGCCCGCAGCGCGCGCATCAGCTCGGTGGCGGAGGCGATGCCGGGTACCACGGGTACCCCCAGCTCGCCGCACTTCGCGACGACTGCCTCGTCGAAGCCGGGAGAGACGACGAAACGGGCCCCGGCCGCCACGGCCAGGTCCACCTGCTCGGGCGTGAGGACCGTACCGGCGCCGACCGTCAGCCCGCCGTGGGCGGCCATCGTCCTGAGTACCCGCTCGGCGTCGGGGGTGCGGAAGGTGACCTCGGCGCACCGGGCGCCGCCCGCCGCGAGCGCGTCGGCCAGCGGGCCGGCGGTCGCGGCGGAGGGCACGGTCAGCACCGGCATGACGCGGGCGCCGGCCAGTACGGAGGCCAGGTCGGTGTCACTCATCGGCCGAGCCATCCGCCGTCGACGGGCAGGACGGTGCCGTGCACGTAGGCGGCGGCGTCCGAGGCGAGGAACACCGTGGCGCCCGCGAGGTCGTCGGCGCTGCCCCAACGCGCGGCCGGGATACGGTCCAGGATGGCCTTGCTGCGGATGGGGTCGTCTTGCAGAGCCTGGGTGTTGTCGGTGGCGATGTAGCCGGGCGCGATGGCGTTGACGTTGACGCCGTGCGGGGCCCACTCGTTGGCCAGGGCCTTGGTCAGTCCGGCGATGCCGTGCTTGGCGGCGGTGTAGCCGGGGACGGTGATGCCGCCCTGGAAGCTGAGCAGCGACGCCGTGAAGATGATCTTCCCGTGGCCGCGCGCCACCATCTGCGCGCCGACCGCCCGGGTCAGGGCGAACTGCGCGTTGAGGTTGACCTGCAGGACCAACTCCCAGTTCGCGTCGGTGTGTTCGGCGGCCGGGGCGCGGCGGATCGTACCCGCGTTGTTGACCAGGACGTCCACCGGCCGCTCGCGCCCGGCGAGGTCCGCGCCCAGGGCCCGTACGGCGGCGGGGTCGGCGAAGTCGCTGCGGATCGCCTCGAAGGTACGGCCCGCGGCGAGAACGTCCTTCTCCACGTCGCTGCCGGACTCCTCCAGCGAGGCGCTGACGCCGATGACGTCCGCGCCGGCCCCGGCGAGGGCGCGGGCCATGGCCCGGCCGATACCGCGCCGGGCACCGGTGACGACCGCGAGCTTCCCGGTGAGGTCGAAGGCGTTCACTGGATGGCTCCCTGGGCGTCGTCGGTGCAGTCCACGAGGATCTTCATCACGTCACCGCCGCCCTCCAGGGCCTCGAATGCGGCGGGCGCCTCGGTGAGCGGCACCACCTTGCTGATCAGCCGCTCAGCCGGGATCGTGCCGTCGGCGACCAGGGCAACCGCCGTCTCGAAGTCGGACCGGTCGTACAACCGGGCGCCGACGAGGGTGAGTTCACGCCAGAAGAAGCGGTGGAGGTTCACCTCGCGGGGTCGGGGGTGGATGGCGACCAGGCACAACCGGCCGCGCACGCCGAGAACCTCGACGGCGGTGTCCACCCCGCCTTGTGCGCCGGAGACTTCGAAGGCGACGTCCGCACCGGCGTCACCGGTCCACTGCCGGACCAGTTCGGGCATGTCGTCGGCGCCCGGATCCCAGGTGACCAGCCCCAATTCCTCGGCGAGCCGCCGTCGGTGAGGGCTCAGCTCGACCACCCGGACGTCGGCTCCGGCTGCCCGGGCGACCAGGGCGATGAGGATGCCGACGGGGCCGCCGCCGACCACGACGGCCTTCTCGCCGTCGCGGACCTGGGCCCGGCCGACGTCGTGCACCGCGACCGCGGTGGGCTCCACGAGGGCGGCGTGGTCCAGGGGGAGGGAGCCGGGCAGCCGGATGAGTGTCGAAGCGGGCACGGTCCAGCGCTGCTGCATCGCGCCGGGGGAGTCGATGCCGATGAAGTCGAGGTGCTGGCAGATGTGTTGGTGTCCGGCGCGGCAGGCGGGGCAGGTGTCGTCCCAGCGCAGCGGCATCACGGTGACCGCGTCCCCGGGCGACCAGCCCTCCACTCCTGCACCGACCCGTACGATCCGGCCGGACATCTCGTGCCCGAGGACGGCGGGCACGGCGACCCGGGCGTCCATGTCGCCGTGGAAGATGTGCAGGTCGGTGCCGCAGATACCGACGTAGGCGGGGGCGATCTCGACCTGGCCGGGGCCGGGGGGCGGGCTCTCGGCGGGCGCGGTGTCCAGGGTGCGGGCGGCGAGGTAGCGGACTGCGAGTGTCATCGTGTTGTCAGGGTCCCTTCAGCGCGGACGCCGATGGTCAGCAGCAGGTTGGCGTAGGTCCGGGTGTCGGCGGTGACGATGGCGAGGGCCAGGTCGGGTGAGCGGGCGGCGTCGTAGAACTCGAAGCGGCCGAGCGTCTCGACGGGGAGGGGCGCCAGCATCGAGCGGTACTCGGCGATGGCCGGCGGCTCCGGCTCGCCCTCGGGCGGCACCATCACGTGCGCCGACTCGACGGGCAGAGCCCGCAGCAGGACGTCGAGCACGGTGGTGACATCCAGCAGCCCCGGCGCCAGGTTGAGATGGACGGTCCTGGCGCGCTCGCCGGTGGCGGTGCTCGCGGGGTAGTGGCCGTCGGCGAGCAGCACGCGGGCGCCGTGGCCGGCTCCGGCGAGGGATTCGAGGATGCCGGGATGCAGCAGTTCGGTCAGGAGCACCGGGATGTTCCCTCCTTCGGATCGGTGCGCTGGAGTCTGTAGAAGTCGGTCGCGGTCTTGGCGAGGACCGCATCGGTCTCGCTGTGGGAGCAGCCGGCCAGGAGTTCGTCGACGGTGGCGGCCCACCGGTTCCAGCCGCCGGCGAGGACGCAGACCGGCCAGTCCGAGCCGAACATCAGCCGGTCGGGGCCGAAGGCCGCCAGCAGGACCTCCCACACCGGCCGGATGTCGTCGACGGTCCACTTCTCGTGGTCGGCCTCGGTGACCAGGCCCGACACCTTGCACCGCACCTGGGGATGTGCGGCCAGCCGCCGCACGCCCCGCTCCCAGTCGTCCAGGTCCTGCCGGGCGATGGGTGGTTTTCCGGCGTGGTCGAGGACCAGGGGAAGGCCGGGGAGGCGTTCCGCCAGGCGGATCGCCTGGGGGAACTGGTGGCTGCGTATGAGCAGGTCGTACCCGAGTCCCCGTTCGCCCACCGCCCGCAGTCCCCGCTCCACCGAAGGCTGTTGCAGCCAGGCGGCGTCGGACTCCCCCTGGACGAGGTGACGTACGGCTCGCAGGTAGGTACCGCCGGGTCCGGCGCGCAGTGCGTCGAGTACGTCGCCGATCGCCGGGGACGTGAGATCCGCCCAGCCGACGACCGCGCCGATGAGCGGGTCACTGTCGGCGAGGGCGAGGAACTCGCGCGTCTCGTCGACCGACGTCACGCACTGGACGAGCACCGTGCACTCCAGCCGCCGACCTGCCACGGTCGCGGTCGCGGCCGTGCGCAGGTCGGCGGTGCCGAAGCTGCGGCGGATGGGCTCGTGACCGGGCTCGTCCAGCCAGGGCTGGGGGCGGTGGCCGAGATTCCAGACGTGGTGGTGGCAATCCACGAGTTCGGGGGTGTCAGACACGGGCGGACCAGACCGGGCCGTCGGGATACGCGTAGTCCTTGAGGGAGTCCGGGTGCATCTGGGCGCTCAGGCCGGGCAGAGCCGGCGCGAGGTAGTGACCGTCCACGATGCGCACCGGGTCGACGAAGTGCTCGTGCAGGTGGTCGACGTACTCGATGACCCGGTCCTCGACGGTGCCGGAGACGGCGACGTAGTCGAACATCGACAGGTGCTGGACCATCTCGCACAGGCCGACACCGCCGGCGTGCGGGCAGACCGGCACGCCGAACTTGGCGGCGAGCAGGAGGATCGCGATGTTCTCGTTGACGCCGCCGACCCGCGCGGAGTCGATCTGCACGATGTCCACCGCGCCGGCCTGCAGAAGCTGCTTGAAGACGACCCGGTTGGCGATGTGCTCGCCGGTGGCGACCTTGATGGGGGCGACGGCCTTACGGACGGCCGCGTGGCCGAGGATGTCGTCGGGGGAGGTGGGCTCCTCGATCCAGTACGGGTCGTAGGGGGAAAGGGTGTGCATCCAGTCGATCGCGGGGGCGACATCCCATCTCTGGTTGGCGTCGACGGCGATGCGGATGTCCGGGCCGACCGCCTCGCGGGCGACGCGCATGCGCCGTACGTCGTCCTCCAGGGACGCGCCGACCTTCAGTTTGATCTGGGTGAAGCCGTCGGTGACGGCCTCGCGGGCCAGGCGGGCCAGCTTCTCGTCGGAGTAGCCGAGCCAGCCGGGCGTGGTGGTGTAGGCCGGGTAGCCACGCTCCAGCAGACGCGCGATCCTCTCCTCGCGGCCCGGTTCGGCATGGCGCAGGATGTCCAGCGCCTCCTCGGGCGTGAGCGCGTCGCTGAGCCACCGGAAGTCGACCTGCGCGACCAGCTCCTCGGGCGACATCTCGGCCAGGAAGCGCCAGACGGGCCGGCCGGCGCGCTTGGCGGCGAGGTCCCAGGCGGCGTTGACGACGGCTCCGGTGGCCATGTGGATGGCGCCCTTCTCGGGACCCAGCCAGCGCAATTGGGGATCGTGCACGAGCGAGCGGGAGAAGGCCCCGAGGTCGCCGCAGACTTCTTCCACCGAAAGGCCCACCACGTGCGGGGCGAGGGCCGCGATGGCGGCGGCCTGTACGTCGTTGCCGCGTCCGGTGGTGAAGGCGAGCGCGTGGCCTTCCAGTCCGTCGCCGGCGTCGGTGCGCAGGACCACGTACGCGGCGGAGTAGTCGGGCTCGGGGTTCATGGCGTCCGAGCCGTCGAGGTGTTCGGAGGTAGGGAACCGCACGTCCAGGACGTCCAGGGCGGTGATGCGGGCGGATGAGGGCACGGTGGCGGACATGGCGGCAACTCCTGTGAGGGGCAAGGGGATTCGGTCCCCTTGCGACGAGACGTGAACGCGGCGGAGGTCGGGCGGCCCGGTGGGGCCGCCCGGGTCACTCCTGGACCTTGCCGCCGGTGATGCGGGAGATGGCGAGGGCGACCAGGATGATCAGGCCGTTGAGAGCGCCGATCCACTGGGCGGGGACGCCCGCCAGCGTGAGCACGTTCTGGATCATGAAGAGCAGCAGGATGCCGCAGAACGCGCCGAACATGGTGCCCTTGCCGCCGTTCAGGCTGATCCCGCCGATGACGGCGGCGGCGAAGACGGTGAAGATGTAGCCGTTGCCCTGCGCGGAGGCGACCGAGGCCAGGCGTCCGGACAGCATCAGGCCGGCCAGGGCGGCGAGCACGCTGCCGGTGACGATGACGATCCACAGCACCCGGTCGGTACGGATGCCGGCCGCCTTCGCCGCGTCGACGTTGCCGCCGATGGCGTACAGGGAGCGGCCGAAGCTGGTCCAGCCGAGCACCACGATCGCGATCGCGAACAGGGCCAGGCAGATCCAGATGGAGGCGGGCATCCCGAACCATTCGGCGGTGCCGGTGTAGAGCATCGAGTGCGGCAGCTGGAAGAAGGTCTGGCCGCCGGAGATGCCGGTGAGGATGCCGCGCAGGACGATGAGCATGCCGAGGGTGACGATGAAGCCGTTGAGGCCGAAGCGGATGATCAGGAGGGCGTTGATCACGCCGACGAGTGCGCCCACGGCGAGGGTGACGGGGATGGCCCAGGCGCCGGGGAGCAGGCCGAGTCCGTGTCCGGCGCCGGCCGGGACGACCAGCCAGGCCGCGACTCCGGGCGCGAGGCCCATGGTGGACTCCAGGGACAGGTCCATCTTCTTGACGATCAGGATCATCGTCTGGGCGAGGACCAGCAGGGCCATCTCGGACATGGTCTGCAGGACGTTGATGAGATTGTCGGCCTGCAGGAACACCGGGTTGACGATCTGGCCGACGATCGCGATGACGACGATCGCGGGGACGAGGGCGAGGTCGCGCAGGCGGGCCAGGGGTATCCGGCCGCCGAGCAGCGCGGTGCGCCTGGGCTTGGGGTCCATGGCCTTGGCGGCTGCGTCCGCGAGGACGGTTTCAGGCATTGAGGTCCACTCCTTCCATCGCGGCCACGAGTTCGTGGTCGTGCCAGCCGCGGGCGATCTCTGAGGTCACCCGGCCCTGGAACATCACCAGGACCCGGTCGCACATGCGCAGGTCGTCGAGTTCGTCGGAGGCGATGAGCACTCCGGTGCCGGTTTTCGCGGTCTCCTCGACCTTGCCGAGGAGGAACTCCTTGGAGCGCACGTCCACGCCCGCGGTCGGGTTGATCAGGACGAGCAGCCGGGGGTCGTCGGCCAGGGCGCGGGCCATGACGACCTTCTGCTGGTTGCCGCCCGAGAGCGCGGAGACGGGCAGCTCGGGTCCCGGGGTCTTGATCGCCAGCTTCTCGATCATGTTGTCGGCGAGCCGGTCCCGTCGGTCACGGCTGAGAAAGCCGTTCTTGCCGAGCCGGTGAGAAACGGACAGCGTGGCGTTGTCCGCGATCGACATGTCGGGCACGAATCCCTGATGGTGCCGGTCCTGCGGGACGAACCCGGCGCCGGCGGCGAGCGCTGCGGGCACGCTGCCCGGCCGGGGCCGCCGCCCGGCGATCTCCACCTCGCCCGCCTGGGCCGCTCGGAGCCCTATGACGGTCTCGGCGACCTCGGTGCGACCGCTGCCGGCGGCACCCGCGAGTCCGACGATCTCCCCGGCGCCCACCTGGAAGGTGACATCACCGTAAGCACCGTCGCTGCCGAGCGCCTGCACGGACAGCGCGGGCGTGGCGGTGCGGTCGAGGGTGCTCGACCGCACCTGCAGCCGGTCGACCGCCGCCTCGCCGGTCATCGCGGCGACCAGCTCGGTGCGGGGGAGCTCCGCGACCGGCGCGGTCACGATGTGCCGGGCGTCGCGGAACACCGTCACCATGTCGCAGATCTCGTAGACCTCCTGGAGGTGGTGGCTGATGAACAGAAAGGTCACGCCCTGGCGCTGCAGGTGCCGGATCCGGTCGAAGAGCCGGTTGATGGCCGCCCCGTCGAGCTGGGCGGTCGGCTCGTCGAGGATGATGAACCGGGCGCCGAAGGACAGCGCCCGGGCGATCTCCACGAACTGCCGCTGCTCCACGCTCAGATCGCCGGCCGAGGTCTGCGGGTCGACGTCCACGGACCACGTCGACAGAAGCTCCTGCGCCCGGCGGCGCACACCCTGCCAGCTGATGAGCCGGCCGCGGCCGTGGTCGTGCCGGTTCAGGAAGAGGTTCTCGGCGACGGTCAGGGTGGGGATGATCGTCGACTTCTGGTAGACGCAGGCCACGCGCTCTCGCCAGGCGTCGCGGTCCGCGAGTCGTGGTGAGGGGCTGCCGCCGAAGGTGACCGTTCCCTCGTCGGGGGCCTGGAGTCCGGTGAGGACGGACACGAGGGTGGACTTGCCGGCCCCGTTGCGGCCGACGAGCGCGTGGGTCTCGCCGGGCCTGATGGTGATCCGCGCGCCGTTGAGGGCGACCGTCGGACCGAATCGTTTGACTATGCCCGTCGCCTCGACGACGGGCGGGCCCGCCTGGGACCGTCCGTCGTCCGCCGGGGCGGGCGCGGGGCTGACTGCTCGCTCCCCGTCGCTCATCACAACCGCCTTGTACTCGTTAGCCGTTGGGTTCCTGGCAGGGCACATCAGCCGAGGTTGTTGCCCCACAGGGAGGTGTCGTTGCTCTTGACGCTGGACACGCCGCCGTAGGTGCCGCCGTCGCCGGTGACCAGGGGAGCGGAGAGCTGGTCCTCGAGCAGACCGTCACGGACCTGGATGATGGTGCTGTTGTGGTCGGTCTTGCCGGGCTTGAACGTCTTGCCGTCGATCGCCGCCTTCACGTAGTACAGGGCGTACTTGGCGTAGAGGTCGGCCGGCTGCGAGACCGTGGCGTCGATCTTCCCGGCGGCTATGTCCTTCAGCTCCTCGGGGATACCGTCGTTGGACACGACGAAGACGTGCTTCTTGTCCTTCGGGTCGACCAACAGGCCCTTCTGCTTGAGCACCTGGAGCGTGCCGGACAGTGCGAAGCTGGACTCCATGTAGACGCCCTTGATGTCCGGGTTGGCGGTCAGGTCGGTCTGGAGCTTCTGCGCGGCGACCGCGCCGTCCCAGTTGGTGGCCTCGCCGAACACCTTGATGCCGGGGTAGTTCTTCTTCATGCAGTCGTTGAACGCCTCGGTGCGATCGCGGCCGTTGATGGAGTCCAGCCCGCCCTCCAGCATCACGACCTTGCCCTTGCCGTTCAGCTTCGTGCCCAGGAACTGGCAGGCCTTCTCGCCATAGGCGCGGTTGTCGGCCCGCACCACCATGAACACCTTGCCGGTGTCGGGGCGAGTGTCCACGGTGACGACCGGGATCTTCTTCGCCTCCAGCTGCCCCAGCGTCGGTGCGATGGCGGCGGTGTCCTGCGGAGCCATCGCTATGCCCTTGACACCCTGGCTGATGAACGTCTGCACGTTGGCGGTGAGCTTGGCGACGTCGTTCTGCGAGTTGGTGGTCTTGAGGGACAGGCCGAGCTTCTTGGCGAACTCGGGCGTGTATTTGATGTACGAGTTCCAGAAGTCGGTGTCGGAACGCGGGTAGTCGACACCGACCAGCGGCGCGTCGCTCGACGTGGACGCGGTGCCCGAGCCGCTGCTGCACGCGCTGAGCAGCGCCAGGGCGGACAGGGCTGAGGCGGTGGAGCAGAGAGCAGTTCTGAGTCTCACGGATACTTCCTCGCGCTGGTCCCGGAGCGGGAGATGGTTTCCGCGGCGACAGCTGTGTGCCGCCACATCGAAGAGATGGGATGTATGTATAGGCGGCGACCGAGGGGGCTGTCCAGGTGTCGGGAGAAAATGCTGGAAACGTGGTGGGTGTGGATCTCGCGGCGGTGAGCGGGGGCTGAATCAATCCCATCAATGATGCGTACTCGTGATGCGCTGACGGCTTGTCCGTGGACTTCCGTTGTGTTGGCGCGTCTCTCGAGCGGCCCGCAAACATTCCATGTCTGGCGCCTGACAATAGGGCGATAGCACCTATATACGACAAAAGTGCGAGTCAAGGGGGTGCTTTCATCCCTGCACGCCCGTTGACATCGGTGCGTCACATGGTCGAACTTCGTGCGTAACCTCCGGCGCCCCGGAACCGTGGGCGTCGTGTGTCCCCTCGTCCCCGACTTCCCGGATGTCCTTATGCCGAGTTCTCTCAACAGACGCCAGTTCCTGTCGGCCGCCACATGTGTAGCGGCGGCAGCCATCGCCGGCGGCGGCCTCGGAGGAGGCGTCGCACAGGCGGCACCGAGCACCTACACGCCCGACTGGACCTCGGTCGACCAGCACCCGCCGACCCCGGAGTGGTTCCAGGACGCGAAGTTCGGGATCTACTTCCACTGGGGCGTCTTCAGCGCTCCCGCCTACGACAACGAGTGGTACCCGCGCAACATGTACATAGCCGGCAGCGCGGCCAACCAGCACCACATCGCGACCTACGGCGACCCGTCCGTGTGGCCGTACCACAACTTCATCAACGGGGCGAAGGACCTGACCGGGAACACCGTGCAGTTCGCACCGAAGCTGAAGTCGGCGGGCGGCAACTTCGACCCCGACGAGTGGGCGCAGCTGTTCGTCGACGCGGGAGCGAGGTTCGCCGGACCGGTCGCCGAACACCACGACGGCTTCTCCATGTGGAACAGCCAAGTCAACGAGTGGAACTCGGTCGCCAAGGGCCCGAAGCTCAACCTGCTGCAGCTGTTCACCACGGCGATCCGCGCCAAGGGGCTCAAGCTGCTGGTCGCCATGCACCACGCGTACCACTACAACGGCTTCTACGACCACGTCCCCGCGCAGTCGGACCCGAGCCTGCAGAAGCTGTACGGGCAGCTGAGCAGGACGCAGGAGAACCAGCTCTGGTACGACAAGCTCAAGGAGGTCATCGACCTCGCCCAGCCGGACATCCTCTGGCAGGACTTCAAACTGGACGCGGTCGACGAGGCGCAGCGCCTGAACTTCCTGTCCTACTACTACAACCAGGCCAACGCCTGGGGCCGCGAGGTCGTCGCCACCTACAAGGACGGGTTCGACAACAAGGGCGAAATCTTCGACTACGAGCGCGGCGGCCCCGCCGACCTGACCGCGCCGTACTGGCTCACCGACGACAGCATCTCCAACTCCAGCTGGTGCTACACGCAGGGCATCGGCTACTACAGCATCAAGCAGATGCTGCACGCGTTCATCGACCGGGTCAGCAAGAACGGCAACATGCTGCTGAACATCGCGCCGATGGCCGACGGCACCATCCCCCAGGCACAGAAGGACATCCTGCTCGGCATCGGCGACCACCTGAAGCGCTTCGGCGAGTCGATCTACTCGACCCGCGCCTGGACGGTGTACGGCGAAGGCCCGACGAAGATGGGCGGCGGCGCCTTCACCAATCCGACGGCCGGCACCGCGCAGGACATACGCTTCACCCAGAACAAGGCCAGCAACGTCCTGTACGCCACCGTCCTGGGCTGGCCGGGCAGCTCACCGACGATCAAGACTCTCAGCTCGGACCGGATCAACCTCTCCTCGCTGACCTCGGTGAAGCTGCTCGGCTCCACCGCCGGCACCTACATCGACCTGCCCACACCGGTCCAGAACTCCTCCGGCCTCACGGTCACCCTGCCCGCCTCTGCGCCGTACAGTGCCAACGCCTACGTCCTGAAGCTTTCTTTCTCCGGCACCATCCCGGGCATGCTGCCGCTCGCCGGCGCCGTCGCCTTCGCGGACGTCAACTACACCGGCAGCTCAGCCGCGTTCACCCTCGGCGACTACACCGCGGCCGACCTGACCGCGGCCGGACTGGGCGCGCGCACCATCTCCTCCCTCCGTCCGAACCCCGGCTACCAGGTGATCGGTTACTCCGGAGACAACTTCACCGGCACCTCATGGACCTTCACCGCCGACAACCCCGACCTCAGGGTCACCGGCAACAACGACCAGATCACCTCGCTGAAGGTCCAGTTCAACCCGTCGACGTACTTCCGGCTCACCAATGTCACCGACGGCCTCGCCCTGGACAGCGGCGGCAACGTCGCCTCCGGGTCCAACCTCAAGCAGTGGACCTGGGACAGCAGCCCCAACCTCCAGTGGCAGGCGGTCGAGGTGGGCGGCGGCTTCTACAAGCTGGTCAACCGCACCAACGGCATGGTCGCCGACGGCTGGGGCGCCACCGCCGACGGTTCAGCGGCCAGGCAGGCGCCGTGGAACGGCGGCCCGAACCAGCAGTGGAAGATCACCCCCCGGGGCGGCAACAGCTACTCGATCGCCAACCGCACCACCGGCCTGGTTCTCGACGGCGGCGGCAACGTCGCATCGGGCTCGATCACCAAGCAGTGGACCTACGGAAGCAGCACCAACCTGCTGTGGACCTTCACGGCGCTGTGACCCTCGCACCCGCATGACAAGCGGCTGCGGCGGGCGCGCTCCTGGGACCGGGGACTTCCGGTCGCCGGACGTCTCGTACCGGCCGAGCTCGGTCAGCTGCAGCACTTTGGTGGCCCTGGCGACCACGCGGGTATGCCCGGCGGCGGTCACCGGAGTGTTGCTGCCGGAGGCGACGACGCGGGCGACGCCTTCGTAGCCGTATGTGCCATACCCCAACCCGGGTGGTGCCTGCGGAGCATCGCGCTCCGACCGCCTCACCCCCGGCACATCCAAGCCACCCGAAACCCCGGAGTACACCCATGTCGTCAGGAAGCCTGTCCCGTCGTACCCTGCTGGGCGCCGCGGGCGCCGCTGTGGCCGCGAGCGCGCTGCCCGTGGTTCCCGGCTTCTCCGGCCTGCTCCCTCAGGCGGCCGCCGCGGACCTGCAGACCAATCTCAGCAATCTGGTGAACATGAGATTCGGCATGTTCAACCACTTCAACATGGGCACGTTCACCAACCAGGAGTGGGCCGCCCCGAACCAGAACCCGGCTCTGTTCGCGCCCACGGCGGTCGACTGCGCCCAGTGGGCGGCGGCCGCGGCGGCGGCGAAGATGAGCTACGGCGTTCTGACCACCAAGCACCACGACGGCTTCTGCCTGTGGCCCAGCGCCTACAACACCTACAACGTCGCCAACAGTTCCTACCCGCACGACATCGTCGCGCAGTACGTGACCGCCTTCCGGGCCCAGCGCCTCAAGGTCGGCCTGTACTTCTCCATCTGGGACCGCACCTACAACGTGCAGGCCTACGACACCCGCCACAACGTCGCCTCCGACCAGGCCGTTCAGCCCGGCGACATCACCTACATCCTCAACCAGATCACCGAACTGCTCACCAACTACGGCACCATCGACATGTTCGTCACCGACGGCTACGCCTGGCAGATGGGCCAGCAGGCCGTTCCCTACCAGCGCATCAGGGAACATTTGAAGGCTCCCCTCCCTGAAGGGAGGGGATGCGTCGCCCTCCAGGGCTGAGCGGGGATTTACGGCTCAGGCCGCCACCGGAGCCGGCGGCCCCGGCGGTCTTACGCCCTCGGCACCGTCCGGGTTCCAACCTGCCCGGACCAGCATCACGCGGGCGGAGTTCTTGTCCCTGGGGGACACCGCTCCACACACGGTGCAGGCATACGTTCTCATCGACAGAGGCAGTGCGTGCTTGGTTCTCGCTTCGCACTTGGCACAGTCCATCGTGGTGTGCGCCGGGTGCACGAGACGGACGTCCCGTGCGTGCTTGCGGCCCATCTCGACCAGGGCACGCTTCGTCGCGGCGATGGCGGCATCGGCCGCCTTGCGGGCCATGGTGGTCTTCGCCAGGAACCTCGGCCTGAAGTCCTCCACCGCGACCCCGTCGTGGCCGCGCATCACCCGCTTGGCCCACTTGCGGGCGGTGTCCTCCCGCTGCCTCGCCACCTTCTTGTGCAGCTTCGCCGCCTGCGCCTGCGCCTTGCGGTAGCCCGCGGATGCGGGCTGCCCCTTCGGACGCCGGCGCCGGGCCATCATCCGCTGATACCTCGCCAGCCGCTGCGCGGCCCGCCTGCCGTGCCCGGCATGCGGCAGGTCGTAGGCGTCGTCGGTGGTGGTGGCGGTCTCCTTCACACCCCAGTCCACGCCCAGGACGCGGCCGCTCTCACAGAGCGGCTCCACCTGAGCCGGGACGACGAAGGACGCATACCAGTGGCCGAGGCTGTCCTGGTACACCCGCACACTCGACGGGTCGGCGGGCAGCTCCCGCGACCACACCACCGTCAGCACGATCTGGCCGGCGAGGTGCAGGCGGCCGTCCCTGAGGCGGAAACCGCGCTTGGTGTAGTTGAGGCTGGGCCGCGCCTCCCGCTTCTTCTTCCACCTGGGCATCCCGGCCCGGCGGTGCGCCGGAAGCCGGTCCCTGATGTCCTTCAGCGCTTTAGCACGGGACTTGGCGAAGTCGCGTATCACCTGCTGCTGCGGCACCGATGCGCCCTCAGCCAGCCAGGGCGACACCCTACGTGCCTCGGTCAGCATCTTGTCGAGCTGAGCCGGACCACACGTCAGCTTCTCGCCACCCGCTTTGCCCTGCACGTGCACCTGCTGGGACTTCGCGACGCACTCATTCCAGACCCACCTACAGCGCGCCCACTCCGCTTCAAGTGCGCGCCGCGCGGCAGCCGACAAGCGCACACGGAAGGTGTACCGGGCATGCCCGGTGTCCTTCGTGGTCGCTTCTGTCGTCATGCATCCGAACCTACCCGAGGGCACTGACAGTTGAGAGTTCTCGATCATCGTGGGCGGCATCACCGCCGTGCGGGGCGGGGCGCCGGATCGCCCCGATGGCGATCCGGCTGTCCCTGCCCTGCTCCGCAGGAGTCCGATTCCTCCCCGGCCTGAAGGCCGGGGCATCCTCGGAGGAACCCGGTGAAGTCGATGCAGTGCAGCCGCTCGCGGTCGAGGTAGCGGCTGGTGGCCACGGACCGGATGACCGCGTCGTCCTCCCACGAGTCCCACAGGGCGCGGGCCACCTCCACACCGTTCGGGACTCCCGGGCCCGCGCGGCGGCGTCGGCGATCAGCGGCCGCCCCCAGGCCCGGGCAGCCTCGGGGCGCTCCTCCTCCGTCACCAGCCACCCGGCACGACCGGCGGAGATGTGGTCCAGGGACGCCAACTGGCTGTAGACATGGAAGGGTTCGGCATACGTGACCGGGACGACGGGCGCGATCCCGACGGTGCTCGTGGACGCCGCGACGAAGGCCGCCCGCTCCACCGCGCCGATACGGCCCACCGGATCCAGTGAGGCGCCGGGCGGCAGCACGCCTTCATCCAGGGTGATCAGGGTGAACCCGGCATTCTCGGCGATGGCGGCGACCTGGGCCACGCGGCGCGGTGTGAGCAGCTGATCGGGGGAGTGGGCGGCGCGGCGCCAGGCCGCGGGGTGGGCGCCGTCGCCGTCGATCTCGACGGCGAGGTGCAGGGTGGGCCCGGTCAATGGGGTTCCTTCCGGGAAACACGAGGACGCGCGGCCACAGGGCCACGACGAGACAGCCGGCGGAACGGCCGGCAGGATCAGGCGTGTACGGAAGGACAGACGGCGGAGGAGGTACGGCAGTAGTCGACATGCCGCCGGGTGATGAGCCGTGCACCGGTGCACGCACCGCGCGGTGCCGCGCCCAGTACGTACATCAAAGCCTCCGGCTGTCAGGAATCTCCTTTTCAACGTACGTCGTCCGCCCCTGCGAATGTCAAGGTCGCACATGGCGGAGGGGCGTCTCACCGCTGGGACGCCTGCGTGCCTTCTTGCGCCTCGACTGCGCGGATCTTGCCCACCGTCGCCGTCGCCGTCGCCGTCGACGGCGACGGTGGGCAAGCCGTACCGAGCGGCGGCCGTCGACCGGCGCAGAGGTGCTGCGTGTCCGCAATGCAAGACCTGCCCGGAAAAGCATTGACCAACGTGGTGGCCGTCTGCTGGACTCCCGTCCCATGAACCCGCGCGTGGACCTGACCCGGCGGCGCCACATCGATCTGGCGCACGTCTCCAGCGCGTTTTGTTGTCACTGACCCGAGTGGTCGCCGGCATCGGCCGGTGTGCGTAGCCGGCGCGCGCCGGGCCGGGGCGGTGTGGAACCGCCCGCACTGCGATGCTTCCCCACCGGATCGTCGTATCCGCCTCCTGTGAGCTCTCCGCCTCGTATCAGCCGGAAGCCTGTTCGCGCACGCCGACCGGGTCGCTGAGAACGCGGCTGTAGCAGTCCTGCGACCACGCTTTTTCTCCCCGGCCCGGCCGATTCGGCGTTCCGCGTGCCGGGTCGATCAGCCCTGCGCGCTACCAGCGCCTTCATCCAACTGCCCGGCACGCCTTGGTGTGCCCATCCGTCCGGGAGGGACCCCCTCATGCCTCCGTCCATCCGTAAGCTCACCGGCCGTATCGGCGCAGTCGTCGAGGGCGTCGACCTCGCGGCGCCGCCGGACTTCTCGACGATCACCACGCTCCGGGACGCCCTCAACGAGCACAAGGCGATCGTGTTCGACGACGTGCGGCTCGACAACGCCGACCAGGAGCGTGTGGCCGGGTGGTTCGGCGAGCTGACGACCGCTCATCCGAACGTGCCCGCGGCAGACGGCACGACGAACGTGCTCGCCGTCGACAGTGAGACGTCCAAGGCCAACGAATGGCACACGGACGTCACCTTTGTTGTCAACCCGCCGCAGCTCACCACGCTCCGGTCGATCGTGACCACGCCGTACGGAGGCGAGACGCTCATCGCCAACGCCGCCGCGGCCTATCGCGACCTGCCCGAACCGCTGCGCTCCCTTGCCGACACGCTGCGCGTCGTGCACACGAACCAGTACGACTACGCGCGCCCCGCGGCCGCGACCGCCGAACGGCAGGAGTACGACCGCGTCTTCGTCTCGACGCCCTACGAGGCCGAGCACCCGGTCGTGCGGGTGCATCCGCTGACGGGCGAACGCGGTTTGTTCATCGGCGGGTTCGCCAAGCGGATCGTCGGCCTGTCGGGCAGCGACTCGGTGGACCTGCTGCGCATCCTGCAGTCGTACGTGACCCGCCCGGAGAACATCCTGCGCTGGACCTGGTCCCCGAACCAGCTGCTGATCTTCGACAACCGGATCACCCAGCACTACGGGGTGGACAACTACGACGACCACCCGCGCCGCCTCAACCGGGTGACGGTCGCGGGTGAGGTGCCGACCGGTGTTGACGGCCGCCGCAGCGAGCAGCTCGTCGGCGATTCGTCGCACTACAGCAGTGTGTTGGCGGTGGCGGCATGACCGGGCTCAGCCTCAAGGCGGCGGCCGTCACCGAGCGCCCGGACGCCGAGACGGCGAGCGCGCGGGAACGCGAGGTGTTCCTGCCGCGCGACGCCCGCCGAAGCACATCACTCAGCAGACTCCGCGAGCGCCTGCGCTGGCCGCTGGGCATCTACACGACTCCGGTCGCGATCCTCATCGCCTGGGAGGCGCTCGCCCGGGCCGGAGCGGTGTCGAAGACCTACGCCCCGGCGCCGACCTCGATCGTGAAGTCAGCCGCCGACCTGTGGCAACAGGGCGTCCTCGGGCCCGACTTGGCCATTTCTCTGCAGCGGGCCGGCATCGGTCTGGCGATCGGTCTGACGGTGGGGATCGTCACCGGCGTGCTCGGCGGCGTGCTGCGCAGCGGCGAGTACCTGTTCAACGGCCTCGTGCAGGTGCTCAACACGATCCCCCTCCTCGCCGTACTGCCGCTGATGATCGTGTGGTTCGGCATCGACGAACTCACGAAGGTGCTGTTGATCTCCTTCGGCGCCGGCGTCCCGATGTATCTCAACCTGTTCGCCGCGATCCGGGGCGTCGACCAGCGGCTGATCGAGATGGCGCGCACGACGGGTGCGGGCACCTGGCGCCTGGTGACGCGGGTGCTTGTGCCCGGAGCCCTGCCGGGGTTCCTGGTCGGTCTGCGGTTCTCCCTCGCTTACAGCGTCCTGGGCTTGGTCGCGGCCGAAACGGTCAACGCCGACAAGGGACTCGGCTTCCTCATCACTCAGGGGCAGACCTATCTGCAGACCAACCAGGTCTTCGTGGGGCTGGTGATCTACTCGCTCCTCGGTCTGCTCGCCGACCAGTTCGTCCGGGTTCTCGAGCGGGTGCTGCTGCGGTGGCGACCCAGTTATGAGGCGTCATGAGCAGCACGATCGCGACGGAGCCCTCGCGGCAGACCGGCGTCGTCGTCGAGCAGGTGGTCCGTCAGTTCGGTGACCGGGTGGTGCTCGACCACCTCGACCTCACCATCGCCGACGAGGAGTTGGTGATCCTGCTCGGCCCCTCGGGCTGCGGCAAGAGCACCCTCCTGCGTCTACTCGCCGGACTCGACCGGCCCGACGGAGGACGCGTGGAGGTCCCGTCGAAGCGAGCGATCGTCTTCCAGGCCGACCGGCTGCTGCCATGGCAGCGGGTCCTGCGCAACGTCACCCTCGGCCTGCACGGACCCGACGCCGAACAGCGGGCCCGCGACGTGCTCGCCGAGGTCGGGCTCTCGGGCCGTGAGAAGGCATGGCCCAAGGAGCTCTCCGGTGGCGAGGCCCAGCGGGTCTCGCTCGCGCGGGCCCTGGTCTCGGAGCCCGAACTCGTGCTGCTCGACGAGCCGTTCGCGGCCCTCGACGCCATCACCCGGTTGCGCATGCACGACCTCGTACGGGCGCTGCGTACCAAGCACCACGCCGCGATGCTGCTTGTCACCCACGACGTCGACGAGGCGATCGCCCTGGCGGACCGCATCGTCGTCATGAGCAACGGCCGCATCGGCACTTCGCACGAGGTGCACCTCTCCGCCGCGGACCGCGAGGCGAGCGTCGCACGCGAGGAACTCCGCGCCCGGCTCCTGGAAGACCTCGGCCTCGCCGGCCAGCACTGACCTCCCCGAAACACCCTCACCCAACACAGAAAGCACACAACATCCCATGCGTAAGAGAACCATCAGAATCATCGGCGCCGTCGGCTCGCTCGCTCTGGCGAGCACCCTCGTCGCCTGCGGATCGTCGTCTTCGGACACCGCCGCGCCGCTGAGCAACGCCGCCGCAGCGAGCGACGCCAAGCACCCCGAGTGGAGCAAGTACACCTTCACCATCGGCGACAACGGCGGTGACGGCAGCCAGGAGCTGGCGAAGATCACCGGCGTGTTCGACAACGCGCCCTACAAGGTGAAGTTCGCCCGCTTCACCTATGGCCCCCCGCTCGTGCAGGCCGCGGCCTCGGGTGACATCGACCTCGGCAGCGTCGGCGATGTACCACCGATCACCGGGGCCGCGAAGGAGTACGGCTTCAAGGTCGTCGCCGTCAACCGCTCCCTCACGCCCGACCAGGCGGTGGAGAACATCATCGTGCCGAAGGGCTCGAAGCTGAAGACGGCCGCCGACCTCAAGGGCAAGAAGATCGCCGTTCCGCAGGGCAGTTCGGCCCACGGCCTGGCCCTGAACGCGCTGAAGAGCGTCGGCCTCACCCCCAAGGACGTGAAGCTGACCTTCCTCGACCCCGCGGCCGGTGCTACGGCGTTCAACACCGGCAAGGTGGACGCCTGGTCGATCTGGAACCCCCAGTCCGCGATCGCGGTCAAGAACGGCGCGCGGATCCTGGTGAAGGGGCTCCCGCCGATCGACCAGACGAGCAGCTACTACGTCGCCAGTGACACGTCGCTGAACGACAAGACCAAGCGTGCTGCTCTCACGGACGTCCTGAAGAGGCTCTCGCGAGAGTTCGCCTGGGCCGTCAAGAACCCCGACCAGTACGCGCAGGCGCTCTCGAAGGAGCAGGGCATCCCGCCGGCCGACGCCAAGGCGTCCCTGGCCGCCTACTCGAACCGGGTGACCCCGGTGGAGCAGTCGGACATCGAGCTGGAGCAGAAGCTCGCCGACGCCTTCCTGGAGGCGGGGCAGATCAACAAGAAGGTCGACGTCAAGTCGATCACCGACAACCTCCTGCCGGCCGGTTACGACAGCTCCAAGCTGAAGGTCACCTCATGAGCGCGAGACGGCGTCGGCTGCATCTCAACGCCTTCCTCATGGAGGCGGGTCACCACGAGGCAGCGTGGCGGCTCCCGCACAGCAATCCCCGGGCGGACTTCGACCTGCGGCACTGGATCGAGCTGGCGCAGCTGGCCGAGAGCGCCAAGTTCGACTCCCTGTTCCTGGCGGACGGCCCGGCGCTCATCGGCACCGGCGAATTCCGCCCGCCGGGCCAGCTCGAACCGCTGACCCTGCTGACTGCGCTGTCCCAGGCGACCAGCAGGATCGGCCTGATCGCGACCGCGTCGTCGACCTACAACGAGCCCTACAACCTCGCCCGTCGGCTCGCGTCCGTCGACCACGTCAGCGGCGGCCGCGCCGGCTGGAACATCGTCACCTCCGCCGGAGCCGACGAGGCCGCCAACTTCGGCCTCGACGACCGTCCCGGCCACGCCGAACGCTACGCCCGCGCCGACGAGTTCCTGAAGGTCGCCAAGGCGCTGTGGGACAGCTGGGAGGCCGATGCCGTCCTGGCGGACAGGGCCACCGGACGCTACGCCGACCCCGCGCGTCTGCACCGCCTCGACCACCGGGGCCGGTACTTCAAGGTGGCCGGCCCCCTCAATGTCGAGCGTCCCCCGCAGGGCTACCCGCTGCTCGTCCAGGCCGGCTCCTCGGAGGACGGCAAAGACTTCGCGGCCCGCCACGCAGAGGCGATCTTCACCGCGCACACGACGTACGAGCGCGCGGCCGCCTTCTACGCCGACATCAAGGCGCGGACCAGGGCCGTGGGCCGCGATCCGGACGGTGTGATCGTTCTGCCGGGCATCGTCCCGTACATCGGGTCGACCGAGGAGGAGGCCCGGGCGCTTGCGCGGCAGTTCGACGAGCTGCGCGTTCCGGAGTACGGGCTGCGTCAGCTGGCCGCCGTGTTCGAGACCGAGCCGTCGGTCTTCGAACTCGACGAGCCGCTGCCGGACTTCATCCTCGCCAGGCGGAAGCTGGAAGGCTCGCAGAGCCGCTCCGACCTGATCATCGATCTTGCGGTGCGCGAGCAGCTGACGGTCCGGCAGATCATCTCCCGGCTGGGCGGCGGGCGCGGTCACTTCGAGTTCATCGGGACGCCCGAGCAGGTCGCGGACACGATCATCGCCTGGTTCGAGGGCGGTGCCGCGGATGGGTTCAACATCATGGCGCCCGCCCTGCCGTCGGGTCTGGCGGCCTTCGTCGAGCATGTGTTGCCGATCCTGCGCGGCAAGGGGCTGTTCCGCGAGGAGTACGAGGGTACGACCCTGCGTGAGCACTACGGGCTGCCGGTCCCGGTGAACCAGTTCCATGGCTGACCCGCTCGCGACTCCCGCCGCTTCCAGGAGCGGCGGGAGTCCGCCCGTGCTGCGGGTCGAGGGCCTTCGCAAGACCTACGAAGGCGGCTTCACCGCGGTGGCCGGGGTCGACCTGGAGATACCGGACGGCGCCTTCTTCGGTCTGCTGGGCCCGAACGGCGCCGGGAAGACCACGCTGATCGGCTCGGTGTGCAACATCGTCCGACCCACCGCCGGCGCCCTCTCCGTCTTCGGCCACGACCACCGCAGCCGTCAGGCCCGTCGGCTCCTCGGCCTGGCCGCGCAGGAGATCAACGTCGACCGGTTCCTGTCCATCCGGCAGATCCTGATCTACCACGCCGGATACCACGGCATCGGCCGGAAGGCGGCCGCCCGGCGCGCGGATGAACTGCTCGCCCTGTTCCGCCTCGACGACAAGGCCGACGTACGCGCCTACGAACTCTCCGGCGGCATGCAACGGCGCCTCGTCCTCGCGCGGGCCTCATGCACCGGCCCCGCCTGCTCATCCTCGACGAGCCGACGGCCGGCGTCGACGTCGAGCTGCGCTCGGAGATCTGGCGGGTCGGTAAAGGCCTCAACGCGGCTGGCGGCACTGTGCTGTTGACAACTCACTACCTGGAGGAGGCGGAGACCTTGTGCGGCGAGATCGCGCTGCTGCGCGCGGGCCGGATCGTCGACCGCGGCGCCGCCGCGCGAGCGGGCTGATGGAGTCCCAGCACCGTGCCTCTCTCGAGCTGTTCCAGTCCAAGGCCGCCCCCGTGCTGCGCCGCGAGATCCCGGACCCGCCGTTCGTGTGGGGACCCGTGCTTCCGGCGCCACCGCTCACCCAGGAGTCCGTCCATGTCTGATATTGCCCTCGGCGTGCTCGACCTGGTCCCGATCCCCTCCGGCTCGACGGCAGCCGATGCCCTGCGCAACTCCATCGACCTCGCACAGCAGGCCGAGCGCTTCGGATATGCCCGCTACTGGTTCGCCGAGCACCACCTCAATCCGGGCGTGGCCGGCACGTCCCCCGCAGTGGTCCTGGCCCTGACCTGCATCCGCCACCTCCACCATCCGGCTCGGTTCCGGGGCCGTGCAGCTCGGGCACCGCACGGCGCTGTCCACGGTGGAGGAGTTCGGCCTGCTCGACGCGCTGCACCCGGGCCGCTTCGATCTGGGCCTGGGCCGCTCGGGCGGCCGCCCGCCGGGACAGCCGGCCGCACCGTTGCCGACGGCGACCCCGGTCGTCGACGGCCGCGCCCCGAACGGCCTGTTGATCCCGCCCCGCTTCTCCTTCGAGCATCTGCTCGGATCACCCCGCATCGCGCTGCAGCGCAGGCTGCTTCTCCTGCCGGGCGCCGAGTCACAGGACTACGCCGAGCAGATCGACGACATCCTCGCCCTGCTCGCCGGCACCTACCGCTCCCCGGAGGGCGTCGAGGCGCACGTCGTGCCGGGGGAGGGCGCCGACGTGGAGGTGTGGATCCTGGGCAGCAGCGGTGGTCAGAGCGCCGCTGTCGCGGGCCGCAACGGTGTGCGGTTGGCGGCGAACTACCACGTCAGCCCGGCCACGGTCCTGGAGGCGGTGGAGCGTTACCGCTCCTTCTTCCGGCCTTCCGAGTTCCTCGACAAGCCGTACGTCAGCGTCTCGGCGGACGTCGTCGTCGCCGAGGACGACGCCACCGCCCGCGCACTCGCCACCGGCTACGGCCCGTGGGTCCGCAGCATCCGCACCGCCGAGGGCGCCATCGAGTACCCGACGCCGGAGGAAGCGCGCGCCCACCCATGGACCGACGAGGACCGGGCCCTCGTGCAGGACCGCCTCGACACCCAGTTCGTCGGCTCACCGGGCCGGGTGGCCGACCAGTTGGAACGGCTCCAGGAGGCCACGGGCGCCGACGAGTTGCTCATCACGACCATCACCCACGACCATACGGACCGGGTCCGTTCATACGAACTGCTCGCGGAGGAATGGCGCCGACGGGGTCACTCCTTCCAGTCGAGCTGACGTTCGGGAGTACCCCACCGACCGGCTGCACGCGACCGCTTCGGCGCGGCCCGCCTCGTCACCGCGCCGACAGCGCAAGACCTTTTTGCGTGAAGGCGACCACGTGAAGACAACCATGCTGAGACGACCTCGTGTGCGTCCTTCGCCGCGGCTCTCCGCTCGCGGCCCGACGCCGCCTCCTGGACTTCGGGTCCCGGCATCGGGGTGCTTGAACCGCCGGACGTACGCGACGACTTGGCCGAGCCGGGTGCTTGCACAGCCGCCCGGTACCGGTCAGCCCGATGCCAGGCCCCGGAGGAGCAGAGCCAGTGACTGTTGCGGGCTCTGTCCCGCGGTGTCGACGACGACGCACTCGCGGTCCCACGGCTCGTACTCCCGGTCGACGACCTGCTGCCAGTCCGGCAGCGGCAGATCTGGAATGTCGGCCCACCGCGAGGTCACGCGGCGCCGGTGCTCCGCCGGATCCGAGCACACCACTTCCACCTCGACGACACGCACGCCCGCCCTGACGGCCGTGTCCCGCCAGGCGTCACGCGTCACACTCAGCGGATTGACCGATTCCGCGATCACGGTCAGCCCCTGCCGCAGATGTTCCTCGGCCAGGGCATATCCGACGGCGTAGCCCACGGGACCAACCGGGCGCCGGGCCACCCCGGAACGGACGATCGCCTGCTCGATGGTGTCGACCCGCAGATGGACCGCACCGATCCGGGCCGCCAGGAGACGGGCGAGCGTGGTCTTGCCGGTGCCGGGCAGGCCGCCCATGACGATGAGCACAGGATCATCCCTCCGTCAGCCGTCGCGAAGAAGCGCCGTACGCCTGGGCGTTGCGCACGAAGAGCTCGTACAGGTCGCGGACCGCCCGCGGAACGGAGCCGGAATGGCGGCGCTGCAGTACCAGCAGCACGTCGGTGGCATCCCCCGCGAGCGGCCGCACAGTGATCGCGCCCCGTCGCTCCAGCGGGTCGCCGACGACGCTGAAGTCCGGCAGCACCGTGGCCCCCAGCCCCTCGGCCACCATCAGCTTGCCCATCTCCGCGCCGTCGGTGGAGTACGAGAAGGACGGAGTCCGGCCGCGGAGCAGCCGGTGCACGAAACGGTGCATCACATAGCCGGACCGCATCACGACCAGCGGCTCGGCCAGAAGACTGTCCGCGTCCACCGCCTCCAGGGCCGCCAGCGGACTGTCCGGACGCACGCACACCACCGGCCGGCCGCAGAGCAACTCCGTCGTCTCGAAGCCGGGCGGAATGTCGTCGCCCCGGAGGTAGTTCACCAGTCCCAGGTCGAAGGCGCCCTCCAACAGGCCGCGGTGGATGTCGGCCTGCTGCGCGCCGACCAACTCCACCTGGGTGACCGGGTGCGAGGACCGGAACTCGCGCACGGTCGGGATGACCAGCGGGACGGTAGCCGTGTTCACTGTGCCGAGTCGGACCATGCGGCTGATGCGGTGCTGGTCTCCGGCCGCGCCGCGCAGCCGGTCGACCGCGTCCAGCACGCTCATGATGTGCGGTAGCAGCTCGCGTCCCTCGTCGCTGATCTTCGCCCCGGACCGCTTGCGCTCCAGCAGGTCCACGCCGAGCTCGCGCTCCAGATTGCGTACGGTCTCGCTGAGCGCCGGCTGGGACAGATGCAGTTCCTCGGCGGCGCGCCGCAGCGAACCGAGCCGTGTGACGGCAGCGATGTATTCGAGCTGTTCGATACGCACGAACAGGAGACTGCGCCCTCCCGGGACCGGGTTCAAGGGAATCCCTGTCACAACCTCGTGAATACCGACTCTCACCATGTGGAATCACATCCGGGCATTCTTGACCGGCCGGACTCCCTCCTGGTTCGATCGGTGGCATGAAGCGACAGGACCTCACGCGGCGACTCCACGTCGACCTTGCGCGTGTTTCCAGCGCCTTCTGTCGCTGTCGGGTCTGAGCGCGCCCGAGGGAAACCCTCCCACCCGCTCCCTCTGTGACTTCCTTCCGTGAATTCCGGTCCCGGCTCATTTCCGTCGCGACGACGGCTTTCCCGGAAACGCCGCTCCAGCGTGCCTGAATTCCGCGGAGCTCATTCGTCCTGCCCGCGCAGCATTCTCCTGCCAGGAGTTCCCATGCCCGCATCCTCCGCATACCCCGGATCCGATCCCGTCCGCTTCGCCTACTGGGTGCCGAACGTCAGTGGCGGTCTGGTCACCAGCACCGTCGAGCAGCGCACCGACTGGGGGTACGAGTACAACCGCGAACTCGCCGTCCTCGCCGAGAACAACGGCTTCGACTACGCGCTCAGCCAGGTCCGCTACATGGCCAGCTACGGCGCCGAGTACCAGCACGAGTCCACCAGCTTCAGCCTCGCCCTGCTGCTCGCCACCCAGCGGCTGAAGGTCATCGCCGCCGTCCACCCCGGCCTGTGGCACCCGGGCGTCCTCGCCAAACTCGGCGCCACCGCCGACCACCTGTCGAACGGCCGCTTCGCCGTCAACGTCGTCAGCGGCTGGTTCAAGGGCGAGTTCACCGCGCTGGGCGAGCCCTGGCTGGAGCACGACGAGCGCTACCGGCGCTCAGAGGAGTTCATTCGCGCCCTGCGGAAGATCTGGACCGAGGACCACGCCGAGCTCGCCGGTGACTTCTACCGGTTGCGTGACTTCTCCCTCAAGCCCAAGCCGCTGAACACCCCCGAGCGTCCGCACCCGGAGATCTTCCAGGGCGGCAACTCCACCGCCGCGCGCGCCATGGCCGGCCGCGTCTCCGACTGGTACTTCTCCAACGGCAAGGACTTCGACGGCGTCACCGAGCAGATCCAGGACGTCCGCGCCTCCGCCGCCCAAGCGGGCCGCACGGCACCGAAGTTCGGCCTCAACGGCTTCCTCATCGCCCGCGACACCGAGGCCGAGGCCCGCGAGACGCTCCGCGAGATCGTCGCCAAGGCCGACACACAGGCCGTGCACGGCTTCCGCGACGCCGTCCAGCAGGCCGGTCCGTCCACCGGCGACGGCAAGGGCATGTGGCAGGACTCCACGTTCGAGGACCTTGTCCAGTACAACGACGGATTTCGCACGGGTCTGATCGGCACCCCCGAGCAGATCGCCGAGCGGATCGTCGCCTACAAGCGGCTCGGCGTCGACCTCTTCCTCCTCGGCTTCCTGCACTACCTGGAGGAGGTCGAGTACTTCGGCAAGCGGGTGCTGCCCCTGGTGCGCGAACTGGAGGCACAGGAAGCCGCGTCCGAGCCCGCCGCCGCCCACGCCTGACCGCGGCCCGCACACGAAACGACGAACCGAAAGGTCCTCCCATGGCCACTGTCCTGTCCGTCTCCGCAAGCCCCTCCGCCACCTCCCGCACCGCTCGGCTGCTGCGCCACCTGGACGAGCGGCTCATCGCCCAGGGGCACCAGGTGATTGCGCTGGACGTTCGTACCCTGCCTGCCGAGGCGCTGCTCGGGGCCGACTTCGGTCACCCGGCGATCGTCCGGGCCAGCGCCCTGTTCGAGCAGGCGGACGGGGTGGTGATCGGAACCCCCGTCTACAAGGCCGCCTACTCCGGACTGCTGAAGTCCCTGCTCGACCTGCTCCCGCAGTACGCCCTGGCGGGCAAGACGGTCCTCCCGCTGGCCACCGGCGGCACCATCGCCCACGTCCTGGCCATCGACTACGCTCTGCGCCCGGTGCTGGCCTCCATGGGCCCCGCGCACATCACGCCGGGCTGGTTCACGCTCGACAAGGACATCACGGTGGGCGAGGACGGCACGCTGAAAGTCGCGCCGGGATCGGCCGAGGCTCTGGCGCAGGTCACGGACCAGTTCTCGGCCGCGCTGGGCGGCCGTACGACGCTGCTGGCGGCCGCCGGATGAGCGCCGCGCACGTCATCGCGGACGACGCCGAGGCCCTCGCCGTGGCCGCGGAGCTGGCCGCGGACTTCCGCAAGGGCGCCGCCGAGCGGGACGCGCGGCGCAGGCTCCCCCACGCGGAGCTGGAGCGGCTGTCCGCCTCCGGGCTGCTCGCCGTGACCGTGCCCGCCCGGTTCGGCGGCGCGGACGTCCGTGCGGACACGCTCGCCGAGATCTTCCGACTGCTGGCCGCCGCCGACGCCAGCCTGGCCCAGATCCCGCAGAGCCACTTCGTGTACGTCAACGTGCTGCGCCGGCACGGGACCGACGAGCAGCAGGAGTTCTTCTTCGGCGAGGTACTGGCCGGCAAGCGGTTCGGCAACGCCCAGTCCGAGGCGGGCACCCAGCACGTCCAGGACATCCGCACCCGCCTCGCCCGGCTCCCGGACGGGTCGTACGTCCTTGACGGCGTCAAGCACTACTCCACCGGCGCGCTGTTCGCCCACTGGATCCCCGTCCTCGCCCGCACCGAGGACGACACCTTGCACGTGGCGTACGTCCCGCGCGACGCGCCCGGCCTCACGGTCGTGGACGACTGGGACGGCATGGGACAGCGCACCACCGCCAGCGGAACCGTCCGCCTGGAGTCGGTGCCCGTGCCCGCCGACCGCGTCGTGCCGCACCACCTCACCTTCCATGGCCCCCAACTCCACGGCGCGGTAGCTCAGTTGTTGCACGCGGCCATCGACGCCGGGATCGCCTCCGGGGCGCTGGCCGAGGCGGTGGAGTTCGTCCGTACGAAGAGCCGCCCCTGGTTCGAGAGCGCCGCCGAGGGGCACGCGACCGCCGCGGAGGATCCGCTGCTGATCCAGCGGTTCGGCGAACTGGCGATCAGGGAAAGGGCTGCCGAAGCGTTGCTTCGCGAGGCCGCCCGCGTGGTCGACGACGCCCGCGCCGACCTGACCGACGACTCTGCCGCCGAGGCCTCGATCGCGGTGGCCACCGCAAAAGTGACGGCGGCCGAGGCCGCCGTGGAGGTCGCCAGCGCCCTTTTCGAGGTGTCGGGCACCCGCTCGGCGCTCGACTCCCTGGGACTGCATCGCCATTGGCGCGACGCGCGCACCCACACCCTGCACGACCCTGCCCGCTGGAAGGTTCAGCACATCGGCCGTTACGTGCTCAACGGCACCAGGCCGCCCCGGCACGGCCTCCTGTGACGAACGCTGACGAACACCGATCGGAGCCCTCACGTGTCCCTCACCTTTCACTGGTTCCTGCCCACCAACGGTGACAGCCGCCACGTCGTCGGCGGCGGCCACGGCACCCCCGCCACGCAGTCCGGGCGCGACCGGCCACCGACGGTCGCCTACCTGAGCCAGATCGCCCGCGCCGCCGAGGACCTCGGCTTCGTCGGCGCTCTCACGCCGACCGGCGCGTGGTGCGAGGACGCGTGGCTGACCACCGCCATGGTCAGCCAGAACACCGAGCGTCTGAAGTTCCTCGTCGCCTTCCGCCCCGGCTTCGTCTCGCCGACGCTCGCGGCGCAGATGGCCTCCACCTTCCAGAGGCAGACTGGCGGACGGCTCCTGCTCAACGTCGTCACCGGCGGCGAGAGCCACGAGCAGCGGGCCTACGGGGACTTCCTCGACAAGGACGCGCGGTACCGCCGTACCGGCGAATTCCTGGAAATCGTCCGGGGGCTGTGGGAGGGCAAGAGCGTCGACCTCGCCGGCGAGCACCTCCAGGTCGAGGACGCCAGGCTGGCCCGGGTGCCCGACCCGGTGCCCGAGGTGTACTTCGGGGGCTCCTCGCCGATCGCCGGAGAAGTTGCCGCCAGGCATGTCGACGTCTACCTCACCTGGGGTGAGCCGCCCACCGCCGTCGCCGAGAAGATCGCCTGGATCCGGGGGTTGGCCGCCAAGGAGGGCCGCAATATCCGGTTCGGGATCCGGTTGCACGTCATCACGCGCGATACGTCCGAGCAGGCTTGGGCGGAGGCGAACCGGCTCCTGGACGGTTTCGATCCGGAGACGGTGAAGTCGGTGCAGGCCGGGCTCGCCCGCAGCGAGTCCGAAGGGCAGCAGCGCATGCTCGCCCTGCACAGTGGCGGAAGTCGCGACGGGCTGGAGATCCATCCCAACCTGTGGGCCGGTATCGGGCTGGTACGCGGCGGAGCGGGCACGGCTCTGGTCGGCAGCCACGAGGAGGTCACCGAGCGGATCAAGGAGTACGCGGCCCTGGGCGTCGAGGAGTTCATCTTCTCCGGCTATCCGCATCTGGAGGAGGCGTACTGGTTCGGCGAGGGCGTTCTGCCGAAGCTTCAGGCGCAGGGTCTGTGGCGGCACCCGTACGGGCAGCAGGTGGCCCCCGCCGCCCAGGTCCCCTTCGCCGGTGCCGGGAGCGCGCGATGACCCATGTGATCGCCGATGACGCCGAGGCGGTCGCCGTCGCCGCCGAGCCGGCCCGCCAAGTTCGCCCGCGAGGCCGCCCTGCGCGAGGCCGAACGCGTTCTGCCGTGCACAGAACTCGACGAACTGTCGGACCCCGGGCTGCTGGGCATCACCAGTCCCCCGCTCCCACGGAGGCGCCGAGGTTCGACGGCTTCAACCTCGTCTACGCCACCACCCCTGGCACCTTCGCCGACTTCGTCGACCTGGTCGTCCCGGAACTGCGCAGCCGCGGCAGGATCCCGGCCCCGTCCGGCGGCGCCACGCTCCGCGAACGCCTCCACGGCGCGGCCGGCACCAGAGATCGCGGCACCTTGATGCTCCGTGAGCGCAGCCATTCGCCGAGCGCTTTGGCCTGCGCGTCCAGCCGCAGTGTCGAGGTCGCGCCGGTCCCGAGCAGTCCTCGAATGAGGAAGTTGACCGCGCCCAGGTGGGGGAGTTCGTAGCGTGAGATCTCCAGTTCGCGCGTTTCGGGAAGAAGGCGCCGCAGCTCGTCGATGGTGAGGGTGGACTTGAGCCAGTCCCATGCCTCACGGTCGCGTACCCAGACGCCGAGGTTCGCGTCGCCGCCCTTGTCGCCGGAGCGGGCGTGCACGATCTCACCGAGTGGGGCGACGATGAGTTCGTCCGTCCGTGGTGCAGGCACCGGTTGCGGCGGGAGCGCCGGCTCGGCCCGCGGCGTCACCTCGCCACCGGTGTCGTCCGGGTTGCCGGGGGCGATGGTCTCCGTCGTGCCGTCGTGGTGATGGACCGTGTGATGAAGCGTCCGCTGGTCGAGCAGTGCGGGCCAGTAGGCACCGAACGCGGACCCCGGTTGCGGAGGGCCAAGGGAGTACAGCCCGGGGTAGCTGGACAGAGCCAGCTCCACCACGCGCGAGGAGAAGGCGCGCCCGGCGGCCTGCTGCGTCCCCTGCACGGTGATCCTGAGCAGCTCGGTTCCCGCGTTCTGGGTGTCGGGGTCGTGCTGGGCCTGCCCGATGCGCTCGACGGCGACCGCGTCGAGCCCGTCGGCGGCCTCGGCGTAGCGGTGGACGAATCGCTCGACCAGGGCGGCCTTCGCGTCGAGGTCCGTGCCGGTGAGCGCGAGGATCGCGCTGTTCGTCCAGCCTCCCACCCCTGTGATCGCGACCTTGGTCGTCTCGGGTGGCGCTGAGCCCCGCACGCCGCTGATCCGGACGCGGTCCTCGCCGAGGCCAGTCAGCGTGGCGGTGTCCAGGTGGGCGGTCACGTCCGGGTTGAGATAGGCGGGCTCACCGATCTCGTAGAGCAGTTGGGCGGTGACCGTGTCATGGGTGACCACACCGCCGGTGCCCGGGTTCTTGGTGATCACCGAGGAGCCGTCCGCGGCGATTTCGGCGATCGGGAACCCCGGCTCCACGAGGTCGGGCACGGTACGAAACCCGGAGAAGTTGCCGCCGGTCGCCTGTGGCCCGCATTCGATGACGTGTCCGGCGGCGACCGCGCCGGCCAGGGCGTCGTGGTCGTCAGGCGTCCATCCCCACCACCAGGCGGCCGGCCCGACGACCAACGAGGCGTCGGTGACGCGGCCGGTGACGACGATGTCGGCGCCGTTGCGGAGGGCGCGCGCGATGCCGAATCCGCCCAGGTAGGCGTTGGCCGTCAGCGGCTGGTGCGGCCAGTCCGACAGCGGCTGACCGGTCGTCAGGTGGGGCAGGGTATGGCCCGCTTGCCGCAGATCGTCGAGGCTGCCGAAGACGTCGTCGCCCTCGATGTGGGAGACCCGCAGGTCGTGACCGTGGCGTGCGACCAGTTCACGGGTCGCGGCGGCCAGCCCGGCGGGGTTGAGTCCTCCGGCGTTGACCACGAGCCTGATCCCGTTCGCGACGAGGTGCTCGAGCGCCGCGTCGAGGTGCTGCAGGAAGGTGGTCGCGTAGCCCTTCGTGCTGTCCTTGGCGCGCGCCTTGCCGAGGATCAGCATCGTGACCTCGGCGAGGTAGTCACCGGTGAGGACGTCGATGCCGCCCGCTCGGGCCATGTCGGCCATGGCCGATGCGCGGTCGCCGTAGAAGCCGGAGCAGTTCCCGACGCGGAGGGGACGCTGCCCCGGTACTGATGCTGACGTCATGCCGACTCTTTCGGTGTAGAGGTACCAAGACCGCCGGTGTTCTCGCCCCCGGTCCTGCTGACCCGTACCGTCCCTTCGAACCCCACCTCGCCGGAGGGGTGCTCCTCGACCAGCTCGAGGGTCATGCGGTCACCCTCGACCTGCGTCACCCGGGCGGTGTAGACCAGGTTGGCCGGCGCATAGGCGGGCTTGCGCAGGCGGTAGGCGACTTTCGTCACGCGCCACTCCGGTCCGAGACCCTCGGTGACGCAGCGCAGGGCGAGCGCCGCCCGCAGGTGGGAGTGCAGCACGACAGAGCCGTGGCCCTCCTCTCGTGCATAGCGGTCGTCGAAGTGGATGCGGTGCGGGTTCCAGGTGACCGCGCTGTAGCGGAACAGCTGAAAGGGCGTGGCCGTGTGCTTGAGCCGGGGGAGCATGTCCCCGGCCTGGAAGCTGATGGACACTACGACTCCTGCAAGGGGTTGCGCAGTACGACGGTGCGCCGGTTGCGATTGAGGACGGCACCCTCGGCGGACATGAACGTGTTGATGGTGGTGACGAACACGCAGGTGCCGGAGCGGGTCTGCTTGGGGGTGACCGCCTCCAGGGTGGCCTCGAGGACCACCTCCGTCCCCGCGGTCACGGGAGAGACCAGCTCCATCTCCTCGCCAGCGCCCATCACGCGCAGCCCCAGGGCGCCGTCACCGAGGGGTGTGTCACCGCCGACGGGGGTTCCGTCGGGCTGGAGCTGCGCCTCCGGGGTGCCGATGCCCCACTCCACGATCGCGGCGAGCATGTTCGGTGGCGCCACGACATCCGCGTACCCGGCCGAGCGTGCGGCCGCCGCGTCGTAGTGGACCGGGTCCGTGGCGCCGATGGTCAGTGCGTAGCGGCCGATGGTCACCGCGTCCAGCGTGCCGAGGCTCCGGCGTGTGAGGACAGCTCCGGTCCGCGGCTGGGTCTGGGCGTAGTACTCCGCCAGCGGAGTGCCGGGTTCAGGTGTGAAGGACATGCCGGGGATCCTCACCGTTGATCTGGGTGCCGGCTTCGCCGGCCGCATTCGCGTGGCCGGGAAGCTCCGCGAGAACCTCCCGTGTCGACCGGCCCAGCGGCGGCGCGGCCCGCAGCGGGTCCACCGGTGAGTCGCTGAGCCTCAGGGGGCATCCTGGGACCGGCACCCGGCCCCGGGCCGGGTGCTCGACGTACTGGATCATGCCGCGCTCGATCAGATGCTCGTCCGAGTCGATCTCGCGGATCGACTTCACCGGCGCGCAGGGCACACCGGCGGCCTGCAGGTCCCGCACCAGCTCGGCACGCGTCCGGGTCCTGGTGCAGGAGGAGACCTCTTCGTCGACCGCGTCGATGTGGGCGACCCGGTCCTTCTGCGTGCGGAACCTGGGGTCGTCGATCAGCTCGGGCCGGCCCAGTGCGGTCGCCACGCCGCGCCAGTGCCGCTCGGCGATGCAGATGATCGCCAGCCATCCGTCGCTGGTCCGGTAGATGTTGTACGGCGCGACCGCCATACCCGTATGCCGGTTCCCGGTGCGCTCGGGAAGCTGCCGTTCGGGGTGGTTGTGCAGGCCGCCGAGGCTGGATGCCAGCATCGGGTAGATGGTGTCGTGCATCGAGACCTCGACGATCTGCCCCCGTCCCGTGCGCTCGCGCTGGAACAGGGCCGCGCTGATCGCCCCGAACAGGTGGATGCCGCCGGAGAAGTCCACGAACGCGGCGCCGGCCTTGGTCGGCGGCCCGTCGGGCACTCCGGTGGCCGAGGCGCTTCCGGACATCGCCTGCACGGTGATGTCCATGGCCGACATGTGGGCGTACGGGCCCGTGGACCCGTAGCCCTTGCCGCAGGCCACGACCAGACGCGGGTTGTGTTCCAGGAGCCGCTCCGGGCTGAGTTGGAGGCGCTCCATCGTGCCGGGCGCGTAGTTCTCGATGAGCACGTCGGCGGTCCCGACCAGGTCGAGGAGCGCCTGGCGACCGGCGTCGGTCTTCAGGTCGAGCACCACACTGCGCTTGTTGGAGTTGAGCATCACGAACTCGTGGGACTCGATGGGCTCGTGCGAGCGGAAGCGCAGTGGCTCACCGCCGGGTGGCTCGACCTTGATGACGTCGGCGCCCAGTTGTGCGAGCAGAAGCCCGCAGTAGGGGCCGTTGTAGATCTGGCCCAGTTCCAGGACCCGGATGCCGTCGAACGCCGGTCGCATGGCTGCTCCTTTGCCGGTCAGGGCTTGATCACACCGGCGCCGCCGCCGTGGATGTAGGGGATCGGTCCGGTGCCCTGCGTCTCCGCCCCGGTCTCGGTCAGGTGCTGGAGGGTCACCGCGTCCATGACCGAGTGGAAGGTGCCGTCCTCGTTGAAGCTGACCTGCGCACCCTCGATCCAGGCCAGGGCAACGGTGTCCTCGGTGTTGTCCTCGGGGCAGTAGAAGGTGTGCACCGAGCCGCCGGGCTCGTACAGGTAGGAGCCCGCGGTCTGCGGCTGGTCGGGGTACTCGTGGTACAGCCAGCGGCCCTGGATCGTCCACACCTGAGCCGGACCGGTGTGGTAGTGGAGCGGCAGCTTGCAACCGGGCGCCAAGGTGGCCAGGAACACCCACTCGCCGCGCTCGGGGTCCAGGCGCAGCGTCTGGATGTGAATGCCGGGGCCGACGAGATCCTTGAGCAGCGGGATCTGGTCGATGTTGACGGTCAGGAGCTCACCCTGCGGCAGAGCGACCAGCGGCAGCGGGGCGCCGCTGCCGGTGATGGCCACGCCGGGAGAGACGGGTGCGGTCATGTTTCGGGCCTTTCGGTGCGAGTGCTGATATTCCGGGACATGCGATCACGCAAGGTGTCGTACGTATTTTCGTACGTCAGGCCGTATTTCCGGATGGCAGGGACGCTAAGGTGATCCACGTCTCTCTGACAAGACGTGTGCACGGACTTTTTTCGGGAGGGCGGTGCTAACATCGGCGCATGCCCGTCCGCCCGCATCGCACGGTCGACCGAGTGATCGGGATCCTCGAAGCCGTGGCCCTGAGCCCGCGGGGCGTGACGCTGGCTGAGCTGGCAGCCACCCTGGACGCGGCGAAGAGCTCGGTTCAGGAGCTGACCAACGGCCTTCTCGCTCGCGGCTATCTCATCGAGGACGACCGCCGGTTCCACCTCGGACCAGGGCCCTTCATCCTCGCCGCGCGCGCGAACAAGCTGGCCGCCCTTTCACTCGACCACAACTTGCTGGCCGAGTTGAGCAAGGTCCTCGGCTGCACTGTCCTCGCCGGGGTGCGCGTCGGGGACGCCCTCGTCTACACCGACCATGCCGGTCAGGAGTCACCCGGTCTGACGTTCGTCGCGCGCACCCACGCCCGCCGCCCCCTCTACACGACCGCTGCCGGCAAGACACTGCTCGCCAACGTCCCCGACGAGGAGATGTACCGGCTCCTGGAGCTGGCCAGCGCGGAGCAGGCAGGAGAGGTCCGGCAGTTCCTCGCCGAGCTCCCCGAGATCCGCTCCCGCGGACTCGCCTTCAACCGCGGAGTCACGTTCAAGGACGCCTTTGCCGTGGCCACGCCCCTGTTGGCATCCGACGGCAGTCCGATAGCGGCTATCAGTGCAGCGATCGACCCCGCAGACGCGGATCGTCTCGACGACGTCGGCGAAGAGCTCAAAAAGGCAGTCGCCGTTCTCGGCCCCCAGTACAAGCCCAACCGCGCTTGATCCCCCTGCGCAGGTGCGCGGCCCGGCTGTCGCCCTCCGGCGAGGTCCAGCCGTCGCGGCAGCGCCGGCGCAGGCCTCAGTAGATCTTCACCAGCAGGAGGGCCGTGTCGTCGGGGCGGTCTCCTGATGGCTGGGCGTAGGCGAGACGTGTGTCGGCGACGTCGTCCAGCGGGCCGGTGGCTTTGGAGAGCACTGCCGCGAGGTCGGCGAGGGCGGTTTCGTGGTCGCTGCCGGGGATTTCGATGAGTCCGTCGGTGTAGAGGGCCAGGAGGGTGCCGGGAGACAGAGGGACGTCGTGGTGGGGTACTCCGCCTTGGGGCCGACGCCCAGCAGAGGGCCTGGCGCTACGAGACCTGGCGTTCCGCACCTGCGGCACGGCAGCCACCACACGCTGGGACACCGGTACCGGTACGCGTCGTGGCCCAGCTCGCCGGCGAGGAGTTCCTCAGCCATATCCTCGCCCGACTCCCGTCCACTGGGTGACACAGCTGTGCCGGCGGCCCCGTCCACTCTTCCGGCGAAACGGTTGGGGCTGCATCCGCCGAGCTCACGTGTCAATTGCCGTCAGTCGCCCTGCTGCTCGGCCGGCCGCAGCCGAGCGCTCCACTTCTCCTCGATCCGGCCGAACTTCCACACGGCCAGGGCAGTAGCCCACGTGGCGAAGAAGAGGCCGACGATGACGAAGCCGATGATATTGAGGTCCAGGCCGCCGACCCAGTCCCAGAACGCGCCGTGCAGGCCGGCCTTGTCGGCGAGCAGGCCCAGCAGCTCGGCAGTGCCGATGATCAGCGCGACGGCGACAGATGGCCAGGATCCTCGCGCGCACCGGCATGCCGTATCTGACCCTCAGGCGAACGCCGGCGGCGAAGACCTCCGCCGGGTCCATCAGGCGCCATGAGCGACCGCATGTCGAGGATGCTGACCGGGACCTCCGCCCCCGCATGGCGCGGCGCAACCGGCGGCGAGCTGACCTTGGGGACGGTACTGGCACGACCGGAGGAGCGGGCTCGGGAGATTGCCGCGCAGGCCGAGGGCGACCCGAGAGAAGATCGTGGAGCTGACCGGGCTGCCGGACGGGCTCGACACGGCCGCCGAGGAAATCCGGATCACCCGCAAGACGCTGCTGGAGCTGCCGATCCGCAGTCGCCCGCGTCGCAGGCCCCGAAGCTGCCGGACCATCCGGCCTATCAGGAGATCATGGTGGTGTTCACCGCGGCCGATTCCCCGTTGCCGGCGCGGGCGGCGTGCGAGGCGATGGACGTGCAGATCGCGCCCGACCACGTGAACAACGTCCGCCTGAAGCTCAAGCGGCTGGCCGAGCGCGGGATTCTGATCGAGACCGAGCAGGGATTGTTCACCCGGCCGCGGCCGTAGCCGTCCATCGACCCACGGCCAGGCCGCCCGCGCCGGCCGAAATGGATGCAACTCCCCTCAGGGGATCTGCACCCATTCTCGATCTTCACTGCGTTGGAGGTATCGACGCCTCTCTGGCGGGCCCAATAGGATGCGGCGCTCAATTCAACCGCGATCAAGCAAGGAGGGGGCGCGGGATGCTACTGACGTGCCGGAAGTGTCGGCAGCGTGGAGTTGCCTTTGACGGGATCAAAGGACTGTGTCCGGTCTGTCAGCAGGAGAGCGACTTGTCGAAGCCGCCTCAGCGTCGGGGGCGCAACGACAAGGCGGCGTTGCTGGTCCAGTCCAAGGTGAGTCCCGGGCGGGTCTCGTTGTCGGGCCCACTGCTTATGGTACTGGCCGCAGCCGCGGTATCCATCGTCACCGAGGCCGTGCGGTTCTACGCCGAGCGCACGCGGGCCCACCAATGGGCCTTGGCCGCCGCTGACAACGGCTATGACCGGCAGGCTTTGCACAGCGCACTCCAAACGATCAACACCACGAGCATGTTGCGCTTCGTAGTCTTCATGGCAGTTCTGTACGCCTACCAGCGGTGGGCGCGCGCCGGCCACGCGAACGCCATGTCACGCGCCGACATCGGGCTGGGATGGATCAGGGCCCTGCCAGGCGGCCGCGGAGTCGTCTGGACCTACGGCGCGTGGTTCCTGTCGGTTTTCGCCGCGGTCTACGTCTCGTTCGTGACCAACTCCAACCTCCAAACGCCCGGCGACTACGAGACCGCGGCGAACGTCGACGCCGGCTACAGCCTGGTCCGAATAGCCCTGGCCGTCCTACTGAGCGTGTTCGTCGTGCAGTTGACCCTTGGGCTGAACAAGCTGCTGGCCACGCCGCAGACGGTGGACGTGGCCGATCGGCCCGTCGAGCTGCAGACCATCGACGAGGAGTAACGTGCCACGCCTGGCCGCAGCGCCGGGGGAGCGCGACCTGCGATGTTCCAGTTATCCGTAAAGGTGCAGTTCCCTGAAGGGATCTGCACCCAACCGAAATAGCAAAACGGGCATCAGCTCGCGTACCACCCTCTCAACACGCACCGGGCTGCCGGGATGTGTGGGTACGCAGCCGCACGCGACTGGCTGACTGGTGCCCGAGCCGCGCCAGCTCACGTTGGATTCGCCCATGGCCCCATCGCGGACGCTAGTCGCAGTACGAGATCCTTGATTGCCGCTGCGGTGGGTGGCCGACCGGGCGCCCGGGCGGTTCACCGGGTTCCTCCGAGGATGCCCCGGCCTTCAGGCCGGGGAGGAATCGGACTCCTGCGGAGCAGGGCAGGGATAGCTGGATCGCCGTCAGGGCGATCCGGCGTCCGCCCCGCACGGCGGTGACGTCGCCCACGATCATCGAGAGCTCTCAACTGTCAGTGCTCTCGGGTAGGTTCGGATGCATGACGACGGAGGCGACCACGAAGGACACCGGGCATGCCCGGTACACCTTCCGTGTGCGCCTGTCGAACACGGCCAGGCGCCGGCTCGAAGCCGAGTGGGATCGCTGCCGCTGGATCTGGAACGAATGCGTCGCGAAGTCCCAGCAGGTCCACGTGCAGGGCCGGGCGACGGGCGAGAAGGTGACCTGCGGTCCGGGGCAGTTGGACAGGATGCTGACCCAGGCCCGCGGGGTGACGCCGTGGCTGGCTGAGGGCGCGAGCGTGCCGCAGCAGCAGGTGATTCGGGACTTCGCCAGGTCCCGTGCCAAAGCGCTGAAGGACATCAAGGATCGGTTGCCGCAGCAGCGCCGGGCCCAGATGCCCCGCTTCAAGAAGAAGCGTGAGGCGCGGCCCAGCCTCAACTACACCAAGCGCGGTTTCCGCCTCAAGGACGGCCGCCTGCACCTTGCGGGCCAGATCGTGGTGACGGTGGTGTGGTCGCGGCCCCTTCCGGCCGACCCGTCGAGTGTGCGGGTGTACCAGGACACGCTCGGACATTGGTATGTGTCCTTCGTCGTTGCCGCGCAGAGTGAACCGCTCGCCCGCACGGGGCGCGTGCTCGGGGTGGACTGGGGTGTGAAGGAGACCGCCACCACCACCGACGACGCCTACGATCTCCCCCATGCCGAGCACGGCAGGCGGGCCGCGCAGCGGCTGGCGAGGTACCAGCGGATGATGGCCCGGCGCCGGCCTCCCAAGGGACAGCCCGCATCCGCCGGCTACCGCAAGGCCCAGGCCCAGGCGGCGAAGCTGCACAAGAAGGTGGCCCGGCAGCGTGAGGACACCGCCCGCAAGTGGGCCAAGTCCGTGATGCGCGGCCACGACGGGGTTGCGGTGGAGGACTTCAGGCCGAGGTTCCTGGCGAAGACGACCATGGCCCGCAAGGCGGCCGATGCCGCCATCGCCGCGACGAAGCGTGCCCTGTGCGAGATGGGCCGCAAGCACGGGCGGGAGGTCCGTCTCGTGCACCCGGCGCACACCACGATGGACTGTGCCACGTGCGGAGCGAGAACCAAGCACGCACTGCCTCTGTCGATGAGAACGTATGCCTGCACCGTGTGCGGAGCGGTGTCCCCCAGGGACAAGAACTCCGCCCGCGTGATGCTGGTCCGGGCAGGTTGGAACCCGGACGGTGCCGAGGGCGTAAGACCACCGGGGCCGCCGGCTCCGGTGGCGGCCTGAGCCGTAAATCCCCGCTCAGCCCTGGAGGGTGAGGCATCCCCTCCCTTCAGGACTCCGTTGGGAAATCCGTGAAACGGTGATGGTGAGTGTGCAGGCCTGCCATGATCGGCATGTTTGTCGATCGAGGGTGGGGTTGTATGTCGCTGGAGCCGCGGGCTGATCGCGGGGTGCCGGAGCTGACTGCGCGGGTGGTGCGGGCTTCGTTTCCGAAGGGGACGCTTGCGGTCCGTGTTCGTGAGGCGCTCGGTCCGCTGTTCGAGGACGAGTCCTTCGCCGAGGCGTTCCCCGGCCGGGGACGGCCGGCGGTCTCGCCCGGGGCATTGGCGCTGGTGTCGGTGCTGCAGTATGCCGAAGGGCTCACCGACCGGCAGGCCGCTGACCAGGTGAGGGCCCGGATGGACTGGAAGTTCCTCCTCGGTCTTGAGCTGGACGATCCGGGGTTCGACTTCTCCGTGCTGTGCGATTTCCGTGCCCGGCTGATCGAGCATGGTCTGGAGGAGAAGGTCCTGGACCTGGTCCTTGAGCGAATCTCCGGGATCGGGCTGCTGCGTGCGGGGGGCCGTCAGCGGACCGACTCCACCCACGTGCTCGCGGCGGTGCGGACGCTGAACCGGATGGAGTTCGTGGGCGAGACCCTGCGGGCTGCCCTGGAGGCCCT